>NZ_JBHWIQ010000002.1:287704-522305 GCF_042732055.1 Streptomyces sp. NPDC059816
GTGGGGGCGTGTTGTGCGCCGTGTGTATACTTGGGGGGGCGGCGCGGGGGGGGGGCGCTGGGGGGGGGGGGGCGCCCCCCCCCGCCCCCCCCCCGCCGCGGTGTCGTCCCGCATCGACCGTACGTTGTAGCTCAGCACCCGCACCACGGCCAAACCGTCGGGTTCCGCAACCGAGTTGAAGTCCATTCCCCCAACGTACGCGGCCCCCGGAGCCCGTTCGACGCGACACGGGGACCCGCGGGCCCGGAGCGGTCAGCCCTGTCGGGCGAGGTCGGCCGCGCCCACCAGACCGGCCCGGTTGCCCAACTGGGCGGCCAGCACCTGGGCGTGGGGTCGCCAGTGGGAGCCCACGAGCCAGCGCCGGAAGGACTTCCGGATGGGGTCGAGCACCAGATCGCCCTCGTCGGACACGCCGCCGCCCACGATGAAGGCGGAGGGGTCGAACAGCGAGGCGAGGTCGGCGAGTCCGGCGCCGGCCCAGCGGGCCAGTTCCCGGAACGAGTCGACGGCCACCGGGTCGCCGGCCCGCGCGGCGTCGCTCACGTGCTTGCCCTGGATGCCGTCGGGGGTGCCGTCGCCGAGTCCCAACAGCACCGCGGCGTTCTCGGGGGTGGCCCGGGCGCGCTGCCGGGCGTAGCGCACGAGCGCCCGACCGCTGGCGTACTGCTCCCAGCAGCCCTGGCTGCCGCAGCCGCACAGCAGTCCGTCGGGGACGACCCGGACGTGGCCGAACTCGGCGGCGACGCCGAAGCGTCCGCGCCGCAGCTTGTTGCCCATGATGATGCCGCCGCCGATGCCGGTGCCGAGGGTGACGCAGATGACGTCCTCGTGTCCGCGGCCCGCGCCGAACCGGTACTCGCCCCAGGCGGCGGCGTTCGCGTCGTTCTCCACGACGACGGGCAGCCCGACCCGCTGCTCGACCTTGTCCTTCAGCGCCTCGTGCCGCCAGTCGATGTTGGGGGCGAACAGCACGGTGGCCCGCTTGTCGTCCACGTAGCCGGCGGCGCCGATGCCGACGGCCTCGATGTCGTGGCCCCCGCCCGCGCCGCCGACCGCGTCACAGATCGCCTCGACGATGCCGTCGGGGGTGGACGGCGTGGGCACGGTGTGCGTCTCCAGGATCGCGCCCTCTTCGTCGACCACTCCGGCCGCGATCTTCGTGCCGCCGATGTCGACCCCGATGGTCAGTCCCATGTGTCCCTCAGTTCGGTCGTGCCCCGCACGGCACACCGTACCCGAGGGGGAGTTCAGTCGAGATCGATCCGGCCGTCACCGCCGGTGCCCTCGTCGCGCGGCTGGTCACCGGGGTCGTCAGGGTCGTCAGGGTGGTTGGACGCGGCCCCGTCGGTGCTCTTGCGGGGGTCCTCCGCGGAGCCCCGGGTCCAGCGGGTTTCCTGGGCCTGGACGGCGGAGCGGTACGCGGCGAGCAGTTCGCCGCCCGCGGCGGTGAGGTGGTCGAAGACCGCCGGGTTGCGCTCGATGACCGGTTCGACGGCCTCCCGAGCCTGGCGCACCACCTGCTGGACGACGCCCGAGGTGGCGGGGCCGAGCAGCGGGCCGGACAGCCCGGAGAGCTTGTCGGCCACCGCGTCCATCAGCTTGCGCAGCTCTTCGGTGGCGGAGCCGGGCGGCGGGCCGTACTGGGCCCGGCGGCGGGCCTGCTCCTCGGCGAGGTCCTCGGCGCAGGCCGTGGACCAGGCGTCGGTGTCGAAGCCGGGGTCGGACGGGGCGGCGCCCTGCTGGTCCTTGCCGCCCGAGCCGCCTTCGGCACCGGGGCTGGAGCTGGCGGCGGGGCGCTCGGCATCGCTCATGACGGGCTGACTCCTGAGGAAGACGACGGTTCGCCCCTTCGACGGTACCCGAACGGCGGTGTCCCCTTCACTTCGCCGGCCACAGTCCGGGGTCGGGCGCACAGCGGATCTGGAGCTGCCCGTCGCGCAGGCCGGCCCCGACGACCGTGCAGCGACGCAGCGCGGAGGGGAGCGGAACGATCCTGCGGAACCGTCCCGCGGTGATGACGAGTTCGTCGCCGCGACGGACCAGGTCGAGCTCTTCGCGGACGGCCCCGGGCAGCGGGATCGCCCACACCAGTACCCCGTCGGTGGCGATCCGGTCGGTGAGCGACCAGGTCACGGGCGTCGGGGGCGCGGGGTCGAAGGGGACGGCGAGTGCGGCGAGGTCGTCAGCGCCGCGCGGCTCGCGGCCCAGGTGCCCCACCTCGTGCACGGGGTAGGGGGCCCAGCCGGCGAGGGCCTTGCGCTGCTGGGCGACCGCGCCGGCCAGCCAGTGGCTGCCGGTGTCCTCGGGGAGCACCCGGTTGGCGAGGAGGGTGTCCACCCGCAGTCCGTGCAGGGCGAGGCCGGTGGCGGCGGTGTGCAGGGCGTCGGTGGCGGCGGAGCCGGGTTCGGCGACCAACCGCACGGTGGTGGCCGGGTCGGCGATGACGGCTTCGACGGCGGCGAGTTCCCCGTCCCAGCGTTCCACGGTCTCGTACAGGGCGGCGGTGGGCAGCGGGACGCCGGCGAGCCGGCCGAGGACGGGACGCAGGGCGCGGGCCGCCCGGCGCTCGGGGGGCAGCAGTCGGCGCAGGTAGCGGCGGAGCTGCTGGGGCAGGGCGAGCAGGGCGAGGGCCCGGTCGAGGGGCGGCAGATCGACGACGACCACGTCGTGCGGGGCCCGGACGGCTGCCCGCAGGGCGCGGAAGACGGCGGCTTCCTCCGCTCCGGGCAGCGGGGTGAGTTCCTCGGCGTCCAGCCGGGCGGCTCCCGCGAGGTCGAGCGCGGGGGCGGCCCAGTCCTGGAGGCGCAGCAGTTCCTCGCCGAAGGAGGGCGCCGCCGAGGGACGCCAGGCGGTGAGGCCGGGCGCGAGTTCGGCGGGGTCCTGGCGGGTGGGGATGCCGAGGGCCGCGCCGAGGCCGTCGGCGGGGTCGGTGGACAGGACCAGGGTCCGTTGTCCCGCGCGGGCGGCGGTCAGCGCGGTGGCGGCCGCAGCCGTGCTGCGGCCCGCTCCGCCGGGGCCCGTGACGAGGATCGTTCGCATGCCCGAACGCTAGTGCCTGCCGCGGTGCCCACCGACGGCGCGGCCGTACGGACCGTCGCGCCGTACGGGCGGTCGCAGAGACCGTACGGACGGTCGCGGAGCCCGTACGGGCGGTCGCAGAGACCGTACGGACGGTCGCGGAGCCCGTACGGACCGGTCGGTCCTCGGAAGCCGGTCGGTTCCGGGGCGGACCCGTCGCGTCAGGCGGACTCGACGCGCTTCTTGAGTCCGGCGAGCGCGCGGTCGATGATGACCTTCTCGGCCTTGCGCTTGATCATCCCCAGCATGGGGATCTTGACGTCCACGGTGAGCTGGTAGGTGACCTCCGTCACCGACTCCCCCGCCTCCTTGAGCAGGTACGAGCCGTCCAGCGAGCGCAGCATCTGCGACTTCACCAGCGTCCAGCTCACCTCGTGCGGACCGCCCCAGCTGTAGGCGAGGGTCTGGTCGTCCTTGATCGCGCCGGCGTCCATGACGAGCCGCACCTCCTCGGCACGGCCGTCGGTGTCGGTGGCCAGCACCTGGGCCTCCTTCACCTCGCCGGTCCAGTCGGGGTAGCGGGCGAAGTCGGCGATCACGGCCATGACCTCGGCCGGGGCGGCCTCGATCCTGATGCTCGAACTGGTGTACTCCGCCATCGCCGTGGCTCCTCCAGATGCGGTCCGGTGGGTGCGGGGTGCGCGTGTGCCGCGCGGGATAGGGATGAAGGCTACCGCGCAGCGCTGACCGGCCGTTCCCGGCCCCGGGGCGGACCCGGCGGCACGCAGCGGTCCGCGGTGGGGTGCGACGGCCCGCGGTGCGGTGCGAGGGGGGCGGTTCACCACTCCAGCACCCAGGGCCGACCGGTACGGGCGAAGTGCCCGACGTTCACGCACTCGGTGGCGCCGATCCGCATCCGCCGGGCGAGCGGCTGGTGGACGTGCCCGAAGAGGGCGTACCGGGGGCGGGTGCGGCGGATGGCGTCGAGCAGGGCGCGGCTGCCCCGTTCGAAGCGGCGCGGCACGGTGTCGTAGAGCAGCTCGGGCACGTCCGGCGGGATGTGGCTGCACAGCACGTCGACCTCGCCCAGCGCCTCGACCTTGGCGGCGTACTCCTCGTCGCCGACCTCGTAGGGCGTGCGCATGGGGCTGCGCAGTCCCCCGCCGACGAACCCGAAGGTCCGCCCGCCGATCTCGACGCGCTGTCCGTCCAGGACCGTGGTGCCGGGGCGGGCGTACTCGGGCCACAGGCCCGGTATGTCGACGTTGCCGTAGGTGGCGTACGTCGGAGTGGGGAGGGCCGCGAACAACTCGGCGTACTGCTCACGGACGGCCCGCTCGACGGCCGCGTTCCGGTCGACGCCCGCCCAAAGCTCAGCCGCGAAGGCCCGCGCCTCGTCGAAGCGGCGGGCGGTGCGCAGGGCGATGAGCCGGGTGGCGTTCTCCGCGCCGAACAGCTGGGGGAAGATACCGCGCGCATGGTCGGCGTAGTCGAGGAAGAGCACCAGGTCACCGAGGCAGAGGAGGGCATCGGCACCGTCCCCGGCGCGGGCGAGGTCCCGGGCGTTGCCGTGGACGTCGCTCACCACGTGAACGCGGGTGCGGGTGCGGGGGTGGCGCGTTCGGGACGCGGTGACTGGCATGCCCCGACCCTAGAACGGGCCCGGTGGGCCCACGGTGCTCCGACAGGGCCGTAGGGGCCTACCGGAGGGCACCGGACCTGCGGTTACTTCCCAGTCGGGAAGGGGGTGGACTACTGTGCGCGCAGGAACACCATGACATGTGACGCAGCGAACATCTGGCCGGAACCCTCTATCGAAGAGTCGTACCGGTCGGTAACGTCCGGGCCGTCCCGTCGTGCCCGTCGAGCTCCGAGCCCGGCGCCGTGTACCGCGCCCCGGTCGCGGGGCCCGGCAGCGGAGTCCGGGGCACTGCCGAGCCGTGACCGGACCGCCGCAGCGACACACTGTCGTGGCGCCGGCGCCCTATGAGGAGCAGCAGCCTTGCGCGAGTTCAGCCTTCCGGCCCTGTACGAGGTCCCGACGGACGGCAATCTGACCGACATCGTCCGCAGAAACGCGGAGCGTCACCCCGAGGTCGCCGTGATCGCCCGCAAGGCGGGCACCGCCTGGCAGGACGTGTCCGCACGCGCGTTCCTCGCCGAGGTCGAGAAGGCGGCCAAGGGCCTGATCGCCGCCGGGGTGGGCCCCGGCGACCGGGTCGGCCTGATGTCCCGCACCCGCTACGAGTGGACCCTGCTGGACTTCGCGATCTGGAGCGCGGGCGGGGTCACCGTCCCGGTGTACGAGACCAGCTCGTCCGAACAGCTGGAGTGGATCCTGTCCGACGCGGGCGCGGTGGCCTGCGTGGTCGAGCTGGACTCCCACGCGGCCGAACTGGCGGCGGTGCGCGACCGGCTCCCGGCGCTGCGGCACGTCTGGCAGATCGACGCGGGCGGGGTGGAGGAGCTGGGACGGCTCGGCGCGGAGCTGGCCGACGGTGACGCGGTGGTCGCCGAACGGGGCTCGCTCGCCAAGGCCGACGATCCGGCGACCATCATCTACACGTCCGGCACCACGGGCCGGCCGAAGGGCTGCGTGCTGACCCACCGCAGCTTCCTCGCGGAGTGCGGCAACGTGGTGGCGCGGCTGCGGCCCCTGTTCCGCACCGGCGAGTGTTCGATCCTGTTGTTCCTGCCGCTCGCGCACGTCTTCGGCCGCATGGTGCAGATCGCGCCGATGGTGGCGCCGATCCGGCTCGGCTGCGTACCGGACATCCGCCAGCTCACGGACGAACTGGCCTCGTTCCAGCCGACGTTGGTGCTCGGCGTGCCCCGAGTCTTCGAGAAGGTCTACAACGGCGCCCGGGCCAAGGCGCAGGCCGATGGCAAGGGCAAGATCTTCGACCGGGCCGCCGACACGGCCATTGCGTACAGCCGGGCCCGGGACACCGCCCAGGGCCCGTCGCTGGGGCTGCGGGTCAAGCACAAGATCTTCGACAAGCTGGTCTACCGCAAGATCCGCGCGGTGCTGGGCGGGCACGGCGAGTACGCAATCTCGGGCGGCGCACCGCTCGGGGAACGGCTGGGCCACTTCTTCCGGGGCATCGGCTTCACCGTCCTGGAGGGGTACGGCCTCACCGAGAGCTGCGCGGCGACCACGTTCAACCCGTGGGACCGGCAGAAGATCGGTACGGTCGGGCAGCCGCTCCCCGGTTCGGTGGTCCGGATCGCCGACGACGGCGAGGTGCTGCTGCACGGCGAGCACCTGTTCACCGGGTACTGGAACAACGAGGCCGCGACCGCCGAGGCGCTGCGCGACGGCTGGTTCCACACCGGGGACATCGGCACCCTGGACGAGGACGGCTATCTGCGGATCACCGGCCGGAAGAAGGAGATCATCGTCACCGCGGGCGGCAAGAACGTGGCGCCCGCGGTGATCGAGGACCGCATCCGCGCGCACGCCCTGATCGCCGAGTGCATGGTGGTCGGCGACGGGCGTCCGTTCATCGGCGCGCTGATCACCCTGGACGAGGACTTCCTCGGCCGCTGGGCGCGGGACAACGGCAAGCCCGCCGACGCCACGGCGGCCTCCCTGCGGTCGGACCCGGATCTGCTGGCCACCCTCCAGCGCGCCGTCGACGACGGCAACGCCGCGGTGTCCAAGGCGGAGTCGGTGCGCAAGTTCCGCGTCCTGGACTCGCAGTTCACCGAGGACTCGGGGCATCTGACCCCGTCCCTGAAGCTGAAGCGGAACGTCGTCACGAAGGACTTCGCGGACGAGATCGAGGCGCTCTACCGACCGTAGGGACCTTCGGGTCATCCGCGGCCGATGACGTCCGGCAGGGCCCTGCGGACCGCGGTGATCAGGGCGTGGCTGGCCTCGTGGGCGGCGGCCCCGCCGGCGACCGGGTTGCTGCCGGCGCGCTGCCCGAGGACGACCCCGAGGACCAGCCGCGAACTGCCCGCGACCTCCTGCCGGACGGCCCACACGAGGTTGCCGCCGGCCGGGGTGGAGGAGCCGGTCTTGAGACCGACGACCCCGTCCCGGCCGAGGAGCTTGTTGGTGTTCGCCACCCGCGCCCCGCTGCCGCCCTCGACCTCCTCGGTGGCGACGACCTCGCGGAAGACCGGGTCCTTCATGACGGCGCGGGCCAGCCGGAGTTGATCGGTGGCGGTGCTCTTGGTGCTGGCCTCCATGCCGCTGACCCCGGTGTACGTGGTGCGGCCCATGCCGAGATCGTCGGCGGCCCGGTTCATCTTCGCGACGAACGTCTGCTCGTCGCCCGCGTCCCAACGGGCCAGCAGCCGGGCCACGTTGTTGGCGGAGCCCACCATCATGTACTCCAGCAGCCGCCGTTGGGAGTACGTGCGCCCCTCGTCCACCGGGACGGTCGACTCGACGGACGAGTACGACTCGTCGGCGGCCCGCTGGTCGGCCAGGACGTCGGCGCCCGGGGAGCCGGCTCGGACGGGGTGTTCCCGCAGGATCACGTAGGCGGTCATGACCTTGGTGAGGCTGGCGATCGGCACCGGGGTCTGGGCGCCCCGGGTACCGAGGCTGCCGACCCCCTCGACCGTCACGCTCGCCTGGCCCTCGGCGGGCCACGGCAGGTCCAGCGACCGGGCCGCGGAGAGCGTCGGCGGGGCCTCGGTGACGGCGGGGGCGAGGCGCCGCTCGTCGCCGCCGAGGAAGAGCCAGGCTCCGGTGCCGGTCGCCAGCACGGCCGCCGCGACGAGCGGGGCGAGCACGGTCCGTCGGCCCGCAGGGCGGAAGGTCGGGCGGGGGGTCGGACGGGGACGGGGACCGAGTGACGGGTGGTCGACTGACTGGTGATCGACTGACACGGGGAACCTCCGGAAGACGTGTGCGCCGGGTACGCACCCCACCTTCGGGGAGTCGTTCTTCCGGGCCGGTGCGACGCCGTTTCGGCCGCCGCGTAGTCCCGTTTCGGTTCCGTTTCAGGTGGTGCCGGAGGTCAGGTGGAGGGTCGCGACCGCCCCGCCGTCCGGGGCGTTCTCGAAGGTCAGCCGGGCTCCGAGCACCCGTGCCTGGCCCTCGGCGACGGTCAGCCCCAGGCCGTGGCCGCGTCCGCGCTCGCTGGCCCCGGTGAGGAACCGGCGCGGCCCGTGCTCCAGCAGCGCCGCGGGGAAGCCCGGCCCGTGGTCGCGCACGGCGATCCGGGTGCCGGTGACGGTGACGTCCACGGGCGTCGCTCCGTGCCGGTGGGCGTTGACGACCAGATTGACCACGATCCGCTCCACCCGGCGCGGATCGGTCTCCACCACGGCCGCGTCCCGGACGGTGATCCGGGTGTCCGCCTGGGAGCCGGCACCCGAGCGCCGCACCACGTCCTCGACGAACTCGGCGAGCGGCACCCGGTCCAGCCGGGCCCGTTCGACCCCCGCGTCGAGTCGGGAGATCTCCAACAGGTCCTCGACCAGCGCGGTCAGCGCCCGTACCCGGTCCCGTACCAGGGCGGTCGCCTCGTCGTCCTCGCTGAGCAGCCCGGCGGCGGTCGCCAGGCCCATCAGCGGGGTGCGCAGCTCATGGGCGACGTCCGCGGTGAACCGGCGCTCGTCCTCCAGCTTGCGTTGCAGGGCGGCGGCCATCTCGTCGACGGCCGCCGACATCTCGGTGATCTCGTCACGGGCCCGTCCGGGTCGTCCGATGCGGGCGTCGAGGTCGCCGTCGGCGATCACCCGGGCGGTGCGGGCGCCGTAGCGCAGCCGCCGGTGGACGGGCTCGGTGGCCAGGGCGGCGAGCGGGACGACGACGGCGAGCGAGGTGAACAGGGAGATGAGGATGCGGCGGTCCAGGAGCTGGCGGTTGCGTTCCTCCCGGCTCATGTCCATCCGGACGACCAGCACCCGGTCCCCGACCGCGGCGGCGCCCCACATCCAGTACCAGTTGGGCGGGTCGACGTCGTACCACAGGGCCTTGTTCCAGCCCGCGGACTGCTCGGCGGCCAGCAAGCGGGCCAGGGGCGCGGGCAGTTCCTCGGGGGCGCGGGCGTCGACGGGGAGCCCCACCCGGCCCGTGCGGACGTACTCCTTCTCCGCCGCGAGCAGTCGGTCCTCGACGTGCTCGCGCATCACTTTCATGCCCCGGTCGTGGACCGCGTCGCGCACGAGGACGCCGATCACTCCGGCGACCGCGCAACAGGCGACGGCGGTCAGTACGGCGATCTTCCAGCGCAGGGTGCGGAAGGCGGACAGGCTCACCGCGGTCAGCCGCGGACGAGCTTGTAGCCGAAGCCGCGGACGGTCTCGATCCGGCCGCTGCCGATCTTCTTGCGCAGCCGCAGCACGCACAGGTCCACGACCCGGGTGTCGCCCTCCCACCCGTAGTCCCAGACGTCGCGCAGCAGCCGGCGGCGGTCGAGGACGGCGCCGGGCGCGGCGGCGAACTCCAGCAGCAGCCGCAGCTCGGTGGGGGTCAGCGGGACGAGGTGCCCGTCCCGGCGCACCTCCATGCCCTGGGGGTCCACGCTCAGGTCACCGAAGACCAGCGGCCGTACGGGGTCCCGGTCGGCGGCGGTGGCGGACTCCGCGGGCGGCCGGTAGGTGGCGCGGCGCAGCAGGGTCCGGATGCGGGCCACCAGGACATTGGTCTCGACGGGTTTGACCACGTAGTCGTCGGCGCCCGCCTCCAGCCCGGCGATCACGTCGAGGGAGTCGCCGCGGGCGGACATCATCAGGACCGGGACCAGACTCTCCTCACGGATGCGGTGACACAGCCCGATCCCGTCGAGCTCGGGCAGCATCACGTCGAGGAGCAGCAGGTCGTGGCCGCCCGCACGGAAGCCCTCCAGCCCGCTGAGCCCGTCGGCGGCGACCGTGACCCGGTAGCCGTACCGCTCCAGGGAGAGTTGGACACCGCGGCGGATCGTGGCGTCGTCCTCGACGAGCAGGACGTGTACGGGGGCGGGTACGGGGTCGTTGGCCCGGGCTTGCGGCACGGTGCCTTCCTGGTCGTGGGGGGTGTCGGTCGTTCGCATGGTAGCCCCGGCTCCGGCCGCCCGGCGGTGGGCGGGGACGCATCTCACAGCGTGAGGGAGGCGGCGACGGGGAGGTGGTCGCTGCCGGTGGCGGGCAACGTCCAGGAGGAGCGCGGGGTCATTCCGCGGACCAGGACGTCGTCGATGCGGACCACCGGGAACGCGGCGGGCCAGGTGAACCCGAAGCCGTCGCCCGCTTCCCGCTGGGCGGAGCGCAGCCCGGAGGTGAGGCGTGCCAGGGCGCGGTCCCGGTCCGTGCCGTTGAGGTCGCCCAGCACCACCACCCGGGGCAGCGGCTCCGCGTGGACCGCGTCGGCGAGCAGGCGGGCCGCGTCGTTGCGGCGCTCGGTGGTGAAGCCGTGGAACGGGTGGACGCGGACCGAGGCGAGGTGGGCGGCGTAGACGGCGACGGGTCCTTCGGGGGTGCGAACGGTGGCCCGCAGCGCACGGGTCCACGGCATGATCGGCACCACCTCGACGTCCTCCAGCCGGTGTCGGCTCCACAGTCCGACCCCGCCGTGCACCGACCGGTGCGGGTAGGCGGCGGCCAGTTCGCGGGCGTACACGGGGGCGGCGTCCCGGGCCAGTTCCTCCAGGGCCAGGACGTCCGCCCCCGTCGCGGCGAGGGCACGGGCGGTGCGCTCCGGGTCCCGGTTGTCCTCGTCCACGTTGTGGCTGACCACCACCAGCCGGCCGGCGCCGCCGCCGTGCGCGCCCGACTTGTCCGTGAGCACCCCGCCGAAGAGCGAGGCCCACACCACGGCGGGAACCAGCGCGGCGACGGCGGCGAGCCGGGAGCGGCGCAGCGCCGCCAGGGCGAGCAGGACGGGCACGCTCAGGCCCAGCCAGGGCAGCAGCGTCTGGACGAGGCTGCCGAGGTTGCCGACGGTGTTGGGCAGCGAGGCGTGCAGCGCCATGAGGGCACCGGTGAACAGGGCGGCGACCGCCAGTCGGCGGCCACGGAGGCGGGGCCGAGGGGCGGTGCCCCCCGCGGCCTCCCCGGCGGTGTCCCGATCGGCGCCCCGCTCGGCGCCCCCGCCCCGCTCGGCGTCCGGGGCGGGGCGCGCGGGCGGGTCAGCGGGGGGCACGGGTTCGGGCTCGGTGGCGGGCGCGGAGGCCCTCGGAAGGCTCGGCACGGCAGGTGTCTCCCCACTGTCACGGACACCCGGGGCCCGGGTACCCCGACACCCTCCGCGAGGTGCGCTTCCGGCTGTTCAGGGGAGTGCTTCAGGTGTCGCGCGGCTGTGTATCGACTCTGTATCGACGGCCGACCCTGCGGGCGGCACCGGGCCCCCGGGACCGGTCAGCCCGGGGCGCCCGGGTCGGCGTCCCGGCAGAGCAGGGCGGCCTGGACGCGGTTGGCGCAGTCGAGCTTGGCCAGCACCCGGCTCACGTACGTCTTGATGGTCATCTCCGTCATGTGGAGGCGGCGGGCGATCTGGGCGTTGGACAGCCCCTCGGCGACCAGCGCCAGCACCTGCGACTCGCGGGTGGTCAGCCGGGTCAGCCGCTGCACCGCCTCCTGGCGCCGGGCCACCCGTTCGGCGCCGACGGTGTCCAGCAGCAGCCGGGTCACCTGGGGCGAGAGGAAGGCGTCCCCGGCGTGTGCCGCGCGGACCGCGCGGATCAGCTCCCCCGGTTCGCAGTTCTTCAGCACGAAACCCGCCGCGCCGTGTTGCAGGGCCGCCATGACGTGGGGCTCCGCGCCGAAGGCGGTCAGGACCACGCACCGGGTCGACGGCGCCTTGCCGCGCAGTTCCGCCACGGCGCCCAGTCCGTCCAGCACCGGCATGACCACGTCGAGCAGGGCCACGTCCGGCCGGTGGCGCACCGCCTGTTCCACGGCGCCGCGCCCGTCGCCCGCCTCCGCGACGACCTCGATGTCCGCGGCGGAGCTGAGGACGGTGCGGATGCCCGCCGTGATGAGCGGCTCGTCGTCCGCGATCAGGACCCTGATCATTCAGCGCACCCCCAGCATCAGGGAACCGGGCACCACCACGAACACCAGCACGGCGACGGCGATCCCCTGGACCACGGACCGGACGGGGCCGACGGGCACCGGAGACAACGGCGGCACCGGGCCGTCGAGTGCGAAGTCCCCCGGTGCGACGGACCGCACGCCGGAGCCGTCCTCCGCGTCGGGGCGCCGCGCGGGCAGCATCGCCAGCAGCCGGAAGCCGTCCCCGGTGGGCCCGTGGTCCAGCAGGCCGCCGGCGTGCCGCACCCGTTCCCGGAGCCCCGCCAGGCCGTGCCCGGCACCCGGGGCGGTGCCCAGGTCGGGCCCGGTCGCGCCCCGGCTGACGACGGTGAGCAGGGCCGCGTCGCCCTCCCAGTCGAGCGCCACCCTCACGGGCTGACCGGCCGCGTGTTTGACCGCGTTCGTCAGCCCTTCCTGCACCACCCGGTAGGCGGCGCGCCAGCCGGCGTCGGTGAGCTCCAGCGGTTCCCCGCCGCCGGACAGCACCACGGGCACCCCGGCCTCGCGGAACTCCGCGACGACCCGTTCGACGGCGGCCGGACCCGGCTCGGGCGGTGCCTCCTCCGCCCCGCGCAGCGCCCCGACGAGTTCGTGCAGGTCGTCCACGGCGCCCCGGGCGGACCCGGCCAGCCGTCGCACCCCGTCCCGCTGGGCGGGCGGCAGGTCCGCCACCTCCAGCGCGGCGGCCTGCACCGACACCAGGCTGAGCCGCCCGCCCAAGGAGTCGTGCATGTCCCGGGCGATCCGGAGCCGCTCCGCCAACCGCTCCCGTTCGGCGAGCAGCTCCTGCCGGCGGACGAGTTGCCGGTTGCGCTGGTACAGGGCGGACACCAGCTGGTCGTGCTGCGCCTGGTGACGGCCCACCAGCAGCGGCATCGCGACGAACACCAGGTAGCCGGTGACGACGGTGGCGATCCCCACCCCGGCGGGCCGCAACGCCAACTGGGCCGCGAGACCGCCGCAGGCGGCGCCCACGGTGATCGCGGTACCGGCGCGGGTGGCGGGTGCGTGGCCGGCCCGGTACCCGCTCCACAGCAGCAGCGTGTACGCGCCGGGCACCACCGAGACCACCACGGTCGCCGCGAAGGCCGCGGCCGGGGCGCGCCGGCCCCACCAGACGAGGGCGACGGCGAGCGCCGCGTACCCCGGGACCGTGACCCACCGCGACGGACCACCCAAGTGGGCCGCGGTCAGCAGGAGGGTGTCCGTCGCGACCACGGCGGGCGCGGCGACCGCGGCGAGGATCGGGCGGATCATGGCGAGCAGCGTAGGACGCGTCGCGCGGACGGCGCCACACCACGAAGGCGGATCGCCTCCGCCCACTTTCGGGGGCGGTGCCGCAGCGGGTCGCGCCCCTAGCGTCGCACCATGATCAACGTACGGAACCTCGCCAAGAGGTACGGTCCCCGGGTCGCGGTGGACGACCTGACCTTCACGGTCCGCCCCGGGCGGGTGACCGGGTTCGTGGGCCCCAACGGCGCGGGCAAGTCCACCACGCTGCGCATGGTCCTGGGGCTGGACCGCCCGACGTCCGGCACGGCACTGATCGGGGAGCGGCCCTACCGCGAGCTGACCCGTCCGCTGTGCCACGTGGGGGCGCTGCTCGACGCCGGCGCCCTGCACGGGGGTCGGCGGGCCCGGCACCACCTGCTGTGGCAGGCGCACAGCAACCGGATACCGGCCCGCCGGGTGCGCGAGGTGCTGGACCTGGTCGGGCTGGGCGACGCCGGGTCGCGGCGCACCAAGGGGTTCTCGCTGGGGATGACGCAGCGGCTCGGGATCGCCGGTGCGCTGCTCGGTGATCCTCCGGTGCTGATCCTGGACGAGCCCGTCAACGGACTCGACCCGGAGGGCGTCCGCTGGATCAGGAAGCTGCTGCGGGGGCTCGCCGCGGAGGGCCGCACGGTGCTGGTGTCCAGCCATCTGATGGCCGAGATGGAGCTCACCGCCGATCATCTGCTGGTGATCGGGCGGGGCAGGTTGCTGGCCGACGCGCCGCTCGCCGAGGTGGTGGCCGCGGGGGGCGGCGGCACGCTGGAGGAGTCGGTGTTGCGGCTCACCGACGCCGCCGTGGAGTACCGGGGGGCGGGGCGATGAGCGTGTTCCGCGCCGAACTGACCAAGATCCTCACCGTGCGTTCGATGCCGTGGTCCCTGGCGGCGGTGGTGGCCGTCGGCGGGGGCGGGGCGGTGTTGATCGGGCAGGCGTTGCGGGCGGGCTGGGAGGACCCGCCGGCGGACGGGACGGGGATGGTCGACCCGGTCTTCGCGAGCACCTACGGTCTGACGCTGGCCCAGTTGGCCGTGGTGGTGTTCGCGGTACTGGCGGTCGGCGGCGAGTACGCGACGGGCACGGTGCGCATCTCGTTGGTCGCGACCCCGAGCCGGGGCCGCTACTACGCGGGCAAACTGGGCGCGGTGACGGCCCTGTTGTCCGTCGTCTGCCTGGTGACGGTGGCGACGGCGTTCGCGGCCGGGCAGGCGGCCCTCGGCCCGTGGGGGGTCGAGTGGGGGGAACGGGACACGTACCGGACCGCGGTCGGCTCCTGGCTGTGCCTGATGTTGATCGGGTGGTTCGCCTTCGGCGTGGCCTTGGTGGTGCGCAGGCCGGCGCTGGCGATGGGGGTGCTGTTGCCGCTGCTCTTCCTCGGTTCGCAGGGGCTCGGCAACCTGCCGCAACTCCGGCAGGTGATGCAGTTCCTGCCGGACTCCGCGGGCTCGTTCATCATGCACCTGGCCGGGCCGCCGGAGGATCCGGCCTTCCCCCGCGCGTACGGGCCCTGGACGGGGACCGCGATCCTCGCGGGATGGGCCGCTCTCGCGCTCGCCGCGGGGTACGCGACGCTGCGGCGACGGGACGCGGGGTGAACCAGGGCCGCCGGCGGTCGGCGCGGTGACCGAGGGCTTCGGCCCGGAACGGGTCTGGCGGAGCGCGGGCGGGCGCCCTACTGTCCCAAGTGCCGCCGCAGTGGCGGTGTCCGCAGCCGCCGTCGGCCACCCGGGCGACGGCGGCCCGTGTCCCAGGGGGTTCCCATGACCGTCCGACGTCTCGCGCTCGCCTTCGCCACCCTCGTGGTCTCCGGTTTCCTCATCGGGGCCGCCGGACAGCTCGCGAAGATCCTCATTCCCGAGGACCGCGCGTCCTCCTCGGTGAGCGCGATGAACAAGGCCGAACTCGTCGGCTGAGCACGGGCGCCCGGTTCGTGGGGCCGTGCCCCGGCCGCCGGGTCCGGGCCGGGGCGCTGCGCATTTCCCCGCGCCCCTTCGGGTGCGTTCCGCTGCATGTGCGCTGCTCCGTGCGGGTGCGTCGCGGTTGCCCGCGCCGTTCCCCGCGCCCCTCTGGGTACGTTCACCTGGCGGTGCGCTGCCCTGCACGGGTGCGCCGGTGTTGTGCGCAGTTCCCCGCGCCCCCATCGGGGCGTCTTCCGACCCGTGTGCCGCAGGAGTGCCCCGTCAGGGGCGCGGGGAACTGCACGACCGGCCCCGTCCGAGGCCGGTGGGCCCCGGGCGGACGGTCACAGCAGTTTCCGCAGCCGCTCCGCCAGCAGGTCCCAGCGCCAACGCTCCTCGACCCAGGCCCGGCCGCGCTCCCCCATCCGCCGTCGCAGCTCCGCGTCGCCGAGCAGGGTCACGATCCGGTCGGCCGCCTCCTCGGGGCGTCCACCACGCACCACCCAGCCGGTCTCGCCCTCCAGGACGGCGTCCGGAGCGCCGCCGGAGTCCCCGGCGACCACCGGCAGCCCGGTGGCGGACGCCTCCAGGTACACGATCCCCAGACCTTCGACGTCGAGTCCGCCCCGACGGGTGCGGCACGGCATCGCGAAGACGTCCCCCGCGCCGTAGTGGGCGGGCAGTTCCGACCACGGCACCGACCCGGTGAACCGCACCGAGTCGGCGACCCCCGTCGTCCCGGCGAGCGCGCGCAGGTCCTTCTCGTACGGGCCGCCGCCCACCACCAGCAGCACCGCGTCCGGCACGGCGGCCAGGATGCGGGGCATCGCCTCGATCAGGGTGTCCTGCCCCTTGCGCGGCACCAGTCGGGAGACGCACACGACGACGGGCCGGTCCGCCAGGCCGAGGCGTCGGCGCACCAGGTCACCGCCCGAGCCCGGGTGGAAGGTCTTCTCGTCGACGCCCGGCGGCAGCTGCACCATGCGGGCCGCGGCGGCCGGCGTCAGCGCACCGGCGATCCGGGAGCGGGTGTACTCACCGAGGTAGGTGAGGGTGTCCGTCGACTCGCCGATCCGGCGGAGCAGCTGCCGGGCGGCGGGCAGTTGCGCCCAGCCCGCTTCGTGGCCGTGGGTGGTCGCGACCAGCCGTTGCGCCCCCGCGGCGCGCAGCGCGGGCGCCATCAGGCCGAGCGGGGCGGCGGCCCCGAACCACACCGACTCGCAGCCGTGCTCGCGCAGCAGCGCGGTGGCCCGACGGGTGACGCGGGGGGTCGGCAGCAGCATGGTGGTGCGGTCGCGGACGACGGTGAAGGGCTGTTCCGCGTCGAAGGCGGCGGTGGCCTCGACGCCCTCGCGGCTCCGCTTCCAGGTGGAGGCGTAGACGACGATCCGCTCGGGGTCCAACCGCAGGGCCATGTTGTGCAGGAACGCCTGGATACCACCGGGCCGGGGCGGGAAGTCGTTCGTGACGATCAGGGTCTTTCGCATCGGCCTCGACAGTACCGAACCCGGGACGCCACCGGGTCGCCGGCCACGGCGGTCGACGCGGCGCCCGGTCGGGCGCGCCGCCCGACCGCCGTGGCCGGGAGGGCCTCAGCCCGCGAGGGCCCGGCGCAGGACGGTGCCGAGTTCGGTGAGTTGCCGCTGGGAGACCTCGGCGGACTGGAGCGCCTGCGACCCGTGGAAGGTGCCGGGCCACTGGTGCAGTTCGACCGACACCCCCGCCTGGAGCAGGCGCTGCGCGTAGGTGATGGCCTCGTCGCGGTTCGGGTCGAACTCCGCGGTGGCGATGTAGGCCGGCGGGAGGCCGGACAGGTCTTCGGCGCGGGCCGGTGCGGCGTACGGCGTGGCGGGCTGGGAGCCCAGGTAGTGCCCCCAGGCCGCGCCGCGGACGGCCCGCGTGTTCCAGGGGGTGTCGGTGAAGTTCTGCGCCGACCAGGTCTGTTGCCGGTCGTCGAGGATGGCCTCGTTGAGCAGTTGGAAGCGGATGGGCGGGCCGTTCTCGTCCCGGGCGCGCAGGGCGACCGCGGCGGCGAGGTTGGCGCCGGCGCTGTGGCCGCCGACCGCGATCCGCTCCGGGTCGATGCCCAGTTCGGCCGCGTTCTCGTACGTCCAGGCCAGCGCGGCGTAGGTGTCGTCCAGGGCGGCCGGGAACCGGTTCTCGGGGGAGAGGCGGTAGTCGACGGAGATCACGGTCGCACCGGAACGCTCCGCGATCAGGACGCCCCAGTGCTGTCCGACGTCCAGGTCGCCGACGACCCAGGCCCCGCCGTGTAACCATACGACCGCGCCCTGCGCCTGGTCCGGACGGTGGATCCGCACCGCCACGTCGGGGTCGGCGTGCACCGTGCGGTCCTCGATCTCCAGCCCGAGGGCCTCCGGCACCGACTTCTCGGTGGCCAGCGCGGCATAGACCTCACGGAAGGCGACCGGGTCGGTAAGGTCGGCAAGGGGGAGCAGATGGACGAATGCTTCGAGTTCGGGATCCATGGCCTCATCCTCACCACCGGCTGACCGGGGCACACCCGCCAACTGTCGGGCATTCCACCCGGATCGTGCACCGGTCGGCGCTTCTCCTTGCTCGTTCCGGGGCCTACTCTCCTGCCATGGAGGCACTGGCCGTACGGCTGTCCGGGCTGAATCCGTACGTCGACGGCGCGCTGCGCATCGTCGCGTTCTACGACACGCTGATCCATCGGCGGGTGAACGTTTCCGCACTCGTCCGGGCCTCGGCCGGCCTGGCGGAGTGCGTGGCCGGGATACGACTGCACGGCACCGGGCGGGCGATCCGGGTCGCCCCGGACGGCGAGCCGGCGCCCGCCGCGTCGTCACCCGCGTCCACGACGACGCCGATCACCCTCGACGAGGAGGAGATCGGCACGGCGTGGCTGGAACGCCCCGGCGCGCCGAACGCGCTCGACGGCATCCTCCTGGACCGGCTCGCCATCGCCGCCGCGACGGCCGTCGAACGGTACGGTCCGGCGCGCACCACCATGGCCGACCCCGCCCTCGTCGAACTGGTGATCAGCTCCGACAGCGACGAGGCCGCCCGGGCCCGGGCGTTACGCCTGCTCGGCTTCACCGCCCACTCCCCCGTGCACGTCGTCGCCGTGCACGCACGGCTCCCGCTCGACCGGATCGCCGCGCTGATCTGCCCGGCCCGCCCGGTCAAGTCGGCGCCGCTCGCCGACGTGGGCGCCGTCCTGGCCACCACCGTGGACCGGACCGGGTTCCCGGACGGGGTACGGGCGGGCATCGGTTCCGGCGGGAGCCCCGACCGGTCCTGGCAGCGGGCCCGCACCGCCCTGCGTTTCACCACCGCGCGCCGCCCGGTCGTCCACCACGACGACCTGGGGGCGTTGGCGCTGCTCGCCCAGGTGTCCCGGGCCACCACGCACGACAACGCCGACGTGGCCGCCGTCGCCCGCATCGCGGGCAACTCCGAGGACCTGGAGACCCTGGACGCCTACTGCGCCACCGGTTCCCTGCGTCGGGCCGCGGACCTCCTGCACCTGCACCACAGCAGCGTCGCCCGACGGCTCAAACAGATCGCCAAGGTCCTGGACATCGAACTCACCGAACCCCGCGGTCTGATGCGGGCCGCCCTCGCCCTCACCGCCTGGCGGCTGCACGACGGCTGAGCACGAGCCCCCCGGGTCAGATCGGGGTCAGCCCAGTGTCCGGGTCAGACGGGCCCGCCACCGTGCCGTGAACTCCGTCTCCGACACCCCGAGCACCTCCTGGAGCGCCTCCTCGACCGCGCCCGCGCGATCCGCCCGGGCGCCGACGGCCCGGTAGAAGGCGTTCAGTTCGGCCGCGCCCCACTGCTCCTCGATCAGCCGGCAGGCCAGCCAGCCGCCCTCGTAGGCCCGCGCCAACCGGGCCGGGTCACGGGCGAACCCGAAGTCGGCGTCCTGGGGCAACCGCTGGGGAACCCGACCGTCCCGCACCGCCCGCTCCAGTTCGGGGGCCCGCTGGCGGTCGGTGCGGGCCCCGGAGCCGGGCGCGGCGCGGTAGCCCACCCAGTCCGCGTACCCCTCGGAGAGCCACAGCGGGGTGGCCGCCGAGGTGTGGGCCCGGGTCGCCACGTGGACCGTCTCATGGGTGAGGACGACCCGCTCGCCGAAGTCACCGAGCGCCCCGTACGCCTGCGGGTTGACGACGATCCGGTCGGCGGGTCCGCGCCCCCCGACCTCGCCGGTGGTGACCGCGGCGATCCCCCGGTACCCGGCGGCCGGCTGCCCGAGCAGCGCGGCCATCCCGTCCAGCGACCCGGGGACGAGGACCAGCACCCGTCGCGCCCAGTCCTCCCCCCACTCGGTGCTCACCCCGGGCACCGCCCGGTCGGCGAGCGCCGCGAACTCCTGGAGCCGCGCCCGGTCCGGGCCCGTGCCCGTGCCGAGGACCAGTGACCGCTTCCCGCGCACCACCTCCACCGGCCCCTGCTCCCACAGGTGACGGGGCGCCCCCGCGGCGGGCCGGTCACCGACCACGTACCAGCGGTCCCCGCGCAGCCGCAGGTCGAGCAGACGGGCGGTGACCACCGGCGCCCGGTCGTAGCCCTCGATCCGGTGGGCGAGGTCGGCGCGGACGGCGGCCCGGTCGCCGGACCGGTCGACGCCCCGCACGCGGTAGCTCCAGGAGTCGAGGGGTACGCGGGCGAGCCGGTCGAACACCGGGTCAGCCGGGGGCGCCCCACCACCGGGGCCGGGGTCGCCGGTCGCCCGGTAGCCGGCGGCGTCCCGGGCGAGCAGGGCCCGCGCCCGCTGGTCGAGGAGCCGCTGCGCCTCGTCGACGCGGAGCGGGGCCGGCGCCGCGGGGGCACCGCAGCCGATCGGACCGGCGAGCAGCGCCGATCCCGCCACCACCGCGAGCAGGGCGGACGTCCGCCACCGTCGCGTCCTCCGCCCGCCGGGCCCGTGCGCCGCCATGCTCCGAGCGTACGGTCCCCTGCGGACGGGCTCCGTCCCCGACCCCGGCCCGGGCCGCCCCGGAGCGGTCTCAGACCCGGGTCACCGACGAGACCGGCATCATCCCGACCGGGTCGTAGCGGACCGGGGCACCCGGGTAGGGGGCGTGCACGACCTGGCCGTTGCCGACGTACATCCCGATGTGGCTGGCGTCGCTGCGGTAGGCGACCAGGTCACCGGGCCGGGCCTGGGACAGCGGCACCTGCCGACCGGCGTACCGCTGCGCCTGGGAGGTGCGCGGCAGAGCGACCCCGGCCTGTGCGTACGACCACTGCATGAGGCCCGAACAGTCGAAACCGGTGGGTCCGTTGGCGCCCCACACGTAGGGGCGGCCGACGGCGGAACGCACGGCGGCGACGGCGGAGGCGGCGCGCTGGGAGGGGGCCGCCGGTCCGGCGCCGGGCGGGGCGAGCGTGTCGCGTCCGGAGCGCGAGGCCCGGTCGTAGGCGTCGCGCTGCGCCCGGGTCAGGGAGTTGAGGAGTTGGCGGGCCGCACCGAGCTTCCGCTCCACGGCCTGTTTGCGGCGGGCCACGTCCGCCCGGCTGCGCTCCAGTTCGGCGAGGGCCCGGGTGGCCTCGGCGCGCTCCTGGGCGAGGGTGCGCTGCGCCTGCTGGAGCTGCTGGAGTTCGCCGACCTGCCGGGTGCCGATGCGGTCGAGGGCGGCGACCCGTTCGAGGTAGGAGTCGGGGTCGGAGGAGAGCATCAGCTCCAGCGAGGGGGCGACGGCCCCGGAGCGGTACTGCGCCCCGGCGAGCGAGCCGAGCGCACCGCGCATGGTGTTGATGCGTTCCTGACCGCGCGCCACCCGGTTCCGCGCCCCGGTCACGGTCTTGCGCAGTCGATCGGCGCGTTCGTCGGCCTCGTTGAAGGCTTCCGTGGCCTGCTCGGCCTGCGCGAACAGCCGATCGACCTCGGCCCGGGTCTCGGCGGGGGTGTCACGGGGTGCGGCGTGGGCGGAGCCCGCGACGAGCGCCGCCGCCGCGGTGGCCGCGGCGGCGGACAGGACGGTGACGCGGGCGCTCCGGTCGAGGCCGGGCTGCGCTGGGCGGCGATGGGACCCCACGGCTGGCCGCACTCCTTCCGCTGACGTCCCCCTGGGCGGGGGAATGCGCGCCGACAGTAGCCGGGCGACCACGTCACGACCAACGACCGGCTCGCGCACGCACGGTGACGAGGTGCCGCAGACGCAGGTCATCCGGGGGGCGGGGGTCAGCGGACGATTCGGGATTTCGCCCGTTCGGAGGGTGCGGCGAACGTCAGCACGCCGTGGGAGGGCGCCCCGTCAGCGGGTGCGCCGCGGTGGGGCGCCCCGTCGCTCCACACGCCGCCGCCCGCCGGCCTGGACGGCCCGCGGGCGGCGGAGGGGTTCGGTGGCGGGCGCGCGGGCCCGCGACGGGTGCGGTCAGACCCGCACGCCGAACATGTACGGCATGTTGCTCATCGGCTCGTAGCGCACGACGGTGCCGCTGCGCGGGGCGTGCAGCACCTGGCCGTTGCCGGCGTAGAAGCCGACGTGGTGCAGGTCGGAGTAGAAGAACACCAGGTCGCCGACCTTGAGGTCGCTCTGCGAGTTGATCCGGGTGCCGGCCCCGGTCTGGGCCTGCGAGGTGCGCGGGATGGTCTGGCCCGCCTGGGCGAAGGCCCAGGAGGTGAGGCCGGAGCAGTCGAAGGAGTTGGGGCCGTTGGTCCCGTAGATGTACGGCTTGCCGAGCTTGCCCTGCGCCGCGGCGTACGCGGAGGCGGCACGGCCCGAGGCGGGCGCGCCGGAGCCGGGGGTGCCGGTGTCGGTGTTGGTCGCGGTGCTGCCGGACTTGCCGCTGCCGGAGGACTTCCCGGAGTCCTTCTTCGCCTCGTCCTGCTGGGCCTTGAGGGCGGTGCGCTCGCTGTTGCGGCTGGCGCGCTGCTCCTCCGCCTCCAGGGCCGCCTTCTCGGCGGCGGTCAGGGAGTTGAGGAGCTTCTGGGCCTCGTTGAGCTTGGCCTGCACCTCGCTCTTCTTGTCCCCGAGTTCGGTGCGGGTGTCGGCGAGGTCCCCCAGCTTGTCGCCGGCTTCCTGCCGCTGCTGGGACAGGGAGCGCTGCTTCTCCTGGATGGTGCGCAGCGCTTCGACCTGCTGACCGCTGAGCTGGTCCAGCGTGGAGGCCTTGTCGAGGTAGCTGTCCGGGTCGGCGGAGAGGAGGAGTTGCAGCGAGGGGTCTATGCCGCCGCTGCGGTACTGGGCGCTGGCGAGCGAGCCGAGGTCGGAACGGAGTTCGTTGACCTCGTCCTGGCCGCGGGCCACCTTGTCCTGGAGGGTGCCGATCTCCCCCTCCAGCTTCTCCTGCTTCTCCTTGGCCCCGTTGTACTTCTCGGTGGCCTGGGCCGCCTCTTCGTAGAGCTTGTCGACCTTGGACTTGACCTCGTCCTTGGTGGGCTTCTCGCTCGGCGCGGCCTGGGCGGACTGGGCGGTGAGCGCGACGGCCGCGGCGGCGGTCACGGTGAGCACGGTCACACGGGCGCGGCTCGGCTGCTTCGGTCGACGGTGGGACGCCACGGAGGCGAGCTCCTTCTTCCCTCAGCCGCCTACCGAGAACGCCGGCGGGCGGTGCTCCTCCACCGTCGCTCCCATTGAGCGATCACCCGAGCGGAGGTTCGACGCCCGACCTTAGTGACCCTCTTGTGATCAGTTCAAATCCTCACCGGAAAAATCTCGATCGTGACCGGCAATCTTTACCAACAACTCACCCGTAGTGATGTCTGATTGACACTATGTCGCACACAAGTCGCCCTCATACGATCAACTGCCGCGGATGACGCAAAGAGCACAGAGTCAACAGACGGGACAGAGGGGACGGGTGAGGTGGCGGGAACGGGTGACATGCCGGACCTCGGGGGTTTCAGCCCCGTGACAACCGCTTCAGGAGCATCACGGAGGCCACCGGACGGGCTCCCGCCTTGGCGACCCCGTCGGCCACCTCCCGGTCCGTGGAAGCCACGATGACCGGTCGGCCGGGCGGTTCGGCGCGCACGAGCTGGCGGATGAGCTCGTCGGCGGTCACCCCGGGCTTGGAGAACAGCACCCGCACCCCGCGCGGCGGGGCGAGCAGCACCGGTGCGACGAGTTCGGCGCCGTCGAACACACAGGTGATCTCGGCGCCGGTCTGTGCGGCGAGCACCGAGAGTTGGCCGAGCAGCCGCAACCGCTGCTTCTCCAACGGCATCTGCGGATAGCCGGTCTTGGTGACGTTGTAGCCGTCGACCACGAGATGGGCCTGCGGAAGGTCCAACAGCTGGTCGAGGATCGCGGGATCGTGTTCGGACAGGGCGCGCGCCGCGATGTCCTTGGGGGTCATCCGGCCCGGCTCGACGGCGTCGACGGTCTCGGCGGGGCGCACCGACACGGGCGGCAGGGCGAGTTCGCGGCGCAGCCCCCGGGCGGAGTCGAGGAGGGTGTCGAGGAGCAGCCGCAGCCGCATGTCCTCGACGCTGCGCCCCTCCCGGGCGGCCCGGCGGCTGGCCTCCAGGGCGGCCTCGGCCTCGCCCAGCCGGGACTTGAGGCGCCGGGTCTCGCTCTCCGCGGCGGACAGCTGGACCTGCCCCTCGGCGCGGACCGCCTCCAGCTCGCCGTGCACCTTGCGCAGCTCGGCCTGGCCCCGTTTGACGTCGCTCAGGGCGCCGCGCAGCTTGCGTTGGACGGAGTCGGCCTCCCGGCGGGCGGTGTCCAGTTCGCTGCGCACCCGCTCGGTCTCGGCGCGCGTCTGCTGCCGTGCCTCGGCGAGCTCCGTGCGCAGCCGGTCGAGTTCGGCGCGGGCCTCCTCGTCGGCCCGCTCGGCGTCGGCGCGCTGGGCCTCCTCACCGGCGGCGGCGACCAGCTTGACCCATCCGGTGGGGCGCAGCACGTACGCCGCGGCGGCCACGTCCAGCGGGTCGGCGGCGGGTGGCGGGGCCCCCGAGTCGAGGGCCCCGGCCAACTCGGGCTGGGCCTGCCGCAGGGACTCCGCGATGCGCTGGCGGAACAGGGCGTCGCCCTCCACGGCCGCCGCCATCGCATTGCCGGCGAACTTGGCGCGGCGGCTGGGGGTGAAGCGGGCGTACTGGCGCAACGCGCTCGGCAGCTCGGACGGGGTGAGCCCGCCGAAGCCGTCCGAGACGATCTGGACGACCCGACGGCGCACCCCCTCGGGCAGCGGGTGGTCGAGCACCTCGGCGGTGCCGTCGTCCGGCACCCCGCCTCCGCTCTCCGTCATCCGTCCACCCCACTAGCTGTGCGGGGCCGGCTCCGTCAGGAGTCGGCGCCCGGCCTGTCCACGAGTTCCACGTTGTCCAGTGCGTTGCACCATCGGCAGCGCACCGACTCGATGGTCTCACTGACGACCTCGCGCTCCTCCACCTTCGACTCACCGGCCAGGTCGAGGTGGACGTACTCGACCACCTTGGACGAGCGGGTCACGTCGAAGCGGGTGAGGTTGCCGCAGAGCGTGCAGCGCCACCGCGTGGTGTCGGTCGGCAGGGGAACCGTCATCGTGAGCGTCACTTTCCGTCGGGTGCCGGTGCCCGCGGCGGCGCGCCCCGTCCAGCTCCGTGGTGCGCCCGTCGCCGGGGCATGTGTCGCCGTAACCCTACGACCTGGAGCGCCGCCCCCGCTCGGCCCCCGGCCACGGCGGGGCAACCGTACGGTTTCGGTCCCGTTCCGTCATGATCTGCTCATGATCGGCTCCCGGGGTGACGGGCGGGCCGCGCCCGGGCGGGGGGTGCCGCGCGCGACGGCGACGCCGGTGACGTACGCACTGATCGCGGCCTGCGCGGTGGCCTTCGTCTGTTCCCCGGCGGCCGGACTCACCACGGGGCACGGCACCGGGGACGCCCTGGTCACCGCCCAGCGGGCCCTGTACGCCCGCTGGGGGGTGATCCCCGCCGATCTGCTCGCCGGGGAGCCCCGGGCCCTGCTGACGCCCGTCACGGCCCTGTTCGTGCACGGCGGCTGGCTGCACCTGCTCGGCAACATGCTGTTCCTCCAGGTCTTCGGGGTGATGGCCGAAAAGCGCCTGGGTCCGCTGCGGTACCTCGCGCTGTACGTGGGGTGCGGCGCCCTCGCGCTGTGCGGGTACGCGGTGGCGCACGCCGACTCGGCGCAGACCCTGGTCGGGGCGTCGGGGGCGATCTCGGCGGTCCTCGGCGCCTTCCTCTGTCTCTTCCCCGGGGCGCGGGTCACCAGTCTGTTCCCGTTCCTGTTCTTCCTGCCGCTGCGTTTCCCGGCCTGGGTGGTGCTGCCGTTCTGGGTGAGCCTCCAGTGGTGGGCGGCGAGCGGGCGGAGCGCGGGTCCCGGGGTCGCGTACCTGGCGCACCTGATCGGCTTCGCGCTCGGTCTGCTGGCCGGTTGGGCGGCCCGCGGTCGGCCCGGCCCGCGCCCGTGCGACGACCAGGGGAGCCCCCGTCGGGCGCGGGCTACAGTGAAGCCACCAGCCGCGGCCACCGAGGGAGACAGCAAGCCGTGATCACCGCGATCGTGCTCATCAAGACCAGCGTGGACCGCATCCCCGAGATCGCCGAGGCCATCGCCGCCCTGGACAGCGTCAGCGAGGTGTTCTCGGTGACCGGGACGTACGACCTGATCGCCATGGTCCGGGTCCGGGCGCACGAGGAACTGGCCGAGATCATCCCCGGCCGGATCAGCAAGATCCCCGGTGTCGAGGGCACCGACACCCACGTGGCGTTCCGCACCTATTCGCAGCACGACCTCGAAGCCGCGTTCGCCATCGGACTGGACTCCTGACACCGGCCCCGCCCGCGTCGCACCGCCTCCCCCGCCCGGCACCCCTTTACTCCTGTGGGCACCCGTGCGCCCCGAAGATGAAGAAGTCCTCATCTCCGGCTCATCCAGCGGTTCGGTTCGGTTCGTCACGATCTCCTCATGGTTTTCACTCACCGCATAGCGGCCCTCGCCGCGGTCGTCGCGATCCCGCTGGGCATCGCGGTGACGAGCTATGCCCTCACCGACACCCCGGACGACCGGAAGGTGCCGACCAAGGTGGAGCTGGAGAGCGGCTCCCCCAGCGGGTCGCCGGGCGCCCCGCAGACCCCGGGTTCCCCTCGTCCCGAGCCCACCGACGAGACCGTCTCACCGCCCCCCGTGGGCGAAGCCCCCACCGGCACCACGCCGAGCACCGGTCCGAGCGCCGGTCCGAGCACCAGCGCCTCGACGAGCCCTTCGGCGAGCGCGTCGACCAGTTCCTCCCCGAGTGGTGACGACGATGACGGCCCCGGACAGGACGACGACGGCCCGGGCGGCGACGACAACGGTGACGACGGCTGACCCGGTGCGCCGCTGGGTGTCCGCCCGACTGCGCATCATGCTCTGGCTGCTGCTGGTGATGGCGGTGGCGCTCGGCGCCGTCGCCTTCGCGACCCGTTCGGTCCTGCTGCGGGACGCCGACCACCGCATCCACGGGCTGCTCGTCCAGGAGACCGAGGAGTTCGCGAACCTGGCCCAACAGGGTGTCGACCCCCGCACGGGCAAGCGCTTCGCCGATCCGGAAGCCCTGCTGCGGCTGTTCCTGGAGCGGCAGTACGCCGACCCCGACGAGGAGTTGTTGGGGTTGGTCGGGCGCACCGGAAAGCCGCCCGTCGCCAAGTTCCAGCCCCGGGAGATCCGGGTCAAGAACCCCCTGGCCCAGGACCGCGAGGCGCGGACCATGATCTTCGAGTCGAAGGACTCCATGGGGACCCTGCGCCGCTCGGGGGGCGAGCTGCGCTGGGCGAAGGTGACCATCGAGTCGCGCCCCGGACACCCCCCGGCGGCGTTCGTCGTCGCGTTCCACCCCGCGGGCGAACAGGCCAAGGCCAATGACGTGTTCACCATGCTCATCGCCATCTCCGGGGTGGCGCTGATGATGACCACGGGCATCGGCTGGGCGGTCGCCGGGCGCATCCTGCGACCGGTGCGGCTGGTGCGCACGACCGCCGCCCAGCTCACCGAGCAGGACCTCACCCGACGCATCCCGGTGCAGGGCCGCGACGACGTCGCCGCGCTGGCCGAGACGTTCAACGCCATGCTCGACCGCTTGGAACGGGCGTTCGCCGCCCAGCGCGAGTTCGTCGACGACGCCGGCCACGAACTGCGGACCCCGATCACCATCGTCCGGGGCCATCTGGAGCTGATGGGCGACGACCCCGTCGAGCGGGAGGAGACCGTCCGCATCGTCCTGGAAGAGCTGGAGCGGATGAGCAGGATCGTGGAGGACCTGCTCCTGCTCGCCAAGGCCGAGCGGCCCGACTTCGTCGCGCCCGGACCGGTCCAGCTCGGCGAACTGACCGCCGACGTGTTCGTGAAGGCCCGCGCCCTCGGGGAGCGGGAGTGGACCCTCGGTTCGGTCGCCGACGCCGAGGTCCGCCTCGACGCCCAGCGGATCACCCAGGCCATGGTCCAACTCGCCCAGAACGCCGTCCAGCACACCGTCGCCGGGCAGCGGGTCACCCTCGGGTCCCGCATCGAGGGCGACCGGGTGGAGCTGTACGTCGCGGACACCGGTCCGGGGGTCCAGCCGCAGGACGCGCAGGTGATCTTCGAGCGGTTCCGGCGGGGCACCGCCCGGCGCGGCGCCCGGGGCACCGGCGCCGGACTCGGCCTCTCCATCGTCAAGGCCATCGCCGAGGGGCACGGCGGACGGGTCGAGCTGCGGCCCACCGAAGGCGGCGGAGCCACCTTCGCCCTGGTCTTCGGGGACCCGGGCGTCCCCGACGGCGACACGATCCTCCTGCCCACACTGGACGAGCCCACCGAGGAAGCGGCACCGTGAACCGAATACTCATCGTGGAGGACGAGGAGCGCATCGCCTCCTTCGTGGAGAAGGGCCTGCGCGCCAACGGCTTCACCACCACCGCCGTCACCGACGGCGAGTCCGCCTACGACTACGCCGTCACCGGCGGTTTCGACCTGATCGTCCTCGACATCGGACTGCCCGGCAAGGACGGCTTCACCGTCCTGCGGCAGCTGCGCGAGGCCCGCGTCTCGGTCCCGGTGATCGTGCTCACCGCACGGGACTCGGTACGGGACACCGTCGCCGGACTCGAAGGCGGCGCCGACGACTGGATGACCAAGCCGTTCCGCTTCGAGGAACTGCTCGCCCGGGTGCGGCTGCGGCTGCGCACCGCGGCCCGGGCGCCCGAGGTGACCGTGCTGCGCAACGGGGAACTGACGCTCGACCTACGCACCCGCCGGGCCCGCTCCGGTGACCGCACCGTCGACCTGACCGCCCGTGAGTTCGTCCTGCTCGAACTGTTCCTGCGCCACCCCGGCCAGGTGCTGTCGCGCGAGCAGATCCTGTCCCACGTCTGGGGCTACGACTTCGACCCGGGTTCGAACATCGTCGACGTGTACGTGCGCGCCCTGCGCAAGAAGCTGGGCGCGGACCGGGTGGAGACCGTACGGGGCATGGGGTACCGACTGCCCGAGTGACCCACCGGCCCGCGCCGGAACACCAGCGCGCGGGGTCACCGAGCACGCGCCCGCGTGCCCCGGTGGCCCCGCGCGGGCGTGTCCGCGGCCACCGCTCCAGCGGACGCGAGCCGCGTGAAGTTCCCTTCATCAACGGCTCATGGAGCGCTCACCGCCGGAGTGAAAGCTCTCTCATGTGACTGTGAACCTCCGGCAAATGGCGACCCTGTGCGTGGCCCTGAGCATCTGTGCGCTGCTCGCGGTCCCCGGCAACTTCCCGGGGCTGAGCGGCGACGCGCGGATCACCCTCGCCGTCTTCGCGCTGGCCACCTGCGCCTGGATCGGCACTCCGATCGACGACACGTACATCGCCCTGGGCGCCGGGCTCGCCCTCACCGCGACCGGTGTGATCAGCAGCGACACCCTGTTCGGCACCCTCGGCGACGACACCGTGTGGCTGCTGATCTGCGCGTTCGTGCTCGCCGCCGCCGTCGCCAGGACCGGGCTCGCCGGACGGGCCGCGGCCTTCCTGGTGAGCGGCGCGCGCACGGTCCGCCAGTTGGTGCACCTGACGACGGCCGCCCTGGTGGTGACCGCGTTCGCGGTGCCCGCGACCTCCGGGCGGGCCGCCCTGGCGATGCCGGTGTTCCTCGCCCTGGCCAAGGTCCTCGCGGACCGCACCCGACTGGTCGTGATGCTGGCGCTGCTGTTCCCGACGGTGATCCTGCTGTCGGCGGTGGCCACCCTGATCGGTGCGGGCGCCCACCTGATCACCGTGTCCGTGCTGTGGGACGCGGTGGGCGAGCGGATCGGCTTCACCGAGTGGCTGCTGATCGGACTGCCGCTGGCCGTGGTGTCCTCCCATCTGGCGGCGGAGGTGGTGCTGTTCACCACCACCAGGCGGGAGGACCGCAAGGGCCCCGTCCACATCACCGTCGAACAGATCCAGGAGCACAGCGACCACCCGGTCACCGGCCCCTGGGAGGCCGCCGAGACCCGCTGCGCCCTGCTGCTGGCCACGGTGATCGCCCTCTGGTGCAGCGAGCCGCTGCACCGGGTGCCGCCCGCGGTGGTCGCCCTGATCGGTGCGGTCGTCGCCGCCTCCCCCGCGCTCGGCACGGTACGGCTCAAGGACGCCCTGAAGACGGTGCCCTGGTCCATGTTGCTGTTCATGGCGGCGACCATGGCGATGGGCCTCGCCCTGTCCGACTCGGGGGCGGCGAAGTGGCTGGTCGGCGGGATACCGCTGGACCTGCCGCCGTGGCTGTTCCTCGGGGTCGTCGTGGCGGTGTCCACGGCCGCGCACCTGCTCCTCCAGTCCCGTTCGGCCCGCTCCTCGGTCCTGGTGCCGCTGGTCGTCGCGGCGGCGGCCGGCGCCGGAGTGAACCCGGTGGCCGCCGCGCTCGCCTCCACCGCCGCGGCGGGCTTCTGCCACACGCTCCCCGCGTCGGCGAAGCCGGTCACCCTCTACGCCGAGATACCCGGCATCCCGACCTACACCCCGGGCCATCTGCTGCGGATGTCCGCCGTCCTCGCCCCGCTGACCGCCGTGCTGGTGCTGCTGTTCGCCGTGCTGGTCTGGCCGCTGCTGGGCATCCCCCTGACCTGACGCACCGTCCACCCGATGTGACCGGCCCGGCCGCGACCCCTCGGTCCGGCCGCGCCACCACCCCGCGGGCCGTGCGCCCGCCCACCCTCATCCGTCACAGGAGTCCACCATGCTGACCCGATTCGCCATCGCCCCCAGTGGCTTCAAGGAGTCCCTGTCCGCCGAGTCCGCCGCCGAGGCCATCGCCGAGGGCGTGCGCAGGGTCGTCCCCGACGCCGAGATCGACCTGATACCGCTGGTCGACGGCGGCGAGGGCACCGCCCAGGCGCTCGCCGCGGCGTCCGGCGGCCGACTGGTCCCGCTGCGCGCCACCGGGCCCACCGGGGAACGGATCGGCACCCACTTCGCGCTGCTCGGCGACAGCGAGGGCACCGCCGTGGTGGAGATGGCCGCCGTCGCCGGACTCTCCCTCGTCCCCCGCGACCTGCGGAACCCGGGCGCGACCACCACCTACGGCGTCGGCGAGTTGATCCGGGCAGCCCTCGACACCGGGTCCCGTCGCATCCTCGTCGGCTGCGGCGACTCGGGCACCTCGGACGGCGGCGCCGGCGCCCTCCAGGCCCTCGGCGCCCGGCTCCTCGACGCGGACGGCCGGGAACTCCCGTACGGCGGCAGCGCCCTGACCCGGCTGGACCGCATCGACACCAGCGGACTCGACCCGCGCCTCGCCGAGGTGGAGATGCGCGTCGCCTGCAACCCCTACAACGTGCTGTGCGGGGAGCGCGGGGTGGCGCGGGTCTTCGGGCCGCAGAAGGGCGCCACCCCCGAGCAGGTCGAACACCTGGCCGCCGCCCTGGAGCACTGGGCCGCCGTCCTCACCCGTGACCTCAAGGTGCGCACCGACCTGTGCCACGGCGTCGGCACCGGGGCCTCCGGCGGATTGGGCGCCGGACTCGCCGCGCTCGGCGCCCGGTTGCTGCCCCGCTTCGACGTGCTGCTGGACCGCCTCGGGCTGGACGAACGACTGGCCCGGGCCGATCTGGTGGTCACCGCCGAGGGCGCCCTGGACCACCAGACCCCGCGCGGCAAGGTGCCCGCCGAGGTCGCCCGGCGGGCCAAGCTGCACGGCCGCCCGGTGCTCGCCCTGGCCGGCACCCTCGGTGAGGGCGCCCACCAGGTGCGCTCCATCGGGGTGGACGCCTACGGGTCGATCCTGCCCGCGCCGGTCTCCCTGACCGAAGCACTGGGCCGCGGCGGCGAGTTCCTGACCGACGCGACCGAGCGCGCGCTACGGATGATCCAGCTCGGCACCCGGATGACCGAACACCCGCGTCAGGCGGCGGTGGTGGGGTCCGGCACGCAGCGGCCGTCCTCGGTGCGGTAGCGCCAGCGCGCACCGTCGGTGACCAACTCCCGTACGGCCCGCACGAACCGCTCCACGTGCTCGTCGGGGGTGCCCGCCCCGAAGCTGACCCGGACGGCGTTCAGCGAACGCTCTCCGGGTGCGGCCTCCGGGGCGCCGCACTCCCCCGGGTCCTGCGGGTCGGTGCCGAGCAGGGTGCGCACCAACGGGTGGGCGCAGAACAGTCCGTCGCGCACCCCGATGCCGTACTCGGCGGACAGCGCGGCGGCGAAGTGGGAACTGTTCCACCCGTCCACCACGAACGAGATCACCCCGACCCGGGGCGCGTCGTCCCCGAACAGGGACAGCACCCGTACCGCGGGCACCTCGGCGAGCCCGGCGCGCACCAGGTCGATCAACCGCTCCTCACGCGCGACCAGTCGGTCGAAGCCCGCCTCGGTGAGCGCCTTGCAGGCGGAGGCGATGGCGTAGGCGCCGATCACGTTGGGCGAGCCGGCCTCGTGCCGGGCCGCACTGTCGTGCCACTCGACGTCCACTCCCCCGTCGGCGCGCCGTGACACCTTCCGCGAGGCGCCGCCGCCGGCCAGGTACGGCTCGGCCACCCGCAGCCAGTCGGCGCGCCCGGCGAGCACGCCGGCGCCGAAGGGCGCGTACAGCTTGTGCCCGGAGAAGGCGATCCAGTCGACGTCGAGGTCGGCGACGTCCACCGGGTGGTGCGGTGCGAGCTGGGCCGCGTCGAGGACGATCCGGGCGCCGTGGGCGTGTGCGGCGGCGGCGAGTTCGCGCACCGGCCACAGCTCGCCCGTGACGTTGGACGCGCCGGTCACGCACACCAGGGCGGGGCCGTACGGGTCGCGGTCGGCGAGGGCCCGCTCCAGCGTGTCGACGGCCTCGCCGGGGGTGCGGGGCGCGTCGAGGTAGGTGACCCGGGCGTCGCGCCAGGGCAGCAGGGACGCGTGGTGCTCGGTCTCGAAGACGAAGACCTCGCAGTCGGCGGGCAGGGCGGCGGCCAGCAGGTTGAGGGAGTCGGTGGTGGAGCGGGTGAAGACCACGTCGTCGCCGTCCCGGCAGCCGAGGAACTCGGCGACGGTGCGGCGGGCGTTCTCGAAGAGGTCGGTGGAGAGCTGGGAGAGGTAGCCGGCACCGCGGTGGACGCTGCCGTAGTAGGGCGCGTAGGCGGCCACGTCGTCCCAGACCCGCTGGAGCGCGGGGGCACTCGCGGCGTAGTCGAGCGCGGCGTAGTCGACCTCCCCGCCGGTGACCAGGGGGACGGTGACGTCACGGCCGAGGACGGGCAGCGGGCTCTCGGTGAGGGACCCGACGGCGCCCGGAACACAGGCGGGGTCGGCGTGAGTGGTCGTGGTGGCGCGTGCGGACATGACGAACTCCCGGATGAGGCAGATGCGGTGGACCACGCATGAGCACCGCGGAAGGCGCGGCAGGGCACGGCTCGGCACCGGTGCGACACCCGGAGGCGACGACGGGGACCGGCCGGAGGCACGGCGTGGGTGAAGGAAAGGAACACACCGGACAGGGCGTGCGCGGAGGTGGGGCGCTGCGCCCTATCGCATTCGCTTGCTCACGAGACCGCTCCCTCGACGACCAGGACCCCTGGAGACGCGAGGGGTCCGCGCTTGCCGTAGACCTCGCTGCCTACGACCTGGTCTTCACCCGGGGCACCCCGCCACGGACGGAGGGTTGCCGGACAGCAGGCCGGGGCCGATGCGCTGTCACTCATGACCTGCGAAGAATCATGCCAGACGACCGGCGGAACGCACCAGCCCGTTCCGCATCCCGGACGCCACGGAACGCGACCGGCCGTCCCGCGGTGAGCGGAGCGGCCGGAAAGCTCAGGAAGGAACGGGTCAGGCGTTGCTGGCGGCCACCCAGCGGTCCAGGGCCCGGTGGGCCGCGCCCGAGTCGATCGACTCGGCGGCCCGTGCCATCCCCGCGCGCAGCTGGTCGGCCAACGGGGCGTCGCCCGGCGCCAGCGCCACCAGCGCCGCCGCGGAGTTCAGCAGGACCGCGTCCCGGACCGGACCGGTCTCCCCGGCCAGCAGCCGGCGGGCGACATCGGCGTTGTAGGAGGAGTCGGCGCCGCGCAGCGCCTCCACCGGGACGAGGTCGATGCCGACGTCACGGGGGTCGAAGGGCTGCTCGGCGACGGCTCCGCCGCGCACCACCCACACCCGGGAGGTGGCGGTGGTGGTGAGTTCGTCCAGGCCGTCGTCCCCGCGGAACACCAGGGCGGACGAGCCCCGCTCGGCGAGCACCCCGGCGACCACCGGAGCCATCCGCGCGTCCGCGACCCCGGTGGCCTGCGCCGCGACCCGGGCCGGGTTGGTGAGCGGGCCGAGGAAGTTGAAGACGGTGCGGATGCCGAGTTCCTTGCGGGCTGCGCCCACGTGCCGCAGCGCGGGGTGGAACTTCACCGCGAAGCAGAAGGTGATGCCGGCCTCCTCGGCGACCTCGGCCACCCGCTGCGGCGTCAGCTCCAGATTGACGCCCAGCTTCTCCAGCACGTCGGAGGCACCGCTCGCGGAGGACGCGGCGCGGTTGCCGTGCTTGACGACCTTCGCGCCGGTCCCGGCGACGACGATCGCGGACATGGTGGAGATGTTGACGGTGTGCGCCCCGTCCCCGCCGGTGCCGACGATGTCGACGCTCGGCCCGGGCACCTCGATGGTCCGGGCGTGCTCGTACATGGCGCGGACCAGGCCGGTGATCTCCTCGACCGTCTCGCCCTTGGCCCGCAGGGCGACGGCGAAGCCCGCGATCTGCGCGTCGGTGGCCTCCCCGCGCATGATCCGGTCCATCGCCCAGGCCGTGGCGTCGGCTCCCTGGTCCTCGCCCGACAGCAGCGCGTTCAGGACCTGCGGCCAGGAACGGACCGCCGTGGTGTCGCCTCCAGCGGGGGTCACAGCGCTCATGGGTCGCTCCTGGGTTGCGGGCCGTACGGGATCGGGCCCGTACGGCGGACGGTGGCGGACGCGCTGCCGCGCCCGTGGACGGGACCGGCCTGACCGGCGCCCTTCGCGCTCCACCCTATCCAGCTCCGGGGAGCGCGAAGAGCCCCGTCCGGGCAGTGGACGGGGCTCTTCGGGTGGCGACCGCCGGGACCCCCGCGCGGGGTCCCGACCGGGGGATCAGTGGTGGCCGTGGCCGTCCGTGATCTCCTTGTACTCCTCGGCGGTGGGCTTGGCGATCTGGCCCTGGTCGCCGTAGTAGCCCTTCGAGAGACGGGCACGCGCCTTCTGGAGGCGGGACACCTTGCGCTCGACGCCGTTCTCGTCGACCAGCGGGCCGATCTCCACCGGCTGGTACTGCTCGTGCTGGGTGAGCGTGTGCAGCGCCTCCTGGTTGAGCGGCTCGTGGATCTCGATGAACTCGCCGTGCGGCAGGCGCTTGATGATGCCGGACTCGCGTCCGTGCAGCACCTTGTCCCGGTCCCGGCGCTGGAGGCCGAGGCAGATCCGCTTGGTGATGATGAAGGCGAGGACCGGGGCCACGAAGAACCCGATGCGCACGAACCAGGTGATCGCGTTGATCGACAGGTGGAAGTGCGTGGCGACGAGGTCGTTGCCACCGCCGATCAGCATGACCACGTACCAGGTGATCCAGGCGACACCCACACCCGTACGGGTCGGGGCGTTGCGCGGACGGTCCAGCAAGTGGTGCTCGCGCTTGTCCCCGGTGATCCAGGACTCGATGAACGGGTACACCGCGATCGAGACCAGCACCAACGGGAAGACGATCATCAGCGGGATGAACACGCCCAGCACGAGGGTGTGTCCGGCGAAGTTGATCTCCCAGCCAGGCATCACCCGGATCAGGCCCTCGGAGAAGCCCATGTACCAGTCGGGCTGTGCGCCGGTGGACACCATGTCCGGCCGGTAGGGGCCGATCGACCAGATGGGGTTCAGGGTGACCATCGCGGAGATGACCGCGATGACGCCGAAGACCAGGAAGAAGAAGCCTCCCGCCTTGGCCATGTAGACCGGCATCAGCGGCATGCCGACGACGTTCTTCTGGGTGCGGCCGGGGCCGGGGAACTGGGTGTGCTTGTGGTACACGACGAGGATCAGGTGGGCCACGATCAGACCCGCCATGATGCCCGGGATCAACAGGACGTGGGCCGAGTAGAAGCGCGCCACGAAGTCGTGCCCGGGGAACTCCCCGCCGAACAGGAAGAACGCGAGGTACGTGCCGACGATGGGCACGGACAGGACCGCGCCCTGCATGAAGCGGACACCGGTGCCGGACAGCAGGTCGTCCGGGAGCGAGTAGCCGGTGAAGCCGGCGAACATCCCGAGGACGAACAGCGAGAAGCCGAAGACCCAGTTGACCTCACGCGGCTTGCGGAACGCACCCGTGAAGAACACGCGCATCATGTGCGCGAACATGCCGGCCAGGAAGATCAGCGCGGCCCAGTGGTGGATCTGCCGGATCAGCAGACCACCGCGGACCTCGAACGAGATCTTCATGGTCGAGTTGAACGCCTCGGAGACCAGCTGGCCCTGGAGCGGCACGTACGGGCCGTGGTACTCCACCTCGTTCATCGACGGGTGGAAGAACAGCGTCAGGTAGACACCCGTGACGATGATGATGACGAAGGCGTAGAGGCAGACCTCCCCCAGCATGAAGGACCAGTGGTCCGGGAAGATCTTGCGCATGTTGGCCTTGGCCAGGGAGTAGATCCCCAGCCGGCCGTCCGCCCAGTCGGCGACCCGCTCACCCGCGGGCGCTTTGTCCCGTCGGGTGGTCTCGCGGTCGTTGGTCGTCGTGGTACTCATCCGCGCTCCCAGAAGGCCGGACCGACAGGCTCGTCGAAGTCGCCGAGCGCCTCAAGGTAACCCTCCGAGTTCACGCCGATCCGCAGCTGCGGAAGCGCGTGGCCGGCCGGGCCGAAGATGACCCGAGCACCGTCGGAGAGGTCGAAGGTGGACTGGTGGCACGGGCAGAGCGCGTGGTGCGTCTGCTGCTCGTACAGGCTGATCGGGCAACCGACGTGGGTGCAGACCTTGGAGTAGGCGACGATCCCGTCGTGGGACCAGGCCAGCTCCTGCTTGTCCTTGATGTCACCGGGCTGGAGCCGGACGATCATCACGGCGGCCTTGGTGATCTCGGTGAGGAAGCCGTGGTCGTGCTCTTCGAGGCCCTCGGGCTTGACGAACGTCAGCGAACCGACGATGACGTCCTCGGGACGCAGCGGCTCGTTGGTGTTCATGTTGACGAGGAGCTTGCCCTTGGCCCACAAGGTGTGCCGCAGCTTGGTGCCGGGCGCGGGGCCGAGGCCGCCGAGCAGGACGACACCCGAGAGCGGGAACAGCGCCAGGGCACCGAACATCGTGTTGCGGATCAGCTTGCGGCGACCGAGCGCGGATTCCTCCGCCCCCTGTCGGAAGTCCGCCATCACCTTCGCCTTGACCTCCGGCGAGGCGGCGATGGGGTGACGCTCGTCGACGTGCTCCACGTCGGACATCAAGGTGCGGGCCCAGTGGACCGCGCCCGCGCCGATCAGGAACAGCGAGACGCCGAGGGTCCACCCGAGGGTGAAGTTCAGCGCGTTGATGTGCCCGATCGGCCAGATGTAGATCGACTTGTCGACCGGGATCATCACGTAGGCGACGATGAACGCGACCGTGCCGAGCATCGACAGCACGAACATCAGGGCGACGGTGCGCTCGGACCGCTTGGCGGCCCGCTCGTCGATGTCCTGGATGCGGTGCTCGTGCGGGGGCAGACCCGGGTCCGCGAACGGATTCTCCGTGTCGGCCAGGGCTACGGCGCCGTGGGCGTGGTCCTGCGCTGCGGGCAGGTTCTCTTCTGGAATGTCTTGGCTACTCATGACTTCTTGGCCTTTGCGGTCCGAGCGGCGACCCAGATGGCAGTGACGATCAGCGCGCCGAGACCGAAGATCCAGGCGAACAGACCCTCACTGACCGGCCCGAGGCCGCCGAGGTTCAGACCACCGTTGTGGACGGTCTTGTCACCGTTGACCGCGTTGACGTACGCGATGATGTCCCGCTTGTCCTTCTCCGGCATCGTCGTGTCGGGGAAGGAGGGCATGTTCTGCGGACCCGTCTGCATCGCCTCGTAGAGGTGCTTCGGGCTGACGCCGTCCAGGCCGGGCGCGTACTTGCCCTTGGTCAGGGCACCGCCCTGGCCGGTGAAGTTGTGGCACTGCGCGCAGTTGTTGCGGAACAGCTCGCCACCGTTGGCGATGTCCGCGCCCTCGGGGCTGTACTGCTTCTTGGTCGGGATGCTGGGACCGGCACCCATCGCGCCGATGTAGGCCGCGAGCTGGTCGATCTCGGCCTGCGTGTAGACCTTCTTCTTCTTCGGGGCCTGGGCACCCTGGGCCATCATGGGCATCCGGCCGGTACCGACCTGGAAGTCGACGGCGGCTGCGCCGACGCCCACCAGCGGCGGGCCGTCGGAACTGCCCTGACCGCCGGTGCCGTGGCAGCTCGCGCAGCCGACGGCGTACAGCTTCTTGCCCTCTTCGATGGCGAGGGACTGGGCGGTCTCGGCCTGCGCCTTGTCCGCCGGCGCGAACACGGCGTACAGCCCCCCGGTGGCCGCCAGCGCGAGGAGTAGGACGACGACAGCCGCCAGCGGGTGGCGTCGTCGTGCGGAGAGCTTTTTCACGGATTACCCCGGTGTCAGGATCTTCTGCGTCGATGCTTCGGGTGGTCGGGATGCGGCCCCGGCGGGGCGCCGCCCGATTACTTGATCAAGTAGATCGTGGCGAAGAGGCCGATCCACACGACATCGACGAAGTGCCAGTAGTAGGACACGACGATCGCGGCGGTCGCCTGCTCGTGAGTGAACCTTCTGGCCGCGTAGGTGCGCCCCAGGACCAGGAGGAAGGCGATCAGTCCGCCCGCCACGTGCAGTCCGTGGAAGCCGGTCGTCAGGTAGAACACCGAGCCGTACGGGTCGGAGGACAGCGAGAGGCCGTACTCCTTCACCAGCTCCACGTACTCGAAGACCTGACCACCGATGAAGATCGCACCCATGATGAAGGTCACGATGAACCACATCCGGAGCTTCTTCACGTCACCCCGCTCGGCGGCGAACACACCGAGCTGGCAGGTGAAGGAGGAGAGCACCAGGATCGTGGTGTTCGTCGCCGAGAACGGCAGGTTCAGGGCTGCTGCCTGTTCCTTCCAGAACTCGGGGCCGGTCACCGATCGCAGGGTGAAGTACATCGCGAAGAGGGCCGCGAAGAACATCAGCTCGGAACTCAACCAAATGATGGTTCCGACGCTGGTGAGGTTCGGTCGATTGACCGACGGGTGCGCGGGCCCGGTTTCTACTGTCGTTGCTGTCGCCACGACCGACATTATGTCGGTCGCTTATCTCGCCCTCACTCCGGGGGGTGCCGTTCGGTGTGTCCGCACGCCGTGCGCTGCCCGGATGGCCCATCGCGACGGTGTCCGAACCGGTGTTGACGAGGTGTCCGAGGGAGTAGCATCCGCCCCAACGGTTCCCGTCCCAGGCATCCCACAGCCCCGGGCCAGGCAGGCTCCGGAGCCCCCAAGCACTCGGAGGAACAATGCAGCCGACCGCCACGGTGCTGGTCTACAGCGACGACGCGAACACGCGGGAGCAGGTGCGGCTGGCTACGGGGCGCCGGCCGGCCACGGACGTGCCGCCGGTCGAGTTCATCGAGTGCGCCACGTTGCCCGCGTTGCTCAAGGAACTGGACCGGGGCGGGATCGACGCGTGCGTCCTGGACGGCGAGGCGGTTCCCGCGGGCGGCATGGGCGTGTGCCGCCAGATCAAGGACGAGGTCTTCCGCTGCCCGCCGGTGCTGTTGCTGATCGGGCGCCCCCAGGACGCCTGGCTGGCCACCTGGAGCCGGGCCGAGGCCGCGGTGACCCACCCGGTGGAACCCGTGGAGTTCGCGCGAGCGCTCGCGGAACTGCTGCGCAGTCGGCTGGCCGTGCAGGCCTGACGCGTACGGATGGGGGTTGACCCCGATCTTTACGGGTGCCGGACGCCCGGTGGTGTGCGCACCGCCGGGCGTGTCGTGCAGGACCGGGCGGCGACGGGGCCGCGCGGGACGGGTCAGGTCCCCGGGCGCAGTCGGGCCTGTTGGGCCGCCGGCGGGGTGCGGGGGGCTCCGGTGCCGTGGACGGCACTGCCCTCCTGCCAATCCTTCCAGTCCAGGTTCCAGTCCCCGTACCCGTTGCCGAAGGGGTCCATCTCCTCGCCGTAGCTGTTGATGACCTTGACGAGGTCGCCCGCGCGGACGGTCTCGTAGAACCAGGCGGCGTTGCCGGTGCTCATCCCCGTGCAGCCGTGGCTGACGTTGGCGGCGCCGTGCGAGCCCAGCGACCAGGGCGCCGCGTGCACGTACTCGCCGCTCCAGGTGACCCGGGTGGCGTAGTACACCGGTAGGTCGTACGACTCCGAGGTGCCCGCGGCGATGCCGATGCTGGTGCCCCGCATCCGGACGAAGTACTCCTTGCCGAGCACCACCTTGATGCCGTTGCGGGTGGAGAAGCCGGGCTTGCCGGTGGTGACGGGGATCGAGTTGATCTCCTCGCCGTTGCGGTAGACCGTCATGTAGTGCGAGGAGGCGTCGGTGACCGCGACGATCCTGTCGCCCGTGGTGAGCTTCAACGGGGCGCTCTCGCCGCCCCAGAGGCGCTCGCCGACCTTGATGCCGTCCAGGGTGCTGCGCGCCGTGATCGTGGCGTTGACGGGCCAGTACTCCTTGGGCCGGTAGTGCAGGACCTCGTCGTTGAGCCAGTGCCAGGCGCCCTCGACCGCGGGCTGCGACTCGACCCTGAGGCCCCGTTCGACGGCGGCCCGGGCCTTCTTGTCCTCGATCGGCTCGCTCAGCTCGGCGATGATGGGTTGGCCGACCCCGTACTTGCCCTCGTCGGGGCCGAACGTCACCTTCAGTTCGCGTTTCTTGGCGGGGACGCCCGTGTCGAAGGTGACGACCTTCCGGCCGGGCGAGCCGTCCGCCTTCTCGGTGCTGACCCGGGCCGTGTAATGGGCGCCTGCGGCCAGCGGGACGGTGGTGTGCCAACGAGTGCCGTCGGCGGAGAGTTTGCCCGCCACGTAGCGTCCCGCGGCGTCGGTGGCCGTGACGTCGGTGATGCGGCCCCCCGCGCCCTGCTTGGCCGTGATCTCCAGGGGGCGGTCGGGGTCGAGCTTGGCGTTGCCCGATGCGGTGCCCAGGAGCACCTGGCTCGCCGCGTCGTACGGCGCGGCTGACAGCGGATGGTCGGTGGTACCGCCACAGGCGGTGGCACCCGCGACGAGGGTGACCACCAGCATCGTGCAGCTCAAGACCGTGCGCGTTCGCGGTGAGTGGCTCATGGCCCGAGCCTAAGAACGTCCGGCGCGCCGGGCACGGCGAGTGGGCCGTACGGGGGAGGTGGGGGGTGTGGGAGGGGATATGGGGGGCGCGGGGGTGCCGGGGTGCGGGGGTGCCAGGTGCAACGCACGGGGCCCGGACCTCCGAGGGGAGTGTCCGGGCCCGTACGGGTGCTCAGCGGGTGCTACTGGTTCTGGTTCTCTCCGTGGTAGTACTCGAAGACCCAGCCCCACAGACCGATCAGGATGATCGGCAGCGAGAAGTACAGCAGCCACCAGCCGAAGATGACGCCGCAGAAGGCGAACGCGCCACCGACGGCGAGGGCGAGCGGCTGCCAGCTGTGCGGGCTGAAGAAGCCCACCTCACCGGCGTCGTCCGCGACGTCCGCGTCCTTGTTGTCCTGCGCGCCCACGTCGACCCGCTTGGCCGTGAAGGCCAGGTAGTAGCCGACCATGATGCACAGGCCGAAGGCGAGGAAGAGCGCCGTGGTGCCGGCCGGCTCCTTCGACCACACGCCGTAGACGATCGCCATGACGAGTACGAAGACGCTCAACCAGATGAACATCTTGCCCTGGATCTTCACTTGCCGGCCTCCTTGCTGCCGGCCAGCGCCTCACCGGAACCGGGGCCGAGGTGCCCGCCCGCGTTCTCCAGCTGGTCGAGCGCGGCGATCTCCGGGTAGTGCAGGTCGAACGCCGGCGATTCGGAGCGAATGCGCGGCAGGGTGACGAAGTTGTGCCGGGGCGGCGGGCAGGACGTGGCCCACTCCAGGGAGCGGCCGTAGCCCCACGGGTCGTCCACCTCGACCTTCTTGCCGTACTTGGCGGTCTTCCAGACGTTGTAGAAGAACGGCAGGACCGACAGACCGAGCACGAAGGAGCTGATCGTGGAGATGGTGTTCAGGGCGGTGAAGCCGTCGGCCGCCAGGTAGTCGGCGTACCGGCGCGGCATGCCCTCGGCACCCAGCCAGTGCTGGACCAGGAACGTGCCGTGGAAGCCGATGAACAGCGTCCAGAAGGTGATCTTGCCGAGGCGCTCGTCCAGCATCTTGCCGGTGAACTTCGGCCACCAGAAGTGGAAGCCGGCGAACATCGCGAAGACCACGGTGCCGAAGATGACGTAGTGGAAGTGCGCCACCACGAAGTACGAGTCGGAGACGTGGAAGTCGAGGGGCGGCGAGGCCAGGATGACACCGGTCAGACCACCGAAGGTGAAGGTGATCAGGAAGCCGATCGCCCAGAGCATCGGTGTCTCGAAGGACAGCGAGCCCTTCCACATCGTTCCGATCCAGTTGAAGAACTTCACGCCGGTCGGAACGGCGATGAGGAACGTCATGAAGGAGAAGAACGGGAGGAGCACGCCACCGGTGACGTACATGTGGTGCGCCCACACCGTGACCGAAAGGCCCGCGATGGCGATCGTCGCACCGATCAGACCGGAGTAACCGAACATCGGCTTGCGGCTGAACACCGGCAGGATCTCGGAAATGATGCCGAAGAACGGCAGGGCGATGATGTACACCTCGGGGTGGCCGAAGAACCAGAAGAGGTGCTGCCAGAGCAGCGCTCCGCCGTTGGCCGGATCGAAGATCATCGAGCCGAACTTCCGGTCGGCCTCCAGCGCGAAGAGCGCGGCGGCCAGCACCGGGAAGGCGAGCAGGACCAGCACACCGGTCAGCAGCACGTTCCAGGTGAAGATCGGCATGCGGAACATCGTCATGCCGGGTGCGCGCATGCAGATGATGGTGGTGATGAAGTTGACCGAGCCGAGGATCGTACCGAAGCCGGAGAACGCCAGACCCATGATCCACATGTCCGCGCCGACGCCCGGCGAGCGGACCGCGTCGGACAGCGGCGAGTAGGCGAACCAACCGAAGTCGGCGGCGCCGTTCGGGGTCAGGAAGCCCGCGACCGCGATGAGCGAGCCGAACAGGTAGAGCCAGTAGGCGAACATGTTCAGCCGCGGGAACGCGACGTCGGGGGCACCGATCTGGAGCGGCATGATCCAGTTCGCGAAGCCCGCGAACAGCGGCGTCGCGAACATCAGCAGCATGATCGTGCCGTGCATCGTGAACGCCTGGTTGAACTGCTCGTTCGACATGATCTGCGTGCCCGGGCGGGCCAGCTCGGCACGCATGAACAGCGCCATGACGCCGCCGACGCAGAAGAAGACGAACGAGGTGACCAGGTACAACGTACCGATGGTCTTGTGGTCGGTGGTGGTGAGCCACTTGACCACGACGTTGCCGGGCTGCTTGCGACGGACCGGCAGCTCGTTCTCGTACGAGTCGTCAGCCGCCTCTGCGCCCTGAGGAGGATCGTTGAGGATGCTCACAGCTGGTTCGTCTCCCGGTTCTTCTCGTGGCTCGTCTGCTCAATGCCGGCCGGGACGTAACCGGTCTGCCCCTTGTCCGCCAGCTCCTTCAAGTACTGCCGGTAGCGCTCGGGGGAGACGACCTTGACGTTGAAGAGCATGCGGGAGTGGTCCGTACCGCACAGCTCGGCACACTTGCCCAGGAAGGTCCCCTCCTTGCTCGGGGTCACCTCGAAGGCGTTGGTGTGGCCCGGGATGACGTCCAGCTTCATCAGGAACGGCACCACCCAGAAGGAGTGGATGACGTCACGCGAGGTGAGGACGAAGCGGACCTTCTCGCCCTTGGGGAGGACGAGCGTGGGACCGGGGTTGCCTGTCTGGGGGTTACGGGTACCGGGAACGCCGACGTCGTACACGCCGCCCGCGTTGTCCGGGAAGTCTTCCTTGAAGCGGTTCGGAATCCCCGCCAGGTTCTTGTCCGTCTTCGCGTTGCCCGTGGAGCCGGGCACCTTCTCGACGTAGTTGAAGGCCCAGCTCCACTGGAAGCCGACCACGTTCACGACGTGGGCGGGCTTGTCGTCCAGTGCCAGGAGCTTCGACTCGTCGCGCGCGGTGAAGTAGAAGAACACCGAGACGATGAGGATCGGGACCACGGTGTACAACGCCTCTAGCGGCATGTTGTACCGGGTCTGGGGGGGAACTTCGACCTTGGTGCGGCTGCGCCGGTGGAAGAAGACACTCCACAGGATCAAGCCCCACACCAGCACGCCAACGGTGAGCGCGGCGGCCCACGAACCCTGCCACAAGGAGAGGATGCGGGGCGCCTCCTCGGTGGTCGGGGTGGGCATACCCAGGCGGGGGAAGTCCTTGTATGTGCAACCGGTGGCGGTCGCCAGGACCAGGCCCGCAGTCAGTGCCTGCAGCAGCTTCCGCCGCATCGGGCGCCGCGGCGAGCGGTCGGAGCCGTTGGGACTCACGTAGCGCCTTCCCGAGAGTCTCGCCCGCGCGGTTGGCTGCGGCCTTCTCGCTGGTCGGTCGCCGCCCTGCGTCGGGCAGGGGTTTGGATGTTTATGCGGACCAAACCCTACTGGACGCTATTTGGGGTCGCGCGGGGAGGGTGCCCAACGCGCCGTCCGACTCCCCGAAGGGGTGGTACGCCGCTGGTCGGAGGCCCGACCGCAACACGGAGCGGGACGTTCCGTCGGGTCGAAGGGGCGGCCGATCGGCCCCGGGGACACTGCTCCTGACGGCCCCTCCGGCGCCGGTCCCCGGCCCCGCTGCGCCCCCCGTCCGGCGGGGCCGGCCGACCGGACGGCCGGGGGCGGGCCGGGGTTACGGTACGGGCGTGTCCTACTTCGACGCGGCTTCCTCCGCACCGCTGCACCCCGTCGCCCGGCAGGCGCTCCAGGCGTCCCTGGACGAAGGGTGGGCCGACCCCGCCCGGCTCTACCGCGAGGGCCGCCGGGCCCGCATGCTGCTGGACGCGGCGCGGGAGGCCGCGGCCGAGGCCCTGGGGTGCCGCCCCGACGAGCTGGTCTTCACCCCTTCCGGCACCCGGGCCGTGCACGACGGGGTGGCCGGCGCCCTGGCCGGCCGGCGCCGGGCCGGCGCTCACCTGCTGGTGTCGGCGGTCGAGCACTCCTCCGTGCTGCACGCGGCCGAGGTGCACGAGGCGGCCGGCGGCAGCGTCACCCGGGCCCCGGTGACCCGGACCGGGGCGGTGGACGCCGAGGTCTTCACGGGCCTGCTGCGGCCGGACTCCGCCCTGGCGTGCCTCCAGTCGGCCAATCACGAGGTGGGCACGGAACAGCCGGTCGCCGAGGTGGCCGAGCGGTGCCGGGAGGCCGGGGTGCCGCTCCTGGTGGACGCGGCGCAGTCGCTCGCGTGGGGACCGGTGCCCGGCGGTTGGTCCCTGTTGACGGGCAGCGCCCACAAGTGGGGCGGGCCGGCCGGAGTGGGGCTGCTCGTGGTGCGCAAGGGAGTGCGGTTCGCCCCGCGGGGGCCGGTGGACGAGCGGGAGTCGGGTCGGGCACCCGGCTTCGAGAACGTTCCGGCGGTCGTCGCGGCGGTGGCCTCGCTGCGGGCGGTACGGGCGGAGGCCGACGCCGAGGGGGCGCGGCTGCGGGCGCTGACCGCACGGGTGCGGGAACGGGTGACGGTGCTGGTCCCGGACACGACGGTCGTGGGCGACCCGGAGCGGCGGCTGCCGCACCTCGTCACCTTCTCCTGTCTGTACGTGGACGGCGAGAGCGTGTTGTCCGAGCTGGACCGGGCCGGGTTCTCCGTGTCGTCCGGGTCCTCGTGCACCAGCAGCACGCTGACGCCCAGCCACGTGCTGCGGGCGATGGGCGTGCTCAGTGAGGGGAACGTACGGGTGTCGCTGCCGCCGGGGACCCCGGCCGAGGAGGTCGAGCGGTTCCTCGGGGTGCTGCCGACGGTGGTGGACTCCGTGCGCGGGAAGTTGGGTGGCGGCACCCACGCGCCGGCCCCGTCGGACCCGGCTCGCGTCGAGGGGGGCGAGCTGGTGGTGGACGCGCTGGGCAAGCGGTGCCCGTTGCCCGTGATCGAGCTGGCGAAGGTGATCGGGCGGGTTCCGGTGGGCGGGACGGTGGTCGTGCTCGCCGACGATGAGGCTGCCCGGTGGGACATTCCTGCGTGGTGCGAGATGCGGGGTCAGCGGTTTGCCGGCGCGTCGCCGGGGGGGCGGGGGGTGGCTTACCGGGTGGTCCGGGTGGTGTGAGGGCGCGTCCCGTCGTCGGGTGCGGCGTGGTTGGCCGCGCCGTTCCCCGCGCCCCTTTCGGTGCGTCCACCTGGCGGTGCGCTGTCCCGTGCGGGTGCGCGGTGGTTTTGCGCCGTTCCCCGCGCCCCTGATCGAGTGCGTTCATCCGGTGGTGCGCTGTCCCGTGGGGGTGCGCTGTCCGGCTCGGTGCGCTGGACGCTTTGCGCAGTTCCCCGCGCCCCTATCGGGGCCCCGCCGAGGTGGCAGGCGGGCCCCTATAGGGGCGCGGGGAACTGCGCGGGTGAGCACAGCGCACCCGCGCAGCGCAGCACACGCTCAGGTGGCCGTACCTCCGGGGCCCGCCACCAGCTGGAGCACCGCGGGCCACCGAAACGCGTCAGGGGCAAGTCAGGTGGGACTGGACCTCTTGCGCGGCCTCGTCGCCGTACGCCTTGGTGAAGCGGTCCATGAAGTGGACCCGGCGAAGCTGGTACTCCTGCGTGCCGAGCGTCTCGATGACGAGCGTCGCGACCATGCAACCGACCTGGGCGGCCCGTTCCAGGCTGACGCCCCAGGCGAGGCCGGACAGGAACCCGGCACGGAACGCGTCGCCGACACCCGTGGGGTCGACCTTCGCGTCCTCCGCGGGGACCCCGACCTCGATGGGATCGTGTCCGACCCGCTCGATGCGCACGCCCCGCGCGCCGAGGGTGGTGACCCGGTGGCCGACGCGGCTGAGGATCTCCTGGTCGCTCCAGCCGGTCTTGGCCTCGATGAGGCCCTTCTCGTACTCGTTGGAGAAGAGGTACGCCGCGCCGTCCAGCAGTATGCGGATCTCGTCGCCGTTCATCCGGGCGATCTGCTGGGAGAAGTCCGCGGCGAAGGGGATGTCCCGGCTGCGGCACTCCTCGGTGTGGCGGAGCATGCCCTCCGGGTCGTCGGCGCCGATCAGGACGAGGTCGAGCCCGCCGACCCGGTCCGCGACCGCCTTCAGCTCGATGAGCCGGGCCTCGCTCATGGCACCCGTGTAGAAGGAGCCGATCTGGTTGTGGTCGGCGTCGGTGGTGACGACGAACCGGGCCGTGTGCAGGACCTCGGAGATGCGGACGGACTCGGTGTCCACGCCGTGCCGGTCGAGCCAGGCGCGGTACTCGTCGAAGTCGGCGCCGGCGGCCCCGACCAGGATCGGGTTCGCCCCCAGCTGTCCCATGCCGAAGGCGATGTTGGCGCCGACCCCGCCGCGGCGCACGTCGAGGGTGTCGACGAGGAAGGACAGGGAGACCGTGTGCAGTTGATCAGCGACGAGTTGCTCGGCGAACCGTCCGGGGAAGGTCATCAGATGGTCGGTGGCGATGGAGCCGGTGACTGCGATACGCACGGCGAGGCGCTCCTGGGGGAAATTCGGGGCGGCTGGACGGGTCCGCGGCGGTCGACCGGGACCCCGGAGAGTGAACACTTCACGCTACCCGTTCACCGCAACGGTCCGAACCTGGCGAAAGGTCGAAACTACCTGATAGTAGGGCTTTTTTCGCATGAGCCCTGGCGCCTACCGTGGCCCTATGACGAACCTCCGGCTCCGGGAACCCGCTCCGTACGACCTCGACGGCGGCCTGGCCGCGCTGCGGGGGGACTGTGCCCGGATGGTCCCGCACTGGACCCCGGACCCGCGGCGCACCTCCGCGCCCCGACCCGCTCCGCTCCACGGGGTCGTCGTGCCCGCCTCCTCCGCCCGTCTGTTGGACCCGATGTTCGAGCGGTCGACGTACGGGGGGTGAGCCGTTCGGGTGAGCTCGGGCGCGCGGCGGAACCGTGCGCCCGCCCACCGCGTCCCATCGCTGTCCGCCGCACCGGCGGACCAGTTCTACGACCCGCCGCGGGAGCACGAGGCGACCGCGGCGCAGGCGAAGGAGCGATGCGGTGAGCAGCAACCCGGTCGACCCGGACGGCCCCGGTGGCGTCGAGGGTGCCGACGCCGCGGGCGAGTCGCGGCCCCGCGGCGGAGCCCGGTGGGGGGGCCTGCGCCGCTCCCCCGTGATGGTCGCCGCCGTCGCGGCGGTGGTGCTGGTCGGGGGCGGTGGAACGTATCTGGCCATGGCCGCCTCGGGCAACGGACCCGCGGAGCGGGCCGTACCGCCGGGCAAGGGCGGTGACACTCCCCCGCCGCTGGCCCTCGACGGTCAGCAGGGGGGCGGCGGCGACGGGCCGGGGATCGCACCCGGTGAGCCCAACCCCGGCGGCCCGCGCTACGAGGCACGGGGGAAGCTGCCGAAGGGCCCCGCCCGCGCGGCCGTGTACCGACCGGGCTCACCGGTGGAACGGTCCGCGGTCAGCGAACTGGCCGAGGCGTTGGGCGTCCCGGGCGAACCGGTGCTGAACGGCAGCACCTGGCGGGTCGGCGCGGCCGACGGCAGCCCGTCGCTCCAGGTCGCCCGGGACGACGTGGGGACCTGGACGTTCACGCGTTACGCGGGAGGTTCGGACTCCTGCGCCTCGGGGAGCCGCTGCACCCCCGACGAGGAGCGCCGGCCGGCCCGGCTCCCCGGTGGGTCCCGGGGCACCGCGCCGATCGGTGAGGCCGCCGCGAAGGCCGCCGCCGCTCCGGTGCTCAAGGCCATCGGACAGGACTCCGCGAAGGTCGACGCGCGGCAGGTCCTGGGTTCGGCCCGGGTGGTGAACGCGGCACCGGTGGTGGCCGGTTCGCCCACCTTCGGCTGGTCGACCGGGCTGCACATCGGCCCGGGTGGCGAGGTCACCGGGGGCAGCGGCCGGTTGGCCGAGCTGGTCGAGGGGGACACGTATCCGACGATCAGCGCGGCGAAGGCGCTCGGGCTGTTGAACGGGGCGGGCGACGGGCCGGTGGGCATCGGCGGCTGCGCGACCGCCGTCCCGCACGAGGACCGGATCGCCGCGCCCTGCGGCGAGGGGTCGACGAAGGCCGCGCCGGAGAAGGACCCGCTGTGGATCACGGGGGCCGAGTTCGGGCTGGCCGCCCAGCTCTCCGGGGGCCGTTCGATCCTGGTCCCGTCCTGGCTGTTCGAGGTGACCCCGGACGGCTCCGGCACCCCGTACACGGTGACCCGGCCGGCGGTCTCCCCCGTGCACCTGAGCGCGCCGGGCGGCTCGCCGTCGCCGCTGCCCGAGGAGCGCGAGGGCACCGAGACCTCGGACGTCGACATCGCGTGGTACTCGGTCCGGAAGGTCGAGGGCGGCACCGTCGACGAACTGGTGCTGCACTTCGTCGGCGGGCTCTGCCCCACCTATGCGGCGAGCGCGCGCGAGAAGCAGGACGAGGTGACCGTACGGGTCACGCAGACCACCGAGCCGGGGCGGGTTTGCGCGGCGGTCGCGGTGCACGAGGAGCGGACCGTGCGCCTGGACGGGCCGCTCGGGAACCGCGAGGTCGTGGACGCGAAGGGCGCGCCGGTGCCGGACCGCGCTCCGCGGGGGTGGCCGGGCACGGATCGCGGCGGCGCGCGGTAGCCAGCGCGGAACGCACGTCAGGCGGTACCCCGTCACGGGGTACCGCCTGATGCGGTGCGGGGACGCTGCGGTCCGTCGCGGGGACGGCCGACCGGTCGGGCCGCGTCAGCTGAAGGAGTCGCCGCAGGCGCAGGAGCCCGTGGCGTTCGGGTTGTCGATCGTGAAGCCCTGCTTCTCGATGGTGTCGACGAAGTCGATGGAGGCGCCGCCCAGGTAGGGGGCGCTCATGCGGTCGGTGACGACCTTGACGCCGTCGAAGTCCTTCACGACGTCCCCGTCGAGGGAGCGCTCGTCGAAGAAGAGCTGGTAGCGCAGGCCCGAGCAGCCGCCGGGCTGTACGGCGACCCGCAGGGCCAGGTCCTCGCGGCCTTCCTGGTCGAGCAGAGCCTTGACCTTGGACGCGGCGGCGTCGGACAGGATGATGCCGTCGGTGTCGGTGGCGGTCGTGGTCTCGTCCGATACGGACATCTACATCTCTCCCGGGTTGTACGGAGACTGCTTGCCGACGTAACAACCGGCGGTGCGGCGGATTCATTCCGGGCCCGCGTGCGTGTTCGGCGTCTTGCCTTGCGCTTCCCATGCTCGCACACGGGGCGCGGGGGCGACCACGTCCGTTCCCGGGGCCCATCGCCCGGGGAACACGCCTGGTCCGGGGCGCGCCGGTGGTCCCGGGGGGAATGCGTCACATCGACATGATGGCCATCGTCAAACTGACGTGAAGCAGTTATGATAGATAACGTCAGAACGACGAAAAGGGGCCTCCGGGCCGGGCCACCCCCGGTCCGGAGGCCGCCTGTGAGCCGCCGGGGTCAGACCCCGCAGAGAAAGGGTGCGTGATCGTGACCACCGCCCAGCCCCTGGACGTCCAACCGACTCCGTTGGCCCTGCTGCTGCTCGGCCGGGAGGCCGACCCGCGCAGCGAGCGCGGCGTGGAGTGTCCCGGTGACCTGCCCTCGCCCTCCGACCCCGACCTGGTGGAACGGGCCCGGGCGGCCAAGGAGAAGCTCGGCAACAAGGTCTTCGTCCTGGGGCACCACTACCAGCGCGACGAGGTCATCCAGTTCGCGGACGTCACGGGCGACTCGTTCAAGCTGGCGCGCGATGCCGCGGCGCGCCCCGAGGCCGAGTACATCGTCTTCTGCGGTGTGCACTTCATGGCCGAGTCGGCCGACATCCTCACCGAAGACGCCCAGAAGGTCGTCCTGCCGGACCTCGCCGCCGGGTGCTCCATGGCCGACATGGCCACCGCCGAGCAGGTCGCCGAGTGCTGGGACGTGCTGACCGAGGCCGGCATAGCCGAGCGGGTCGTGCCCGTCTCGTACATGAACTCGTCCGCGGACATCAAGGCGTTCACCGGACGGCACGGGGGGACGATCTGCACCTCGTCCAACGCCCACAAGGCGCTCGACTGGGCGTTCACCCAGGGCGAGCAGGTGCTGTTCCTGCCCGACCAGCACCTCGGGCGCAACACCGCGGTGCGGGACATGGGCATGTCCCTGGAGGACTGCGTCGTCTACAACCCGCACAAGCCGGGCGGCGGGCTGACCCCGGAGCAGTTGCGGGCCGCGAAGATGATCCTGTGGCGGGGGCACTGCTCGGTGCACGGGCGCTTCTCGCTGGAGTCCGTGGAGGACGTGCGGGCCCGCATCCCCGGGGTCAACGTGCTCGTCCACCCCGAGTGCCACAACGAGGTCGTCGCGGCGGCGGACTACGTGGGGTCGACCGAGTACATCATCAAGGCGCTGGAGGCCGCGCCCGCCGGGTCCAGTTGGGCAATCGGCACGGAGCTGAATCTGGTGCGGCGGTTGGCGAACCGTTTCGCCCCGGAGGGCAAGGAGATCGTCTTCCTCGACAAGACGGTGTGCTTCTGCTCGACCATGAACCGGATCGACCTGCCGCACCTCGTGTGGACGCTGGAGTCGTTGGCCGACGGCAAGGTGGTCAATCGGATCAGTGTCGATCCGGAGACCGAGCGGTTCGCCAAGCTCGCGCTGGAACGCATGCTGGCTCTCCCGTAGGGGTCTTTTGCGCTGGCGTGCGCTGTGGTTGCCCGCGCCGTTCCCCGCGCCCCTTTCCGGTGCGTCCCGGTGGGCGTGCGCTGCTCCCGTGCGGGTGCGCTGGTGTTTCGCGCAGTTCCCCGCGCCCCTGATCAGGTGCGCCCAGCTCGGGGTACGCCGCCCCGTGCGCCCCGCCCCGCCCCACAGGGCACCCCGACCCACAGGGCGGCGCCCCGACAGGGGCGCGGGGAACTGCGCGGGTGAGCACAGCGCACCCCGCAGGACAGCGCACGCGCAGGTGGACGTACCCGATAGGGGCGCGGGGAACTGCGCGAAGCGGCAGCGCACCGCACGGAAGCAGCGCACGCGCAGGTGGACGTACCGAAAGGGCGGGCGACCACCTCGCACCCCGCGGAAACGAGTGGGCCCCCCGACCCGTACAGGATCAGGGGGCCCACCCGGAGGGACTACGCGCGGGCCGGCTCCGGCGAGTCGGACTGCTCCGGAACAGACGTCCCGGACCTCTTCGCCTCGCGCTTCGCGCGCCTACGATCCTTGCGGAGCTCGACCATCGCGTACAGCGTCGGCACGAGCAACAGCGTCAACAGCGTCGAGCTGATCAGCCCACCGATCACGACCACGGCGAGCGGCTTCGCGATGAACCCGCCCTCACCGGTGACCCCGAGGGCCATCGGCAGCAGCGCGAAGATCGTGGCCAGCGCGGTCATGAGGATCGGACGCAACCGGTGCCGGCCGCCCTCGACGACCGCCTCCACGACCCCGTACCCCTGAGCGCGGTACTGGTTGATGAGGTCGATGAGGACGATCGCATTGGTGACCACGATGCCGATGAGCATCAGCATGCCGATCATCGCGGGAACGCCCAGCGGCGTGCCGGTCACGATGAGCAGGCCGAGCGCGCCGGTCGCCGCGAACGGGATGGACACCAGCAGGATCAGCGGCTGGACGAGCGACTTGAAGGCCGCCACCAGCAGCATGAACACGATGGCGATGGCCGCGAGCATCGCGAGGCCGAGGGAGGCGAACGCGTCCTCCTGGTCCTCGGACACCCCGCCGATGGACGCGGTGGCCCCCTCGGGCAGCTTCAGCGCGTTGATCTTCGTCTGGAGTTCCGAGCTGACCGCGCCGGTGTTCTCGCCGGTCGGCCGGGCCGTGACGGTGGCCGAGCGCTGACCGTCGATGCGGGTCATGGAGACGGGACCGTCGACGAGTTCGACCACGGCGAGGTCACCGAGCCGGGCCTGACCGATGGGCAGGTCCTTCAGTTCGTCCAGGGTGGCGGCGGACTGCGCCGAGCGGATCACGATGTCGCGCTCGGCGTCGTTCAGGACCGCCTTGCCGGTGGTGGTGCCGCGCACCGCCTGGGCGACGGCCGCGCCGAGGGTGGCATCGGTGAGCCCCGCCCGGGCGGCCTTGTCGTTGGCCTTGACGGAGATCCGCGGGATGGACTGCGAGAGGTTGCTCTGGACGTCGGTGACGTCGTCGAGCTTCGCGATCTCGTCGCGGACCTCGTCGGACGCCTTGCGCAGCACCGCGGGGTCGGCGGCCTTGACAACCACGCTGAGGTCCTGGGCGCCGAAGCCGTCGCCGACGGACAGGGTGGTCTCACCGACGCCGGAGAGCTTGCCGAGCCCGGCCTCGATGCGGTCCTGGGTGTCCTCGTAGGACGCGTCGTCCTCCAGGGTGACCTGGTAGGTCGCCTGGTTGGTGTCGGTGCTGCCGCCGAACGCCGCCATGAAGCCGGAGGAACCGACGGTGACCTGGTAGTTCTCGATGCCCTCGACCCCGTCGAGCATCTTCTCGACCTTGCGGGCCGCCGCGTCGGACGCGGCCAGCCCGGTGCCGGGCTTCAACTCCTGGCGGATGGTGAGGACTTCCTGCTCACCCGGGTCGAAGAAGTTCGTCTTGAGCAGCGGTGCCATGCCGAAGGTGGCGAGCAGGACGACGACGGCTATGCCGAGGCTGACCAGACGGCGTCGGGTGGCGAACCGCAGCACGGGCACGTACGTGCGCTGGAGGCGGCTGCGGGCCTCCTTCTCCTCGGCCTGGCGGCGGGCCTCCTCCGCGTCGACCCCGCGCACGGACTTCGGGGGCCGCAGGAACCAGTACGACAGGACCGGGACGACGGTCAGCGACACCAGCAGCGAGGCGAGCAGCGCGGCCGTCACGGTGAGGCTGAAGGAGCCGAACAGCGCGCCGACCATGCCACCGACGAGGCCGATGGGCAGGAACACGGCGACGGTGGTGAGCGTCGAGGAGGTGACCGCGCCCGCGACCTCCTTGACGGCGGTGAGGATGGCCTCCTTGCGCTCCTCGCCGTAGCCGAGGTGCCGCTTGATGTTCTCCAGGACGACGATCGAGTCGTCGACCACCCGGCCGATGGCGATGGTCAGGGCGCCCAGGGTCAGCATGTTGAGCGAGAGGTCCCGGCTCCACAGCACGATCAGCGCGAGGACGATGGACAGCGGGATGGAGACCGCGGTGACCAGCGTCGAGCGGATCGAGGCGAGGAAGACCAGGATGACGATGACGGCGAAGAGCAGCCCGAGCGCGCCCTCGGTGGTGAGGCCGTCGATCGCCTTGGAGACCGCGGGTCCCTGGTCGGTGACGACGGCGAGCGAGGCGCCGGCACCGAGGTCGGCGCGCAGGTCCGCCAGGGCGTCCTCGACGGCCTCGGAGATCGCGACCGAGCTGCCGTCCTGGTCCATGGTGACCACGATCGCGAGGCTGCGTTCGCCGTTGGTGCGGGTGATGGAGTCGGCCTTCGCCGGCTCCTGCTTCACGGTGGCGACGTCGGCGAGCCGCACGGGCTTCTTGACGCCCTCGCCGGTGACCATCAGGTCCTGGATCTGCTGGACGGAGGTGAAGCCGCCGCCGACCTGGACCGTGCGGTTGTTGCCGTCCTCTTCGAAGGAGCCCGCGGGGACGGTGGCGCCGCCGGCCTGGATGGCCTGACCGAGGACCGGGGCGCTCACCCCGGCCCGCGCCATCTTCTTGTCGTCGGGGGTGACGGTGACCTGGAGGTCGCGGACACCGTCGATGGTGACCTGGCCGACGCCGTCGATCTCCTTGAGCTTGGGCACGACGGTGCGGTCGAGCTGGTCCTTGAGCGCCTGCTGGTCCTTGTCGGAGGAGGCGGCGAGCACGACGGTCGGCATGTCGTCGGTGGACCCGGCGATGACCTGGGGGTCGACCTCGGCCGGCAGCTGGGAGCGGACCCGGTTCACGGCCTGCTGGACGTCGGCGATGATCTGCTTCGAGCCGTCACCGTAGTCGAACTGCGCCATGAGGACGGCGTTGCCCTCGCTGGCGGTGGCCGTGACGCCGGTGATGCCGTCGACCGCTTCGATGCTGTCTTCCAGCGGCTCGACGACCTGCTTCTCGACCACGTCGGGCGAGGCACCCTGGTACGGGGCGAGCACGGACACCATCGGCAGTTCGATGGAGGGCAGGAGCTGCTGCTTGAGCTGCGGAATCGCTATGGCGCCGAAGACGATCGCAATGATCGACATCAGCCCGATCAGGGCCCGTTGAGCGAGGCTGAACTTCGACAGCCAGGACATGGGTGACGGTCTCTCTTCTGTGGCTGGGCACGGAGGGAGGCGCGTCTTCTCAGCCCCCTCCCCTACCCTGGGCCATCGCGGAAGGCCGATCCCTCGACCCCAGGTCGCTTTCCTTTATGCCGCGCATACTGCGGGTGTAGTAGGCGATCTACACCTTGAGGGGTAGTGCGCAGCGGTCTAGCCGCGTGGGCGCACGAGGCCCGACTCGTAGGCGATGACGACGAGTTGGGCGCGGTCGCGGGCACCGAGCTTGGCCATCGCCCGGTTGACGTGGGTCTTCACGGTGAGCGGCGAGACCTGGAGGCGTTCGGCGATGTCGTCGTTGGAGAGGCCGCCGGCGACCTGCACGAGGACTTCCCGTTCCCGGCCGGTGAGCGCGTCGAGCCGCTCGGAGTCGGCGCGGCCGGCGGGGTCGAAGTCGTCGCCCTGGGCGAGGAACCGGGCGATCAGGCCCTTGGTCGCGGCGGGGGACAGCAGGGCCTCGCCCACTGCGGCGAGCCGGATCGCGCCGAGCAGTTCCTCCGGCTCGGAGCCCTTGCCGAGGAACCCGGAGGCACCGGCGCGCAGCGACTGCACGACGTACTCGTCGACCTCGAACGTCGTCAGCATCACCACCCGCACCGTGGACAGGGCGGGGTCCCGGCAGATCAGCCGGGTGGCGCTGAGCCCGTCGGTGCCGGGCATCCGGATGTCCATCAGGACCACGTCGGGCACCGTCTCGGCGGCGATCCGGACGGCTTCGGCGCCGTCGGAGGCCTCGCCGACCACTTCCATGTCGGGTTCGGACTCGACCAGGACCCGGAAGGCGCTGCGCAGCAGGGCTTGGTCGTCGGCGAGCAGCACCCGGATGGTCACGGCGGTTCCTCCGTCTCCCCCGCACCGCGCCCGGTGCGGGTCTTGACCGGCAGGATCGCATGGACCCGGAACCCGCCCCCGTACCGGGGACCGGCCGTGAGGACGCCGCCGAGCGCGGTGGCGCGTTCCCGCATGCCCAGCAGTCCGTGGCCGCCGCCCGGCTGGTCCTGGTGGCCCGACGGGTCGGGGCGTGTCCGCTGGTCCGAGCGGTCCGGGCCCGCCTGGGACGGCAGGGCCGGGTCGGGCGGGGTGGTGGGGTCGGCGGCGGCCTCGGCGCGGGCGGCCCGGGAGCCGTCGTCCAGCACGGTGACCTCGATGTGGGGGCCCACCCGTACGACGCTCACCTCGGCGCGGGCGCGGCCCCCGGCGTGCTTGCGGACATTGGTCAGTGCCTCCTGGATGATCCGGTACGCGGCCAGGTCGACCGCGGCGGGCGGGCGGCTGCCCTGGTCGCCGCGGGCCACCTCGACGCGCAGTCCGGCGTGCCGGAAGGTGTCGGCGAGCTCTTCGAGCCGGTCGAGGCCGGAGGTGGGTTCGACGGGGGCCTCCGGATCGCCGCTCTGCCGGAGCAGCCCGACCGTGGCGCGCAGCTCGCCGAGGGCCGACCGGCTCGCCTCGCGGACATGGGCCAGTGCCTCCTTGGCCTGGTCGGGGCGCCGGTCCATGAGGTGTGCCGCGACGCCCGCCTGCACGTTGACCAGGGCGATGTGGTGGGCGACCACGTCGTGCAGGTCGCGGGCGATGCGCAGGCGTTCCTCCGCGACCCGGCGCCGTGCCTCCTCCTCGCGGGTGCGTTCGGCGCGTTCGGCGCGTTCGCGGATGGCGTCGACGAAGGCCCGGCGGCTGCGGACCGCGTCGCCGGCGGCTGCGGCCATGCCGGTCCAGGCGAATATGCCGAGGTTCTCCTGGGTGTACCAGGGCATCGGGCCGGCGAGCATCGCCGCGCCGGTCAGGGCCGTCATCGTCAGCAGGCCGACCCGCCAGGCCGTGGGGCGGTCGGTGCGCGCGGCGACCGTGTAGAGCGCGCAGACGGCTGCCATCGCGACCGGTGCCCGGGGTTCGCTGAACAGCAGTTCCACGAAGGACAGGAGGCCCGTGACCCACAGGACGGGCAGGGGGGCGCGGCGGCGGAACGCCAGGGTCGCGGCGGCCAACGGCATCAGGACCAGGCTGAGGGCACCCGGGGTGCGGGTGCTCCACACCATGGGGCCGTGCTGCGCGGCCGGCCCGTAGGGGTTCATCATCGCGACGCAGAGCATGACGGTGAAGACGCCCAGGGCGAGGGCGCCGTCGGCCACGGTGGGGTGGGCGCGCAGCCAGCCCCAGCTGTTCCTGGCCCGGTCCAAGGGGGTCACCTCAGGAACGTTAGCCGGGTCGGGGTGCGGCGCGGGCGGCGGTGGCCGCACCGCACCGGTCGGGTACGGCGCGGCCCTTCGGTCGGTGTCACCGGGCGCCGGCGGGCGTCACCGGGCGCCGGAGGGGAGATCAGTGGGGATCAGTTGGGGATCAGGCCCTCGTCCGTCAGCAGGGCTCTGATCTGGTCGAGGCTGGCGTCCGGGGACGGGAGGATCAGCTCCGACGGCTCCAGGGAGTCGTCGGGCAGGGGGCTCCCCAGCTCCCGCACCCGGTCGAGGAGGGCGGAGAGGGTCCGCCGGAATCCGGGGGTGTCCCCGCTCTCCAGCTCTGCGAGCAGTTCGTCGTCCAAGGTGTTCAGCTCGGCGACGTGGCTGTCCGCGAGCCGTACCTGGCCCTCCCCCATGATCCGTACGATCATGACGCCCTCCTAGGCGTGTGTGCGGCCCGGGCCTACTGCTTGTCGAAGCGCGGGGTGTCGCGCTGCTGCTGGTTCCCGGTGGCCTGCTGGCCGCCCTCGATGGCCTGCTGCGAGGGAGAGCCCCCGGCCAGCTCGGCCTTCATGCGCTGGAGTTCCAACTCCACGTCGGTGCCGCCGGAGATGCGGTCCAGCTCCGCGGCGATGTCGTCCTTCGCCATGCCCGTGGGGTCGTCGAGGGCGCCCGAGGCGAGCAGCTCGTCGATCGCGCCGGCACGTGCCTGGAGCTGCGCGGTCTTGTCCTCGGCGCGCTGGATCGCGAGGCCGACGTCGCCCATCTCCTCGGAGATGCCGGTGAACGCCTCGCCGATCCGGGTCTGGGCCTGGGCGGCGGTGTAGGTGGCCTTGATGGTCTCCTTCTTGGTGCGGAAGGCATCGACCTTGGCCTGGAGCCGCTGGGCCGCGAGGGTCAGCTTCTCCTCCTCGCCCTGGAGGGTCTGGTGCTGCGTCTCCAGATCGCTGACCTGCTGCTGGAGCGCGGCCCTGCGGGACAGCGCCTCACGGGCGAGGTCCTCACGGCCGAGCGCCAGCGCCTTGCGGCCCTGGTCCTCCAGCTTGCTGGACTGGTTCTGGAGCTGGTTGAGCTGGAGCTCCAGGCGCTTGCGGGAGGTCGCCACGTCGGCGACCCCGCGGCGGACCTTCTGGAGCAGCTCCAGCTGCTTCTGGTACGAGTAGTCAAGGGTCTCGCGCGGGTCCTCGGCCCGGTCAAGGGCCTTGTTCGCCTTCGCGCGGAAGATCATCCCCATACGCTTCATGACACCGCTCATGGGCTTCGCGCGCCCCCTTCTGACGGACTCCGGCTCAAACTCTCCAACAGGTCCCACAGTAAGGGGCCCGCCTCTATTACCGCACTGTTCGGCGCCGGATGCGGTCATCCCCAAGGACGACTGCGTGCGACTTCGATCCAGCGTAAGGAGTAGGTGTTACCCGGGGGTCCGAGCCGGTGACGGCCCGTGGTGGAACTCCGGGTAGCGGTCTGGATGTCTCCTCTGTCCCTCTAGGGACGACCGGTGTTGCCGGATCGTTCCCCGCCTGGCATGGGTCCATGCGCCCCCACCCCGTACCCTTGGGTTTTGTGTTCCGTAGCCGTGCCAAGACAGACAAGACCGCCGCCGAGCAGGCGCCGGTGACCACCACCAAGCAGGCCCGCGACCCGCAGGCGCCGAAGGGGCATGCCACGCCCAAGCGCAGCGAGGCCCAGTCGCAGCGCCGCAGCGTGGCGAATACGCCCATGACGCGCAAGGACGCCACCAAGCGCAACCGCGACGAGCGGCGTGCCGCGCTGGAGCGGCAGCGACAGGCGTTGGCGAGCGGGGACGAGCGGTACCTGCCCGTACGTGACAAGGGCCCCGTGCGGCGCTTCGTCCGGAATTACGTGGACTCCCGCTTCCACATCGCGGAATTCTTCCTGCCCATGGCCGTGGTCATCCTGGTCCTGAGCATGGTGCGGGTACCGCAGCTCCAGAACATCGCCCTGCTGCTGTGGCTGTTCGTGATCGCGCTGATCCTGCTCGACTCCTCGCTGCTGTTCATCCGGCTGAAGAAGGAGCTGCGCACCCGCTTCCCGGACGAGCCCAAGCGCGGCGCCGTCGCCTACGGTCTGATGCGGACGCTCCAGATGCGCCGCCTCCGGCTGCCGAAGCCGCAGGTCAAGCGCGGGGAGCGGCCCTGACACCGGCCGCACCTGCGGGGGACGGACCGACTGACCCCTACGGGCTGCGGGACGTGGTGCGGCGGGAACTCGTGGCCCGCCAGTTGGACGAGCAGATAACCGCCCGCTTCCGGGTCGGCAAGCGACTGCGGGTCCTGGACGTGGGCGCGGGGCGCGGTACCCAGGCGTTGCGGCTCGCCCGGGCCGGGCACGAGGTCACCGGACTCGAACGGGACCTCGCACGGTTGGCGGTCGCGCGTGCGGCGCTGGCCGCCGAGCCGGAGGGCGTCCGCAACCGGGTGCGCTTCTTCGAGGGCGACGGCCGCGACACCGGGGTCCAGTTCCTGCCGGGCAGCTTCGACGTGGTGTTGTGCCACGGGCTGCTGATGTACGTGGCGGAGACCGACCCGGTGGTCGCCGGGCTGGCCCGGATGCTGGCCGGCGGCGGGCTGATGTCGCTGCTGGTGCGCAATGCCGACGCGATGGCGATGCGGCCGGGGCTGTCCGGGGACTGGGCCGGTGCGCTCGGCTCCTTCGACTCCGTCGTGTGCCGGGACCGGGGCGGGGTGGAGGTCCGGGCGGACCGGCTGGGCGCGGTGACCGCGACCCTCGCCGGCATCGGGGCGCCGCTGCGCGCCTGGTACGGGGTGCGGGTCTTCACGGACACCGTGCCCGAGGCGACCGCCCTGCCGGGGAAGGGCGATCTGGGGCTCCTGCTGGACGCCGAGGACCGGGCCGGGCGGACCGACCCCTACCGGGGCGTCGCCTCGCTGTTGCACCTCTGCGGGGCGCGGGGCTGACCGGACTCCTGGCCCGCTACGCCCCCTCCGTCTGCCGCCCCCGTCGCGTTCACCCGATGGGCGACCCGTGATTTCCCCGGGGTGACCCGTTTGGGTGGGTAATTCAGGGTTCCACGCCGTGCGCGGCCACAGACTTCTCGACATGAACTCATCCCGTAGGACGGCGCCCGGCGCCCGGGCGGCGATCGTGCTGGGGTGCCTGTGCGTCGGGGCGCTGCTCGCCGGGTGCTCCGGCGGGCCCGGGTCCGCGAGGACCGCGGCGGCCACCCCCGTCACCGAACGCGCCGCGCCGGCCCAACGATCCGCCGAAGCCCTCCAGGGCGACTACGAGGAGACCATCGCCGACGTCCTGCCGTCCGTCGTGCAGATCCGCGGGCGCGATGACCTCGGCTCCGGCGTGGTGTACGACGACCGGGGTCACATCGTCACCAATGCGCACGTCATCGGCAACGAACGCTCCTTCCGGGTGACGACCGCGGGCAGCGAGCAGCCGCTGACCGCGGAGCTGGTGTTCAGCTATCCGGAACAGGACCTCGCGGTGGTGCGGCTCGACAGGGTGCCCAAGGGGCTGCGTCCGGCCTCCTTCGGGGACAGCGGCAAGGTGCGGGTGGGCCAGATCGTCCTGGCGATGGGCTCCCCGCTGGGGCTGTCCTCCAGCGTGACCGAGGGCATCGTGTCGGCGACCGGACGGACCGTCAGCGAGAGCGAGGACAACGGCGGGACGGGCGCGACCATCGCGAACATGATCCAGACGTCGGCCTCGATCAACCCGGGCAACAGCGGGGGCGCCCTGGTGGACCTGGACAGCAAGGTGATCGGCATCCCCACCCTGGCGGCGACCGATCCGAACTTCGGGAACAGCGCGGCGCCGGGCATCGGCTTCGCGATCCCCGCCTCGATGGTGACCACCGTGGCGGACCAGATCATCAAGGACGGGAAGGTCACCGACTCGGGCCGGGCCGCGCTCGGCATCACCGGGCGGACGGTCGTGGACGAGCAGCAGCGGCCCGCCGGGGTCGCGGTGGTGTCGGTGACGAACGGCGGCGGCGCGGACGACGCGGGCATCCGCCCCGGCGACGTCATCACCCGGGTGGACGACCAGTCGGTCACGACGATCACGTCCCTGTCGGAGGTCCTGGCGGAGGACGCGCCGGGCGACCGGGTGAAGGTGACCTACCTGCGGAACGGGGCGGAATCCACCGTGGAGGTCACGCTCGGCGAGATCTGATGCCGCCCCGGCCCGGTGCGCGGCCGGGGCGGACGGGGTTCAGGACTCCGCGGGGGCCTCGACGGTCTCCGGGTCGCCGATGGTCCCGGTCCCGGTGGCCTCGGTGTTCCCGGCGGTCTCGGCGTGCAGGCTCATCGGCCCGTAGATCCGCGTTCCGTCCTCGGACAGGAACACCTGGTCGGCGCCGCCGGCGAGGAGTTCCTTCCAGTACTCCCCGATCCAGGTCTCGGCGTCCCCCTGCGTGGTGAACTCCTCGGGTTCCACCGCCGGGGAGACCTCCGTACCGTCGGCCTTCTCGAACCGCCACGTCCACGTCGTCATGCCAGCCTCCCGAGCTAGATCACGGTTGTGCGTGCAGCCGGAAGCCTAGCCGGGCGGGCGTCCGGCCCGGGGTCGCGGGAGGATCCTCACGTGGAACTCACTCTGCTCGGTACCGGCGGGCCCGACGGCCTGCCCCGCCCCGGCTGCCCCTGCGCGGTCTGCGCCCTCGCCGTCGGGGAGGCGGCGCGCGGGCCCTCGGCGGCGCTCGTCGACGGAACGCTGCTGCTCGACCTGACGCCGGGCGCCGCGCTCGCCGCGGCACGGGCCGGGCGGTCGCTGACGGGCGTGCGGCAGGTGTTGCTGTCGCATCCGCACGACGGTCCGGCGGTCGAGGTGCCGGCGGGGCTGCCGCAGCCCGGTCGGGTGCCGGACGGGCGTGAGCTGGCGCTGCTGACCGGGCACCGGGTGCGGGCGGTCGCGATGGACTCCCCCGGCACCGGGTACGCGGTGACCGGTCCGGACGGACAGCGGCTGCTGTACCTGCCGCCGGGCGCCGCGCCCGCCGGGCTCACCGACCCGGCCGGGCCGGACGGCCGGTACGACCTGGTGCTCGCCGACGTGGTGGGCCGCCCGGACGCGCTGGCGCGGCTGCGGGCTTCGGGGGCGGTGGGCCCGACCACGGACGTGGTGGCGGTCCACCTCGACCACGACGTGCCGCAGGGGAACGAGTTGACGCGCAGGCTGGCGGCGGTGGGGGCGCGGGCGGTGCCGGACGGGACGACGCTGACCGTGGGCGCCTACGAGGAGGTCCCGGACGTGCCGCGCCGGACGCTGGTGCTGGGCGGGGCCAGGTCGGGCAAGTCGGTGGAGGCCGAGCGGCGGTTGGAGGGCTTCCCCGGCGTGGTGTACGTGGCCACGGGCGGCAACTACCACGGGGCGCCGGCCGACGAGGAATGGGCGGCGCGGGTGGGTGCGCACCGGGAGCGGCGGCCCGGGTCGTGGCGGACGGTGGAGACCTGTGACCTGGTGCCGCTGCTCGCGGAACCGGGGCCACCGCTGCTGATCGACTGTCTGTCGCTGTGGCTGACGGACGCCATGGACGCGGTGGACGCGTGGGACGACGCCCAGTGGTCGGACGGCGGGGAGCGGGAGTTGCGGCGGCGGGTGCGGGAGTTGACCGGTGCGGTGCGGGCGACGCGCCGCCCGGTGGTGGCCGTGTCCAACGAGGTCGGTTCCGGGATCGTCCCCGCGACCGCGTCCGGCCGGCGGTACCGGGACGAGTTGGGGAGGCTGAACGCGGCGTTCGCGACGGAGTGCGAACAGGTGGTGCTGGTGGTGGCGGGGCAGGCGCTGGTGCTGCGCGGCTGACCTACCCGGGGGCGGCGTCCCGGCGGGCGATCACCCGGTAGGAGTTGGTGAACCGGGTGCGGGCGGCGACCGGGGCGAGCACCCGGTCGAGGGCCCGGCCGAGGGCGAGCAGGGTGCGCGCAGCACCGGACGGGGCGCCGGCGGCGGGCCGTCGGCGGCTCAGCAGCAGGGTGACGGCGGCTCCGGGGCCGGCGCTCTGGTGCGCGGCGCGACGGTCGACGAGGACCACGGTGTAGCCGAGGGCGCGCAGCTCCCGGCGGAGGTTGGCCTCCGGGATCAGGTGCCGGGTGCCGGGCCGGTGGTAGGGGGCCCACCAGCGGCCGAGGAGGGCGGCGGACCGGCTCAGCGGATCGGAGCCCTCGACCAGGAGGTGGCCGCCCGGACGCAGGGCCCGGTGACCGGCCCGGAGTTCGGCCCGCGGATCGGGCACGTGTTCGAGGTGGCGGAACATGCTCAGGACGTCGTACCGGCCCGCGAGGTGCGGGGCGAGGTCGACGAGGGTGCCGCGGTGGGCCTCGTCGAGCAGGCCGTCGGCGAGGGCGCGGGCGCCGTCAGCGCTGTCGCCCGCGCCGTAGCCGCCGTCGACGCCGTCGAACGCGGTGTACGGGTGGACGCTGCGGGCGGCGGCGGGGAAGCGGGCCGTGCCGGTGCCGACGTCCAACCAGCTCTCCGGTTCGCCGAACGGGAGCAGGGCGCGGGCCGCGGCGCGGTGCGCCCGGTCACTGCGCGCGGCGGGGCGGGCGCAGTGACCGGCCGCGGGGGTCGCGTCCGGGGTCGCGGAGGTCGGGCCGCGGAAGACGTGGGCGCAGTCGCGGCACTCCTCCACGGGGGAGCCCGGTACGAGGGTGGCGCGGACCTTGGTGCGCAGGGACGTGGAGCCGCACCAGGGGCACGCGGGCCGGGTGGCGGTGCCGGGGGCGACGGGCGGTAGGGGGCGCGGGCCGATCGCGGCGGGTTCGGCGGCGCTCGCTTGCTGGGGAGGCACAAAGCGGAACGTATGGGATCAAGGGGGCCGGTTCAACGACAGGGCGGGACCGGTGCGTCACGTGGCGCCACGGAGGGGGCGACGGTGCCGGACCGGTCGGCCGGGGGCGGTCCGCAGGGGTGCGGGAACCGGCCGTCGGCGCGGGGTGAGCGCACCGGCCGGAGGACCGCTGACGGTACTGTTCCGCGAATGAGCTCCCTGAATCTCGACGACTTCACCGACCTGATCGAGCGCCCCGACGGCGGGTTGCGCAACGCCGCCGAGGAGCGCCGGGAGCGGCAGGACCTGCCGCCCGGGGCGCTGGGCCGGCTGGACGAGTTGGGCACCTGGTTGTCGACGGCTCAGGCGTCCGTACCGGTCCGCCCGGTGGAGCGGCCGAAGGTGGTGCTGTTCGCGGCGGATCACGGGGTCGCCGAGCTCGACGTGTCCTCCCGGCAGGCGGGCACCGCGCACGAGTTGGTGCGCGGCGTCCTCGACGGGGCCAGCCCGGTGGCGGTCCTCGCCCGCCGCTCGGGGGTGCCGGTGCGCGTGGTGGACGTGGGGCTGGACTGCGAGCCGGACGCGCTGCCCGAGGACGTGGTGCGGTTCCGGGTGCGGCGCGGGTCGGGGCGGATCGACGTGGAGGACGCGCTGACGGCTCAGGAGGCCGAGGCCGCCTTCCGGGCGGGGATGGCCCTCGCCGACGAGGAGGTCGACTCGGGGACCGATCTGGTGGTGCTCGGGGACGTGAGCGTGGGCGGGACCACGGCGGCGGCGACGCTGATCGCGGCGCTGTGCGGGGTGGACGCCTCGGTGGTGACCGGGCGGGGCGAGGTGCCGATCGACGATCTGGCGTGGATGCGCAAGTGCGCCGCCGTGCGGGACTCCCTGCGGCGGGCCCGGCCGGCCCTCGGCGACCAGTTGAAGCTGCTCGCCACGGCGGGCGGAGCGGACTTCGCGGCCATCACGGGCTTCCTCTTGCAGTGCGCGGTGCGCAAGACGCCGGTCATCCTGGACGGGGTGGTGTCCGCGGCCTGCGCGCTGGTCGCGCAGCGGGTCGCGTTCCGGGCGCCGGACTGGTGGATCGCCGGGCACGACTCGGGGGAGCCGGCGCAGGCCAAGGCCCTGGACCGGATGGCGATCGAGCCGCTGCTGACCCAGGGCGTCCGGATCGGTCAGGGCACCGGGGCGCTGTTGGCGTTGCCGCTGGTGCAGGCCGCGGCGGCCCTCTCGGCGGAGCTGGAGCCGACGCCGGAGCCGGAGCCCGAAGAGAAGCCGGAGCCGGAGCAGGAGCCCGAGGCGGAGCAGAAGACGACGCGGGAGCAGGAGACGACGCCGGAGCCGGACGGACCGGCCGACCGGGGCGAGTCGTCCGAGCGGGACGCGGCGGCCGGGCAGAGCGCGGCGGGCTGACCGGATAGCGTGCCCGACATGGCAGCGGCGGACGAGGAACGACCCCCTCCAGACAGCGCGGACGGCTCGGACGGACCGGAAGCCTCCACCCCGGGCGGGCCCGAGGGGTGGGCGGGAGCCAGGTTCGCCTTCGGCACGCTCACCGTGCTGCCGGTGCGGGTGACCCGTTGGGACCGGGAGGCGGCCCGCTCCGGGATGGTGTGGGCGCCGGTCACCGGGCTCGTCGTCGGAGGGTGCGCGGCGGCCCTGTCGGGACTGTTGTTGCTCGGCGGTGCGGGGCCGGCCCTGGCCGGCGTCGCGAGCGTCGCCGTGGGCGCGGTGCTCACCCGCGGCCTGCACCTGGACGGGCTGGCGGACGTGGCCGACGGACTCGGCAGCGGCAAGCCCGCGGCGCACGCGCTGCGGATCATGAAGCAGTCGGACATCGGGCCGTTCGGGGTCGTCGCCCTGGTGCTGGTGGTGCTCGCGCAGATCGCGGCCCTCGCCCAGCTGTACGCCGGTTCCTGGGCCGCCGGGGCGGCCGGGGCGGTCGTCTCGGGGGTCACCGCGCGACTCGCGCTGCCCCTCACCGCACGGCGCGGCGTACCGGCGGCGCGCCCCGGCGGACTGGGCGCCGCCGTCGCCGAGACCGTGTCCCTGCGCCGGGCGGCGCTGCCCGTACTGGTGCTCGTCACCGCGGTCGCGGCCGTGCTGGCCGGTGCACTGTGGGGACCCGCCGGGGCGGTGCGCGGCGCCGCTGCGGTCCTGATGGGGTGCGGGTTCGCCGAACTGCTGCTGCGGCGCTGCGTGCGGCGCTTCGGCGGGGTCACCGGAGACGTGTTCGGAGCAGTGGCCGAAACCGCCGCCACCACCGCCCTGGTCGTGCTGACGCTGGGCGGGTGACACCCGGCGCACCCCGGATGCCTGCCGGGCGTCTGCCGGGCGCCGGGTCCGGGCGCCACGGCGTCCCCACCGGTGGACGGCACCGGTGTCACGGAGCGTAGGCTCCTCACTGGCACTCTGCCGGCCCGATCCACAAGCGTCGGGTACGGGGCCGGTCGAGCCACCCACTCCTTGCGGCTCAGGCCATGGAACTCCCAGGAAGCGAGATCCCACCACCGTGACTGCTCTCACTCTCAGCACCGCCGCGGCGTCCGGCCTGCGTGCCGACGCGATCGTCGTCGGCGTCGCCAAGGGCGCCAAGGGCCCCGTGCTCGCCCCGGGCGCCGAGGCCGTCGACCAGGCGTTCGACGGCAAGCTCGCCGCCCTCCTGGAGACGCTCGGCGCCTCGGGCAGTGAGGGCGAGGTGAGCAAGCTGCCGTCCCCGACCGGGCTCAAGGCGCCGCTGGTGCTGGCGGTCGGACTCGGCGCGGTGCCCGGCACCCCGGCCGACGGCGACGACACCACCACCGCCGCCGACTACACCGACGAGGTGCTGCGGACCGCCGCCGGAACCGCCGCCCGCGCCCTGACCGGCGCCAAGAAGGCCGTCTTCGCGCTGCCGGTCGCCGACGCGGAGGCCGTCGGGGCCATCGCCGAGGGTGCGCTGCTGGGCGCCTACGCCTTCGACGCGTACAAGGAGACCGGGCGCGGCAACAAGAACGCGAGCAAGGGCAAGGCCCCGCTCGCCGAGATCGCCGTCCTCGGGGCCAAGCCCCGCGACAAGGCGCACAAGGCCGCCGTCGCCCGCGCCCTCGCCATCACCGAGGAGCTGAACCGCGCCCGCGACCTGGTGAACACGCCGCCCAACGACCTCGACCCGGAGGCGTTCGCGGCGGTCGCCACGGCCGCCGCCAAGGAGCACGGGATCAAGGTCCAGGTGCTGGACGAGAAGGCGCTCGCCAAGGGCGGCTACGGCGGCATCCTCGGCGTCGGCGCCGGTTCCGCCGCCGGGCCCCGCCTGGTGAAGCTGAGCTACACCCACCCGGACGCCGAGAAGCACCTCGCGTACATCGGCAAGGGCATCACGTACGACTCGGGCGGCATCTCGCTGAAGCCCGCGGGCCACAACGAGACCATGAAGTGCGACATGGCCGGCGCCGCCGCCGTGTTCGCCTCGGTCGTCGCGGTGGCACGGCTCGGTCTCGCGGTCAACGTGACCGGGTGGCTGGCGCTCGCCGAGAACATGCCGTCCGGCTCCGCGACCCGCCCCGGCGACGTGCTGCGGATGTACTCCGGCAAGACCGTCGAGGTGCTGAACACCGACGCCGAGGGCCGTCTGGTCCTCGCCGACGCGCTCGCCAAGGCGTCCGAGGAGGAGCCCGACGCGATCGTGGACGTGGCCACGCTGACCGGCGCGATGATGGTGGCGCTGGGCAACCGCACCTTCGGGATCAACGCCAACGACGACGCGTTCCGCGCCTCGATCCACGAGACCGCCGAGGAGGCCGGCGAGGCCGCCTGGCCGATGCCGATGCCGGAGCACCTGCGCAAGGGCATGGACTCCCCCACCGCCGACATCGCGAACATGGGCGAGCGGATGGGCGGCGGCCTGGTCGCCGCGCTGTTCCTGCGCGAGTTCGTCGGCGAGGGCATCACCTGGGCCCACCTCGACATCGCGGGCCCGGCCTTCAACGAGGGCGCCCCCTTCGGCTACACCCCCAAGGGCGGCACCGGCTCGGGCGTGCGCACCCTGGTCCGGCTCGCGGAGCGCACCGCCGCCGGTGACCTGGGCTGACGCACCCCGCACCACCCCGCTGCGCGGCCTTTGAGCACCGTGGCCCCGGGCCCCTCGCCCGGGGCCACGGTGATGTGTGAGACATACCACCCAGTGGCCCGGCGTCCCGACACCCCCCGACTAGTGCGAAGATGGGCGTCGGCAGGACAGGGCCCCCACCACAGGGCCGTAGAAAGAGCGGCCACACCAGCCGACCGGCCGGACACCCTCCCGGAAACAGGGTCCGGCACGCGGCGCAAAGCATGGAGGACGTGACGTGGCGAACGACGCCAGCACCGTTTTCGACCTAGTGATCCTCGGCGGCGGTAGCGGCGGTTACGCCGCGGCCCTGCGTGGCGCTCAGCTGGGTCTCGACGTCGCCCTGATCGAGAAGAACAAGCTGGGCGGCACCTGCCTGCACAACGGCTGCATCCCGACGAAGGCCCTGCTCCACGCCGGTGAGATCGCGGACCAGGCCCGGGAGGCCGAGCAGTTCGGTGTCCGCGCCACCTTCGAGGGCATCGACATCAAGGCCGTCCACAAGTACAAGGACGACGTCATCGCGGGCCTCTACAAGGGCCTCCAGGGCCTGGTGGCCTCCCGCAAGGTGACGTACATCGAGGGCGCGGGACGACTGTCCTCCCCGACCTCGGTGGAGGTGAACGGCCAGAACGTCCAGGGCCGCCACGTCCTGCTGGCGACCGGCTCCGTGCCGAAGTCGCTGCCGGGCCTGGAGATCGACGGCAACCGGATCATCTCCTCGGACCACGCGCTGACCCTGGACCGGGTGCCCGAGTCCGCGATCATCCTCGGCGGCGGGGTCATCGGCGTCGAGTTCGCCTCGGCGTGGAAGTCCTTCGGCACCGACGTGACGGTCGTCGAGGGCCTCAAGCACCTCGTGCCCGTCGAGGACGAGAACAGCTCCAAGCTGCTGGAGCGCGCGTTCCGCAAGCGGGGCATCAAGTTCAACCTCGGCACCTTCTTCGAGAAGGCGGAGTACACCCAGGACGGCGTCCGGGTGACCCTCGCCGACGGCAAGGTCTTCGAGGCCGAGGTGCTGCTCGTCGCGATCGGCCGCGGCCCCGTCTCGCAGGGCCTCGGGTACGAGGAGCAGGGCGTCGCGACGGACCGCGGCTACGTCCTGGTCGACGAGTACATGCAGACCAACGTGCCGACCGTCTCGGCGGTGGGCGACCTGGTCCCGACCCTCCAGCTCGCGCACGTCGGCTTCGCCGAGGGCATCCTGGTGGCGGAGCGGCTGGCCGGTCTGAAGACCGTGCCGATCGACTACGACGGCGTGCCCAAGGTCACCTACTGCCACCCCGAGGTCGCCTCCGTGGGCATCACCGAGGCCAAGGCCAAGGAGATCTACGGCGCGGACAAGGTCGTCGCCCTGAAGTACAACCTGGCGGGCAACGGCAAGAGCAAGATCCTGAAGACCGCGGGCGAGATCAAGCTCGTCCAGGTCAAGGACGGTGCCGTGGTCGGCGTCCACATGGTCGGCGACCGGATGGGCGAGCAGGTCGGCGAAGCCCAGCTGATCTACAACTGGGAGGCCCTGCCGGCCGAGGTCGCCCAGCTCATCCACGCCCACCCGACCCAGAACGAAGCGCTCGGCGAGGCCCACCTCGCGCTGGCGGGCAAGCCCCTCCACTCCCACGACTGATTTCCGGTCACCGGGCGCGACGACCACAGACTTCCGCACTTTCGTAAGGAGCAACCGAAACCATGGCGGTTTCCGTATCCCTTCCGGCGCTCGGTGAGAGCGTCACCGAGGGCACTGTCACCCGCTGGCTGAAGGCCGAGGGCGAGCGCGTCGAACTCGACGAGCCGCTGCTGGAGGTGTCCACCGACAAGGTCGACACCGAGATCCCCTCCCCCGCCGCCGGCATTCTGGCCTCCATCAAGGTCGCCGAGGACGAGACGGTCGAGGTCGGCGCCGAGCTCGCCGTCATCGACGACGGCAGCGGTGCCCCCGCTGCCGCGCCCGCCCCGGCCGCCGCCGAGGCCCCCGCCCCGGCACCCGCGCAGCCCGCTGCACCCGTCGCCGAGGCTCCCGCGGCACCGGCGGCTCCGGCTGCGCCCGCGGCTCCGGCGGGCGCGGCCGAGGGCACCGACGTGGTGCTCCCGGCGCTCGGCGAGTCCGTCACCGAAGGCACCGTCACCCGCTGGCTGAAGGCCGTCGGTGACAGCGTCGACGCCGACGAGCCGCTGCTGGAGGTGTCCACCGACAAGGTCGACACCGAGATCCCCTCCCCCGTCTCCGGCGTGCTGCTGGAGATCACGGTCGGCGAGGACGAGACCGCTGAGGTCGGCGCCAAGCTGGCCGTGATCGGTGCCGCCGGTGCCGTTCCGGCCGCCGCGCCCGCTCCGGCGGCTCCCGCCCCGACGCCCGTCGCCCCCGCGCCCGCCCCGGTGGCACCGGCTGCTCCGGCGCCGGCTCCCGCCCCGGTCGCGGCTGCCCCGGCTCCGGTCGCGGCTCCGGTCGCCCCCGCGGCTCCGGCACCGCAGGCCCCGGCCGCTCCGGCGCCCGCCGCCGCGCAGCCCGTGGACGACGGCGCCTACGTCACGCCGCTGGTGCGCAAGCTCGCCTCCGAGAACGGCGTCGACCTGTCGGCCGTCAAGGGCACCGGCGTCGGCGGACGCATCCGTAAGCAGGACGTCCTCGCCGCCGCCGAGGCCGCGAAGGCCGCAGCGCAGGCCGCGGCGCCCGTCGCCGCCGCCCCCGCTGCTGCTCCGGCCGCTCCGGTCGCCGCCAAGAAGGCCCCGGCCCTCGAGGTGTCCCCGCTGCGCGGGCAGACGGTCAAGATGACCCGGATGCGCAAGCTCATCGGCGACAACATGATCAAGGCGCTCCAGACGCAGGCGCAGCTGACCTCGGTCGTCGAGGTCGACGTGACCCGTCTGATGCGACTGCGCGCCCAGGCCAAGGACGCCTTCGCCGCCCGTGAGGGCGTCAAGCTGTCCCCGATGCCCTTCTACGTGAAGGCGGCGGCCCAGGCGCTCAAGGCGCACCCGATCATCAACGCCCGGATCAACGAGGACGAGGGGACCATCACCTACTTCGACACGGAGAACATCGGCATCGCCGTGGACTCCGAGAAGGGGCTGATGACCCCGGTCATCAAGGGCGCCGGCGACCTCAACATCGCCGGGATCTCCAAGAAGACCGCGGAGCTCGCGGGTGCCGTGCGCACCAACAAGATCCGTCCCGACGACCTCGCGGGCGCGACCTTCACGATCAGCAACACCGGTTCGCGCGGTGCGCTGTTCGACACCGTGATCGTGCCGCCCACCCAGGCCGCCATCCTGGGCATCGGCGCCACGGTCAAGCGTCCGGCGGTCATCGAGACCGCCGAGGGCACCGTGATCGGCGTCCGGGACATGACGTACCTGTCGCTGTCCTACGACCACCGCCTGGTCGACGGCGCCGACGCCGCCCGGTACCTGACCGCCGTCAAGGCGATCCTGGAAGCCGGCGAGTTCGAGGTCGAACTCGGTCTGTGACCGATGCGGCGCCGCCCGTACAGGGGTTCTTTCCGTCCCCCGTACGGGCGGCGCCGGCTTTTCGGGGCGGGTCCGCACCCGCGCCCGGGGCTGTAAGGCTCACCACACCTGCGGGAACGCCCCCGTCCGAGACGCGTCAGGACGGGGGCGCGGCCGTATTGTCTATGGGTCAATGCCTTTGGGGGTCCCCACGACGCCCGGCAGCAAGGAGCCCCGCATGACCGCGCCCGTCGTCCACTCGCTGCGCGAACAGATCCGCGAGCACATCGTGGAGGGGATCGTCAGCGGGCGCTGGAAGCCGGGTGAGCGGATCGTCGAGCGGCGGATCGCCACCGAGCTGGCGGTCAGCCAGACCCCGGTACGGGAGGCGCTGCGGGAGCTGGAATCGCTGCGGCTCATCGAGTCGGCGCCCAACAAGGGCGTCCGGGTGCGCAATCTGACCGCCGCCGACCTGGAGGAGAGCTATCCGGTCCGGGCGGGCCTGGAGGCGATCGCCGCGGAGCTGGCGGCGGAGCGGCTCGCCGAGGACTGCTCGGCGTTGGAACCGCACGTCGCGGCGCTGTACGAGGCGGACCGGCACGCCGACGGGACCGGGCAGGTGCGGCACACCGTGGCGTTCCACCGGGAGCTGGTGCGGGCGGCCCGCAACGCGGTGCTGCTGCACACCTGGGAGGGGCTGGGCATCGAGGTGTTCACCTCGCTGTCCATCCGGTGGCTGGGGACGGTGCAGCAGTCCTACGCGGAGGAGCACGAGGCGCTGGTGGCCGCCTTCAAGCGGCGTGACCCGGCGATCGCCGAGTTGGTCAAGGCCCATGTCCTCGGCTGCGCGCCCCGGCCCGACGCGGGGCTGCACCGGTCGTGAGTACCGGTTTCCCCCAGCACCGGTCGTACCGGCTCAGTCTGCGTCAAGGCCCGCTCATCTGTGCGAAGCCCCCGCATTCACCTGCGAAAACAAGGCACCGCATGCCCGAGGCGGAGGCACTGCGTGCCGACTTTCCCCCGCTGGAGAGGTTTTACCGATCCGCCCTTTGATCGATCATCGATCAGCGGGTTACAGTCCCCGTTGGGCTTCCATCCAAGAGCCCTTCCGCCCTGTCCTGCCAAGACCTAGGGCAACCCGAACCCCTACCGATGAGGGAACCCCTTCGACTCCGGAAGGCGGCGACATGACCGACCCCACCGTGATCCAGCCGAGCGAGCTGGACCAGCTCCATGACCGCGACCCCGAGGAGACCGCCGAGTGGCAGTCCTCCCTGGACGCCGTGACCAAGGCAGCCGGTCCGCACCGCGCCGCCTACCTGATGCGGCGCACGCTGGAGCGGGCCGAGGGAGCCGGTCTCGCGCTGCCGAAGCTCCTGGAAACCGACTACCTCAACACCATCCCCACCTCCGCGGAGCCCGAGCACGACGGCGACCAGGAGCTGGAGAATCGGATCACCGCCTGGAACCGCTGGAACGCGGCGGCCATGGTGACCCGCGGCAGCAAACTCGGCGTCGGCGGCCACATCGCGACCTTCGCGTCGGCCGCCTGGCTCTACGAGACGGGCTTCAACCACTTCTTCCGGGGCAAGGAGTCCGCGGACGCGCCCGGCTCCGGTGACCAGCTCTACATCCAGGGCCACGCCTCCCCCGGCATCTACGCCCGCGCGTTCCTCGACGGACGCCTCTCCGAGGACCACCTCGACCACTTCCGCCAGGAGGCCGGCGGCAAGGGCCTGCCCTCCTATCCGCACCCGCGGCGGCTGCCCTGGCTCTGGGAGTTCCCGACCGTCTCCATGGGCCTCGGCCCGCTCTCCGCGATCTACCAGGCCCGGTTCAACCGGTACCTGACCAACCGCGGCATCAAGGACCTCTCCGCCTCGCACGTGTGGGCGTTCCTCGGTGACGGCGAGATGGACGAGCCCGAGTCGACGGCCGCCCTCGCGCTGGCCGCCCGTGAGGGACTGAACAACCTCACGTTCGTCATCAACTGCAACCTCCAGCGCCTCGACGGCCCCGTCCGCGCGAACTTCAAGATCGTGCAGGAGCTGGAGGCCCAGTTCCGCGGGGCGGGCTGGAACGTCGTCAAGTCGCTGTGGGGCACCGCCTGGGACGAGCTGTTCCAGCTCGACACCACGGGCGCCCTCGTACGGCGGCTGCGCGAGGTACCGGACGCCCAGGTGCAGACGTACCAGACGCGTGACGCGGCCTACATCCGCCAGGACTTCTTCGGCAAGGACCCGGCGCTGGCGGAGCTGTCCAAGCTGGTCAGCGACGACAAGATCCTGGAGTGTTTCCACCTCTCGCGCGGCGGCCACGAGCCCCGCAAGGTCTACGCCGCGTACCGGGCCGCCCTCTCCCACACGGACGGGCCGACGGTGATCCTCGCGCAGACCGTGAAGGGCTTCACCCTCGGTGAGGGGTTCGCGTCCAAGAACGCGAACCACCAGATGAAGAAGCTGTCCACGGACGAGTTCAAGAACATGCGGGACCTGCTGGGCCTGCCCATCTCGGACAGCGACTTCGTCGACGGCGTGGTGCCCTACGGCCACCCGGGCGCCGACTCCCCCGAGGTCCGCTACCTCCAGGAGCGCCGCGCGGCGCTCGGCGGTCCCGCCCCGGCCCGCCGGGTGCACCCGCTGCCCCCGCTGCCCGCGCCCGCCGAGAAGGCGTTCGCCTCCTTCGACAAGGGCTCCGGCACCCAGTCGGTCGCCACCACCATGGCGTTCGTCCGGCTGGTCAAGGACCTCATCCGGGACAAGGAGACCGGCCGCCGCTGGGTGCCGATCGTCCCCGACGAGGCCCGCACCTTCGGCATGGAGTCGCTGTTCCCCTCGCTCGGCATCTACTCCCCCAAGGGGCAGACGTACGAGCCGGTCGACCGCGACCAGCTGATGTACTACCGCGAGGCCAAGGACGGTCAGATCCTCAACGAGGGGATCACCGAGGCCGGGTCGATGGCGGACTTCATCGCCGCGAGCACGTCGTACGCGACGCACGGCGAGCCGATGATCCCGTTCTACATCTTCTACTCGATGTTCGGTTGGCAGCGCACCGCCGACCAGATGTGGCAGCTCGGCGACCAGCTGGGACGCGGCTTCCTGGTGGGCGCGACCGCCGGGCGGACCACGCTGACCGGTGAGGGCCTCCAGCACGCCGACGGCCACTCCCCCGTGATCGCCGCGACCAACCCGGCCGCCCTCTCCTACGACCCGGCGTTCGCGTACGAGGTCGCCGCGGTCGTCAAGGAGGGTCTGCGCCGGATGTACGGCGAGGCCGCCGAGGGCGAGGACCAGGACGTCTTCTACTACCTCACGGTCTACAACGAGCCGATGCCGCAGCCCGCGAAGCCCGCCGGGGTGGACGAGGGCATCGTCAAGGGGCTGTACCGCTTCAACACCGCGGAGTCGGCGGGGCTGACCCTGCCCGCGAACGCGTCGCGCATCCAGCTGCTCGGCTCCGGTACGGCCATCCACTGGGCGCTCAAGGCGCAGCGGGTGCTCGCCGAGGAGTGGGGCATCGGGGCCGACGTGTGGTCGGCCACCTCCTGGACGGAGCTGCGCCGGGACGCGCTGGAGGCGGACGCCGCGGTGCTGCGCGGGGAGGACCGGGTGCCGTACCTGCGCAAGGCGCTCGCCGGTGCGCAGGGGCCCGTGCTCGCGGTCAGCGACTACATGCGGCAGGTGCCGGACCAGATCGCCCAGTGGGTCGAGCAGGACTGGTCCTCGCTGGGGGCCGACGGGTTCGGGCTCTCCGACACGCGGGACGCGGCGCGGCGCCACTTCGGGGTCGACGCGGAGTCGATCGTCGTGGCGGCGTTGGCGCAGTTGGCGCGGCGCGGTGAGGTTTCTGCGACCTCCGTCAAGGAGGCGCGCGAGCGGTACGGGCTGTGAGCCCGTGGGTGGGGTGGCGGTGACGCCGCCCCACCCGTGCCCTCGGGTGTTCGCCCCGGTCCCTGCCTTCGGGTGGGGTCCGGGGCGTTTTCCGTTCGGGTGCGGGTCGTTGTGGGTTGCTCGCGCAGTTCCCCGCGCCCCTGACGGGGCCGTCACTGGCGTCGGGGCCCGTCCCTGGCTTCGGGGGCGCGGGTGGGTTGGGGATGATGGGGGGATGCGGGCTGCTCGGCTGATCAGGATGGTGTTGCTGTTGCAGGCTCGGGTGTCGATGACGGCGGCCGAGCTGGCACGGGAGTTGGGGGTGTCGGAGCGCACCGTGACCCGGGACGCCCAGGCGTTGTCCGAAGCGGGGGTGCCGGTGTACGCGGACCGCGGGCGGGCCGGCGGGTACCGGCTCGTCGGCGGCTACCGGACGGGGCTGACCGGGCTGGCCCGGGGCGAGGCCGAGGCGCTGTTCCTGTCCGGGGTGCCGGGCGCCCTGCGCGACATGGGCCTGGAGGACACCGCGTCGGCGGCCCGGCTGAAGGTCTCGGCGGCGCTGACGCCCTCGCTGCGCGGGGCGTCCCGGACCGCGGCCCAGCGGTTCCACCTGGACGCCCCGAACTGGTTCCACGAACCGTCGACCCCGGCCCTGCTGGCCCCGGTGGCGGACGCGGTGTGGGACGACCGCAGGATCACCGCCCGCTACCGGCGGGGCGCCGCGCACGGCACCGGGTCCGGTGAGGTGGAGCGGCTGTTGGAACCGTACGGACTGGTCCTCAAGGCCGGGGTCTGGTACTTGTGCGCCCGGGCGGACACCGGTGCGTACCGGGTGTACCGCATCGACCGGTTCAGCGCGGTGGACGCACAGGAGGAGCGGTTCGCCCGGGACGCGGAGTTCGACCTCCCGGGGTTCTGGGCGGAGCGGGCCGCGCAGTTCACCCGGGCGCTGCTGCACGCCTCGGTGGTGGTGCGGCTCTCGGCGGACGGCGTGCGGCGGTTGCGGCACGCGGTGGGGCCCGCCGCCGCCGAGGAGGCCCTGGCGGAGACGGGCGAGCCGGACCCGGACGGCTGGGTGACGGTCACGGTGCCCGTGGAGTCGGACGAGGTGGCGTACTCCCAGATCCTCGCGCTGGGCCCGGAGGCGGAGGTCCTGGGGCCGCCACGGCTACGGGAGCGGTTCGCCGAGGCGACGCGCCGGGCCGCCCGCCACTACCGGTAGCCGGTGGCGCCCGGGGTCGGCGGCGAGGGCGACCCGGCCGTGCAGGGGTGCCGGGCCGGAACGGGGGTACGGACCCCTGACTCGGCGTGCGGCCGGCGGGCCCAGGGCAGATGCTGGTCCCGTGATGGACGAGACGGAGTTCTGGGAGCTGATCGACGGCTCGCGCGAGGACGCCGGGGACGACCCCGACGAGCAGGCGGACGTGCTGGTCGAGCGGCTGCTCCAGCGCGACCCGGAGTCCGTCCTCGACTTCTCCCGGCACTTCGAGGCCCGTTTCAACCGGGCCTACCGCTGGGACCTGTGGGGGGCCGCTTGGGTGCTGCTGGACGGGGTCAGCGACGACGCGTTCGACTTCTTCCGCTGCTGGCTGATCGGCCAGGGCCGGGAGGTGTTCGAGGGCGCCCTGCACGACCCCGACGACCTGGCGGAGCTGCTCGACGGCTTCGACCCGGAGGTGGACGGGGACGCGGAGGAGCTGGGGTACGCGGCGGACGAGGCGTACGAGCGGCTGACCGGCATCGCCCCGCCCGACCTGGGGCTACCGGCGCCGCCCCGGGAGCCCGAGGGCACGCCCATGGACTTCGAGGACGATGCGGTGCTCGCCCGCTACTACCCCCGGCTGTGGGACCGCTTCGGCCAGTCCGAGGTGTGAACGTCAGGCCGGGGCCCGGGGCGGCTCAGAGGAAGCGGCCCATGAAGACGTCGTCGACGTACTCGCCCCCGACGAAGAACTCCTGCGGCTGCACGCCCTCGACGGTGAAGCCCTCGGACGCGTACAGCGCACGGGCGGGCGCGTTGTGGGCGAGGACCCGCAGGGTGAGCCGACGGGCGCCGCGCCGCCCGGCCTCCTCGACCGCGGCGCGGACCAGCGCGCGCCCCGCTCCCGTGCCCCGGGCGGACTCGGTGACGGCGAGGCCCTGGATCTGTCGTACGTGGGCGTTGGTGGGCAACGGCGTCGGGAAGCCGAGTCGGACGTAGCCCACCACCTCGCCCGCCCGCACGGCCACCAGGTGGTCCTCCGGACCGGTCCGGTCGCTGAAGAAGGGCTCGTCCGGGGAGGGCGCGGACGGGGTCACCGCGTGCAGGGGCGACCAGGTGTCCCGGTCGAGCCGGGCCAGGGCCGCATCGTCCTCCTGGCGGGCGGGGCGTATCTCCAGATCGGGCATGTGGCCCAGCCTAGGGGGCACCCGCGGGGGCGGGCGGGGAATTTCCGCGCCCCGGCAGCGCGCCCCGGACCTCGGGTGCGCCCCGTTCTTCGGCAGGATGGAACCATGCAGCCTTCCCGCATCGCGGTGGCCGGAGCCTCCGGGCTCGTCGGTTCCGCGCTCGTAGCTTCGCTGACCGCCGACGGCCATCGGGTGGTGCGGCTGGTGCGCCGCCCGCCGCAGGGACCGGACGAGGTCCGTTGGGACCCGGTGCGCCAACGGATCGACGCGCCCGGCCTGGCGGACTGCGACGCCGTGGTGAACCTCGCGGGGGCGGGGGTGGCGGCCCACCGCTGGACCCCCGCGTACAAGAAGGAGATCCGGGACAGCCGGGTGCTGGGCACGGCGACCCTGGCCGAGGCCATCGCCTCGCTCGACGTGCCGCCGCGGGTGTTCGTCAACGGCAGCGCGGTCGGCTTCTACGGGGACACCGGCGGCCGGACGGTGGACGAGGGGGCACCCCCCGGGAGCGGGTTCCTGTCGTCGCTGGCGGTGGAGTGGGAGGAGGCCGCGGCGCCCGCCGAAGAGGCCGGGGTGCGGACGGTGTACGCCCGGACGGGACTGGTCGTGGCCCGCCACGGAGGCGCCTGGCAGAAGCTGTTCCCGCTGTTCAAGGCGGGACTCGGGGGCCGACTCGGAGACGGTCGGCACTACTGGAGCTTCATCTCGCTGCACGACGAGGTGGCCGCGCTGCGCCATCTGCTGGACACCGAGGGCCTGTCCGGGCCGGTGAACCTGACGGCTCCCCGGCCGCTGACGAACCGTGAGGTCACCGCCGCGATGGGACGGGTGCTGCACCGCCCCGCGGTGTTCGTGGCCCCGGCGCCCGCGGTGCGACTCCTGCTCGGGGAGATGGCCTCGGACGTGCTGACGAGCACCCGGGCGGTTCCGGGGAAGCTGCTGGAATCCGGGTTCGCCTTCGCGTTCCCCGGGATCGACGAGAGCCTGCGGGCCGCCCTGCGCTGACGGGGGCGTACGGGGCGGGGCCCGCGCACGACGGGTGGGTCCCGTCCCTTCTCGGTACGGCCGTGCGACCGGTGTGCGTCCGTGCCACGGTGGCGCGCGCCCTGCCAAGGGCGGCCCGCGCTCCTACGCTCGACCGGAACTCGGGTACTCACGGAGCCGCGTCGAGGGTGTCACCCCCGCGGCCGCGCAACCTCGGGGAGGAGCACGTGTCTGAGCCCGCACGTCACACGGACATCGTCATCGTAGGTGCCGGAGTCGCCGGACTCTCGGCGGCCCGACGACTCACCAGGGCGGGGATTCCCACCGTGGTCCTGGAGGCCGCCGACCGGCCGGGCGGCCGGATGTCGACCGAGGGGGTCGACGGCTTCCTCCTCGACCGGATGGGGCAGCCCCTGTCCACCGCCCACCCCGAACTGCGGCGCGCTCCGGGGCTGGAGGGGCTGGTCCTGCGCCCGTTCTCGCCCGGGGTGTTGGTACGGGGCGAGGGGCGCTTCCACCGGGTCGGGGAGGCCCGCAGCATCCGGCGCGCACGGGGCGCGTTACGCGCTGCGCGCGCCCTGGCAAGCGCCCCTCGGATGCCGCGTACGGGGTGGGTGCCCCGGACGGCCAGCGCGGTCGGGAGCCCACTGGACCAGGCGCGCCTCGCCGCCGCGCTGGCCCGGCTCGCCGACACCCCGCGGGAGCGGCTGTTGGCCCGCCCCGAACTGCCCGCCGCCGACGCGCTGCTGGCCCGGGGGGTGCCCGCCCGCACGGTCGAGGGGTTCCTGCGCCCACTGCTGTCGACGCTGCTCTGCGACCCGGAGCTCACGACGTCCAGCCGGTGCGCGGACCTGGCGCTGCACGCCTTCGCCCGGGGCCGGCTGTGCCTGCCCGAGGGCGGTACCGCCGCCCTCCCGGACCTCCTCGCGGCCGGGCTGCCGCCGGGGACGCTCCGTACCGGGGTGCGGGTCCGGTCCGTGTCGACCAACCGGGTGGTCACCGAGGAGCACGGCGAACTCCGCTGCCGGGCGGTGCTCCTCGCCACGGACGCCCGGTCGGCCGCCCGGCTGCTGCCGGGGCTGCGGGTGCCGGACTTCCACGGGGTCACCGTGGTGCACCACGCGGTCGACGAGCCGCCGTTGGAGGAGCCCGCGCTCGTCCTCGACACCGAACGGCGCGGGCCGGTGGCCCACACGGCGGTCGTCAGCCAGGTCGATCCGACCCGGGCGCCGGCCGGGCGGTCCCTCGTCGCGTCGACGGTGCTCGGCCCGCCGCCGCCCGACCACGACCGGACGGTCCGCGCACACCTGGCGCAGCTGTACGGCACGGGGACGGCCCGCTGGGAACTGCTCTCCGTGCGGTACGTGCGGGACGCGGTGCCCGCGATGCCGGCGCCGCACGATCTGCGGCGGCCGGTTCGGGTGCTGGCCGGGCTGTACGTGTGCGGTGACCACCGTGAGACCAGTACGTTTGCCGGGGCCATTCAGTCCGGGTGGCGGGCTGCGAGGGCCGTTCTCACGGATCTCGCGCCCGAGCTCAGCCGGTCCTCGGAGCGGTTCGCGGCGTAGCCCCGTGCGGGGCGGCGGGTCGGTGCGGGTGCGCAGGGGTGGCACGCGCCGTTCCCCGCGCCCCCTTCGGTGCGACCAGCTGGGGGTGCGCTGCCCTGCGCGGGTGCGACCCGCCCGGCGTGCGCTGCCCCGCGGGGGTGCGCGGTCGTCACCCGCGCCGTTCCCCGCGCCCCCTTCGGGCGCGGCCTGGCTGGCCTGCGCTGCCCCGCGGGGGTGCACCGTCGTCACCCGCGGCCCCTTCGGGTCGTCGGGTCTCGCCGAGGGCGCGCGCCCACCGGCAGCGCCCGACAGGGGCGCGGGGAACTGCGCAAAACAACAACGCACCCGCACCGGACGGCGCACCCCCAGCCGGACGCACCCGATCAGGGGCGCGGGGAACTGCGCGAAACCGCAGCGCACCCGCGCCGGACAGCGCACCGCAGGTGGACGCACCGATCAGGGGCGCGGGGAACTGCGCAACGCGACAGCGCACCCGCACCGAACCGCGCACCCGGAGGTGGACGCACCCGATCAAGGGGCGCGGGGAACTGCGCAGAACCGCAGCGCACCCGCACGGGACATCGCAGGGTCAGATCAACGCGACCTTGTCGCGATACGCACGGGCCTGGACCGTCTCCCGATACGGCTCCAACCGCCGCTCGAAGTCCCGGACGTACTCCAACGCCCGTACGGACCGCATGTCCGCAGCCTGCTGCGCAGCCTCCGCGCCCAACGCGCACGCCTGGTCCAGCTCCCCGAGCCCGAGTCGCGCACAGGCCAGCACGACCCGGCAGAACAGCCGACTGCGCGCGTACCCGTGCGCCCGCAACTGCAACGACCGTTCCGCGTGCTGCGCGGCGGCCCGGTACTGCTGGAGGTCCCGGTAACAGTGGCCGAACTCGTCGGCGAGTTGGGCCTCGTCGAAGAACCGGGCCCAGTGCGGGGGCTCGTCCCCGGGCCGGGCCGCGTCCAGCGCCCGTTCGGCCCGGACCAGGGACGCCGTACAGGCCCGCACCTCACCGAGCACCCCGTGCCCCCGCGCCTCCGCGGCGTGCAGCAGCGCCTGGACGACGTGCGGGGCGGAGGAGCCGATGCCCTGTTGGGCGACCCGGGCCAACTGCACGGCCTCCCGACCGTGACCGAGGTAGACGGCCTGGCGGCTCATGGTGACCAGGATGTACGAACCGTACGCCCGGTCGCCGGCCGCCTGGGAGAGCCGCAGCGCCTGCACGAAGTACCGCTGGGCGAGCCCGTGCGCCCCGATGTCGTACGAGGTCCAGCCGGCGAGCCGGGTCAGCTCGGCCGCCGCGCCGAACAGTCGCCGGCCGGTCTGCTCGCCGTAGACGCCGCGCAGCATCGGCTCGGCCTCGTGCTCCAGGTAGCGCACCAGGGCCTGCCGGGCGTGCCCGCCCCCGTACGCGTTGTCGAGGGTGCGGAACAGTTCGGCGACGGAACGCAGGGCCGCGATGTCACCGCCGGTGACCCGGTGGCCGGGGCCGCGTTCCGTACCGCGCTGTCTCTGCTGGGGCACCGCACCGCGGCCCTGTGCGGGGATGCGCACGCCGGCGCCGGGCGAGGGAGCGGGCGCGGGCTCGCTGCGGCCGGGGCGGTCGCCGGGGGGCCCGGGCCGCCCCGCTGCGACGGCCGCGCGCTCGTCCACCCGGGAGCGGTCGTCGCCGCGGCTGACCTTGTCGTCGGCGCGGCCGATCAGCCAGTCGCGGCTGGGGACGACGAGCCCGGCGGGGGTGAAGGCGATCTTGCGCAGTTCGGCGTGGCTGCCGGAGTCCTTGCGCCACAGCCCGCTGACGATGTCCACCGCCTCTTCCGGGCCGGCGGCGAACTCCAGCCCGGCGTACACCGGCGCGCACGCGTCGAGGCCCAGGTCCTGGGCGGTGAGTCTGCGCCCGAGGCGCCGGGTGAACACCTCGGCGATGAGGGCGGGGGTGGTGCCGCGCGGCTGCTGTCCGCGCAGCCAGCGCGTCACGGACGTCTTGTCGTACCGCAGGTCGAGCCCGTGCTCCAGACCGAGCTGGTCGACCCTGCGGGCAAGCCCCGCATTGGAGAATCCTGCCTCCGCGATGAGGGCGGCTAGCTGGCGGTTGGGGGTGCGCTGCGGAGGTCGTTCCGTCATCAGATGTGCGGTCTCCTGCCTTTCGGGCCACACCTTGAGCGGCCCTTATGGCCTTGTGAACGGCGCGAATGTAGCGGTAGAAGTCACCCGCAACGCCGCCTTCGCCCCGCATTCATCCGATCGTGTGAGGATCGGCCCGACGGCTGACGCTGCGCGGCGGGTCGTAGAGTGGCGGGGGTGGAGAGGTGGACATCTGCTCCGGAAGGCTCTAGGGAGGCACGTGCCGTGAGTGAGCTGCGGTTCGTCCGGCTGGGATTCGGCGCGGACGCGGTGGAGTACCAGGTGGCCTGGGACGAGCAGCGGCGGGTGCACGCGGCCCGGTTCGCCGACGAGGTCCCCGACACCTGCCTGCTCCTGGAACACCCGCCGGTCTACACCGCCGGACGGCGTACCGAGGACCGGGAGCGGCCCCTCGACGGGACGCCGGTGATCGACGTGGACCGGGGCGGGAAGATCACCTGGCACGGCCCGGGCCAGCTGGTCGGCTATCCGATCATGAAGCTGCCGCGCCCGGTGGACGTGGTGGCGCACGTCCGCAGGCTGGAGGAGGCCCTGATCCGGGTCTGCGCGGAGCTCGGTCTGGAGACCACGCGCATCGAGGGCCGCAGCGGCGTGTGGGTGCTCGGCGACCCGGTCGACCAGCGGCCTTCGCTCGGCGGGCTCTCCCTGGACTTCGACCCGCGGATCACCGACGACGAGTTCGACGCGCGGTTGAACGGGCCCGAGTACGCCCCGTCGAACGCGGGTCAGCGTCGCGAGGACCGCAAGATCGCTGCGATCGGCATCCGGGTGGCCAAGGGCGTCACCATGCACGGCTTCTCGCTCAACGTGAACCCCGACAACACCTGGTTCGACCGGATCGTGCCGTGTGGCATCCGGGACGCGGGGGTCGCCTCGCTCGCGGGGGAACTGGGCCGCGAGCTGACCGTGCCCGACGTCCTGCCACTGGTGGAGCGACACCTGGCCGAGGTGTGGGAGAACGCGACCCCGCTGCCCCGCGAGGTGCCCGCGACCGAGGACGTCGCCCGGCCCGTCGCCACCCCGACCACCGCCTGACACCGACCCCGACACCGGCCTTTACACCAGGACCGCGCGGCACTGGGTGCCAATTACACACACTCACCCGAACGGGGAATGCCCCCCTACGGTCCGAGGTTGGCACCAGCGCGGGGGCCTTACACCTTTCGGGCGTACTCTGGTGGACGCCCAAGAATCGAATGCACAGGGAGCCGATGTGTCCGCAGTCGCACCCGACGGACGCAAGATGCTGCGCCTGGAGGTCCGCAACAGCCAGACCCCCATCGAGCGCAAGCCCGAGTGGATCAAGACCCGGGCGAAGATGGGTCCCGAGTACACGAAGATGCAGAACCTCGTCAAAAGCGAGGGCCTGCACACGGTGTGCCAAGAAGCGGGTTGTCCCAACATCTACGAGTGCTGGGAGGATCGCGAGGCGACCTTCCTCATCGGCGGTGACCAGTGCACCCGGCGTTGCGACTTCTGCAACATCGACACCGGCAAGCCGCAGGCGCTCGACCGTGACGAGCCGCGCCGCGTCGCCGAGTCCGTCGTCACGATGGACCTGAACTACGCCACGATCACCGGCGTCGCCCGGGACGACCTCGAAGACGGCGGGGCCTGGCTGTACGCCGAGACCGTCCGGCAGATCCACGGCATGACCGCGGAGCGCGCCGACGGCCGCACCAAGGTCGAGCTGCTGATCCCCGACTTCAACGCCGAGCCGGACGCGCTCGCCGAGGTCTTCTCGTCCCGGCCCGAGGTCCTGGCCCACAACGTCGAGACGGTGCCCCGGATCTTCAAGCGCATCCGCCCCGGCTTCCGCTACGAGCGGTCCCTGAAGGTCATCACGGAAGCGCGCGCCGCCGGGCTCGTCACCAAGTCCAACCTCATCCTCGGCATGGGCGAGACCCGTGAGGAGATCAGCGAGGCGCTGCGCGAGCTGCACGAGGCCGGCTGCGAACTGATCACCATCACGCAGTACCTGCGGCCGACCGTGCGCCACCACCCCGTCGAGCGCTGGGTGAAGCCGCAGGAGTTCGTGGAGCTGAAGGAGGAGGCCGAGCAGATCGGCTACTCCGGTGTGATGTCCGGTCCGCTGGTCCGTTCCTCGTACCGGGCCGGACGGCTGTACCAGATGGCGGTGGAGAAGCGGGGCGCGTACATCGCGGTCCAGGCGGTCTGACGCACTCCCGCGCGGGACTCACCGCCGCTCCCGGCGTGTGAGTCTCCGCACAGCTCCCTACCGGCTGGTAGCGCCGGGGAGGCGGGTCCCCGCAGCTGACGGCCCGCCCCGGGGTGCGACCGGCGCCCCGGTCCACTGCCCCGGGGCTTCATGTGCGTTTGACCAGCAGGTCACGCACTGGTAACACCACTCACAGACCCTGGTTTCCGTGACACCGGTTCCCTCCGCGTACGACGTCGTACGAGCCGTGCGGTCCGTACGGCTCAGGCAGGCGGACCGGCGCCGCACAGCCGTGAGGCGCCCCACCGCCGCGCGACTGCCGGGCCCACACCACCCGCCGCGCTCCGAGGGGTACCACCATGCAGACCGCGCCCGCCACGATCCCGTCGATCACCGGTGCCCTGCGCGCCGTCGAGACGCTCCTCATCGGCCGCGGCCAGCGCACGGCCCGCCGCAACGCGTGGACGTCCGTCCTGGAGGACCGCCGTCGGGCCGAGGACCGGACCGAGGCGCAGCGCGCGATGGAGCGGTCCCCGGGCACCGCCCGCACCTCCTGAAGCCGGCGGGAGCGCCGCCCCCGCGCACGCAACCGGAATCACGGGGCGCCCGGACGTCGTAGCCGGCCCGCGGGGCACGTAGACTCACAGCATGGCGAGGAAGGAACCCGCAGCGAACGCTGCGAACACCGGGCGTCTCAAGCAGATCGCCCTCACGTACAAGATGACCCGCAGGGCCGACTCCAAGATCGGTCTCGTGCTCGCGGCGGTCGGAATCGGCACCCTCGGTGTCTTCCTCGCGTTCGGTTTCTGGATCGGGCATCCCATCTACCTGGGCATCCTCGGACTGCTGCTCGCGTTCCTCGCGACGGCGATCGTCTTCGGGCGCCGTGCCGAACGGGCCGCGTTCGGCCAGATGGAGGGCCAGCCCGGCGCCGCCGCGGCCGTCCTCGACAACATCGGCCGCGGCTGGACCACCACGCCCGCCGTTGCGATGAACCGCAGCCAGGACGTCGTGCACCGCGCCGTCGGCAAGGCGGGCATCGTGCTGGTGGCCGAGGGCAACCCGAACCGGGTCAAGAGCCTGCTGGCCGCGGAGAAGAAGAAGATGGCCCGCATCGTCGCGGACGTTCCCGTGCACGACCTGATCGTGGGCACCGGCGAGGAGCAGGTCCCGCTGAAGAAGGTCCGCACGACGATGCTGAAGTACCCGCGGGTGCTCACCGGCCCGCAGGTCACCGCGACCAACGACCGGCTGCGCGCACTGGGCGACCTGATGAGCAACATGCCCCTGCCGAAGGGGCCCATGCCGAAGGGCATGCGGATGCCCAAGGGCGGGCCCAAGATGCGTTAGCCCGACCCTCCCTGCCTCTGAAGGGCGCCGGAACCCACCTGGTTCCGGCGCCCTTCGCGTGTTCCGGTTCCCGCCTCGGGTGCGCCGCCCGTTCTGCTGGCGCACGACATGGGGAGACGCAGGTCACACGGGGCCGTGTCACAGGGGGGTGCGCCATCTCGTCTCGGGGGTGTAACCACGAACGACGACCGAGGAGCATCCCGTGGACGCACGACTGAACTATTTCGCGAGCCCGATCGCCAGCGAGGTCTTCAAGCACGTCATGACGGCCGGCAAGGTCATCAAGAAGTCGACGCTTCCCGCCGTGACGCAGGAACTGGTGTCGCTGCGCGTGAGCCAGATCAACGGCTGCGCCGTCTGCATCGACATGCACACCAAGGAGGCCGCCGCCGCCGGCGAGACCCAGGTGCGACTGCACCTGGTGGCGGCGTGGCGGGAGGCCACCGTCTTCACCGAGGCGGAGCGGGCCGCGCTGGAGGTGGCGGAGGAGGGCACCCGGATCGCGGACGCGGCCGGTGCGGTCAGCGACGAGGTGTGGGCGAAGGCCGCCGAACACTACGACGAGGATCAGCTGACCGCCCTGGTGTTCTTGATCTCGTTCATGAACCTGGCGAACCGGCTGAACGCCATCGGGCAGCAGCCGGCCGGCGACTACAAGGTCGGGCAGTTCCACTGAGGGGTACCGGCCCGGAGGTCCCGCGCCGGACGTCCGGCCGGGCGGAACGGGAGGCGTCCGGCCGGGCGACACAGGGGGCGTCCGGCCGGACGGGACGGGCGTCCGGCGGAGGGGACACGGTCGTGAGCAAGGTCGAGGAGTTCGAGGAACTGCGTCCGCTGCTGTTCTCGATCGCCTACCGCATCCTGAGCAGTGTCGGTGAGGCCGAGGACGCGGTGCAGGAGACCTGGCTCCGCTTCGACGGCTCGACCACCAGGCCCGCCTCGACCAAGGCGTTCCTGTCGGCCACGGTGACACGGCTCTCCGTCGACGTGCTGCGTTCCGCCCGGGTGCGGCGCGAGGCGTACGTGGGTCCGTGGTTCCCGGAGCCGCTGCTCAGCGATCCCTACCAGGACCCGGCCCGGTCGACGGAGCTGGCCGACTCGGTGTCGATGGCGGCGCTCCTGCTGCTGGAGCGGCTCAGCCCGTTGGAGCGGGCGGTGTTCGTGCTGCGGGAGGTGTTCGGCTTCGGCTTCGACGAGGTCGCCACGGCGGTCGGGCGGTCCCAGGCGGCTTGCCGACAGCTGCTGGTGCGGGCCCGGCGGCACATGGAGGCCGGGCGGCCCCGCTTCGCCGCGGACCGGCAGGAGCGGCGGGAGTTGGCCGAGCGGTTCTTCGACGCCCTGCGCAACGGTGACGTGGACGAACTGCGGGACCTGCTCGCCGCCGACGTGCACCTGATCGGGGACGGTGGCGGCAAGGCCCCACAGGGCCGGGGCGTCCACGGAGCCGACAACGTGGCGCGGCTGCTCGTCTCGTTCTTCCGCCAGATGGTCCGGATCGACGTCACGCTGGAACCGCACGAGGTCAACGGCCTGCCGGGCGGGATCGTCCGCGATCGGGACGGGCGGGTGCTCCAGACGCTGGCGCTCGACGTGCTCGACGGGCAGGTCCAGGCGGTCCGCTCGGTGCTCAACCCCGACAAGCTGGGGCACGTGGGTCCGGTGGCGGACGCCTGGGCGTTCGCCCGCGAAGTGCGAAGGGCCCGCCGGCAACCGGAGTGACCTCGGCGGGTTCACAGGGTCGGTACCGTCCGCACTTCCCGGGACGGTACCGACCCTGTGGTCACGTCGCACGAGGGGCGTACGCCGCGCACCGGCCACCGACGATCAGATGCGGACCTCGATGGTCCGGGCCAGCTGGTCGTGGAGGCCGCGGCCGTCACGGTCCCAGACGAGGGCCGGAACGCCCAGGCACAGCAGCGCGCCGCGCGTCAGCGCCCGCAGCGGACGGATGTGTCCACCGTCCGCGGAGATCACCCGCAGCCCGAAGATCCGCTTGCCGGGGGTGGAACCGACCGTTCCCACGGTGAGCACGCTCATCACGAAGAAGAGGAGCAGGGCCCAGTTGCCGGTGGCCTGGTTATAGCCCTCGGTGAGCAGGCCGTATGCGATCAGCACGCACAGCCCCCAGTCGACGAGGAGGGCGCCCAGCCGGCGACCGGGGCGGGCGATCGAGCCGGGCCCCGTCTCGGGCAGGCCCAGTTGCTGACCCCGGTAGCCGAAGTCGACGCCCTCGTTCTCCGCGGCCTCGCGGGGGCCGGAGAGCCACGATCCGATTGCTTGCCTCTTGTCCACCCGTCCACGGTAACCGGGTGGACGGCCGGCCCCGCGCCGGGGGTGCGACCCGGCGGCGCCGGGTTGACGCGGGGGTCGCGCGGCCCGGTACGGACGGGGCAGGCCGGACCGGACGGGGCAGGCGGGGCGCGGCGCCGCACCGACCCCGGTTAACTTCGGCGAAACAAATGGGTCACGCTCGGGAAATCCCCCGTCCCTAAGGTCGGGGCGAGCGTGCGCCACCGCACTGGCGCACGAACGAGTTGCAACCCCGCCCCTCCCGGGTCGGGAGTAGGAGGAGTTGGATGTTCCGCAACGCCGACGAGGCCAAGAAGTACATTGCCGACAATGACGTCAAGTTCATCGACGTACGCTTCTGCGACCTGCCGGGAGTGATGCAGCACTTCACGATTCCGGCCGCGGCGTTCGACCCGGACGAGGAGCTGGCGTTCGACGGTTCGTCGATCCGTGGCTTCCAGGCGATCCACGAGTCCGACATGGCACTGCGTGCCGACCTGTCGACGGCGCGGGTCGACCCGTTCCGCCGTGACAAGACGGTCAACATCAACTTCTTCATCCACGACCCGATCACCGGCGAGCAGTACAGCCGTGACCCGCGCAACATCGCGAAGAAGGCGGAGGCGTACCTCGCCTCGACCGGCATCGCGGACACCGCGTTCTTCGGTCCCGAGGCCGAGTTCTACGTCTTCGACTCGGTGCGCTTCAGCACCTCCGCGAACGAGGGCTTCTACCACATCGACTCCGAGGCCGGCGCCTGGAACACCGGTGCGGTCGAGAACAACCGCGGGTACAAGGTCCGTTACAAGGGCGGTTACTTCCCGGCCCCGCCGGTCGACCACTTCGCCGACCTGCGCGCCGAGATCTCCCTGGAGCTGGACCGGCAGGGTCTCCAGGTCGAGCGCCAGCACCACGAGGTGGGCACGGCCGGTCAGGCCGAGATCAACTACAAGTTCAACACGCTGCTGGCCGCGGCCGACGACCTGATGCTCTTCAAGTACATCGTGAAGAACGTCGCCTGGCGCAACGGCAAGACCGCGACCTTCATGCCGAAGCCGATCTTCGGTGACAACGGTTCGGGCATGCACGTCCACCAGTCCCTGTGGGCCGGCGGCGAGCCCCTCTTCTACGACGAGCAGGGCTACGCGGGCCTGTCCGACATGGCCCGCTACTACATCGGCGGCATCCTCAAGCACGCCCCGTCGCTGCTGGCGTTCACCAACCCGACGGTGAACTCGTACCACCGCCTGGTGCCCGGCTTCGAGGCGCCGATCAACCTGGTGTACTCGCAGCGCAACCGCTCCGCCGCGATGCGCATCCCGATCACCGGCTCGAACCCGAAGGCCAAGCGCGTCGAGTTCCGTGCGCCGGACCCGTCCTCGAACCCGTACCTCGCCTTCTCGGCGCTGCTGCTCGCGGGTCTCGACGGCGTCAAGAACAAGATCGAGCCTGCCGAGCCGATCGACAAGGACCTGTACGAGCTCGCCCCCGAGGAGCACGCGGGCGTGGCCCAGGTCCCGACGTCCCTCCCGGCCGTCCTCGAAGCCCTGGAGAACGACAACGAGTACCTCCAGGCCGGCGGGGTCTTCACCTCCGACCTGATCGAGACCTGGATCGACTACAAGCGCACGCACGAGATCGCGCCGATCCAGCTCCGCCCGCACCCGCACGAGTTCGAGCTGTACTTCGACCTCTAGGCGGCGGGCCGGGTTTACCGGTAGTTGGAAGCCGAGGGCCGCCACCTCCCCTTTGGAGGTGGCGGCCCTCGGCCGTGTGGGTCAGCCTCGTGGGGCGTCCGTCCAGAAGGAGACCGCTTTCTCCAGGAGTTCCTTGGCTGCGTCGCCGTGCAGGGCCGCCTCACGCATCCTGTCGAACGCCTTGCGGTAGAGGGCCACCTCGTCCGGTTCGGTGATGGTCACGCCCGAGGAAACCAGCTCGACATGGACCTCTTCGCCGTACATGCCGAAGGCGTCGACAGGATGCATGTTCACACGTGCGGAGGCGGGAACGATGCCGAGCGTGAGAGAGGGCAGGTGGATCTCCCGGAGGATCCGGTCGGTCTGCTCGCGCATCACCTCGGGCCCGCCAATGTTCGTGTAAAGGGCCTGTTCCCCGAGGACGACGTCGTAGTGGTGCTCGCCGTCGTACAGCATCTGCTGTCGCTGCATGCGTTTGGCGACTCCCGCGGGCACGTCGTTCGGGATCCCCAGGAACTCGACCACCTGCCCCAGGATCACGGTGGCGTACGCCTCCGTCTGGAGTGTCCCCCAGATCATGGTGGGAACGTACGCCACGCCCTCGCGCGTCTCCTGATACAGCCGGACCACCTCGCCCTGGATCGACTCGGTACCGGTGGACAGACGCTCCTGCCACGGCACGGAAATGGTCACCGTCATCCCCTCCTGACTTGTTCCTCATCGGACTTGCCACGATTCGCCACCGCAGGTTTCGCACAGGCGGATTCCGCCCCCGCAGAGATGTACGCCCAGATCGCGATGACGCCCCCGCCCCTGCTCCCGAGCCGGCCGGCGGGGGCTTCGTCGTCCGGGTCGTGCGGGACCCGACGGTTCAGATCACCGGGGGCCGGCCCAGCCGCGTCATCCGCCAGACCGTCCGCCAGCGGATCGGGCGCCGCGGTGGGCACGGGACCCGGACCCCCTCGAAGAACCCGGACCACCAGGACCTCAGCCCGTGCAACGGGGGCCGCTGGACCAACGTGTAGGCGGCCCACGAGGCAAGGTAGACCGGCACCAGAACGGCGGGCAGATGGCGCTTGGCCAGCCACACGCGGTTACGGCCGGTGTTGCGGTAGTAGACAGCGTGACGGGACGCCTCGGTGCGGGGATGACGCAGCAACAGGTCGGCCCGGTAGTGGATCTCCCACCCAGCGTCCAGGACCCGCCACGCGAAGTCAGTCTCCTCGTGTGCGTAGAAGAACGCAGTGGGGAACTCACCCACCCGGTCGATCAGGCTCATGCGGATGGCATGGGCACCGCCCAGGAACGTGGTGACCGGTCCCGATCGCGCCGGGTCGGCACCGCCGAGGCGGGGCACGTGACGGCGCTGGGTGAATCCCTCCTCGTCCACGATCCGGAAGCTCACGACACCCAGCCTCGGATTCTCGGCGAAAGCGGCGCGCACCAACCGCATCGTGTCCGTCCGGGGCAACCAGCCGTCGTCGTCCAGGAACACCGCCACGTCGACTCCGCCGTGTTCACGAAGCCACTGCACGCCGGCGTTCCTACCACCGGGGATGCCCAGGTTCTCCGACAGTTCGACGGTCGCCACAGCATCCGGGACGCCGGGCGCCCCAACCTCTTGGCCCAACACCACAACGGTGGCGGCTTCGCCTTCCTGGGCAACGATCGACTCAATGAGCGAGCGGAGTTCTGCGTCCCGGTCGCCCAGGGTCAGTACGACGACGCCCACGGTGGGCACACCTGCTCCGAGGCCGGTCATGCCCGGGACCGCAGCAGTTCACTGGCGCGCTGGTCCAAGGCGGCAGCGCCGGACACTCCGCGCTTTCGGTAGGCCACTGCAACGGTACGGATGGACTTGATTTGCTGTCGGTTCCGGTCGGAGATCACACCGTCCATGAAGCCGAGTGATCGGTTCCACAAGCTCACGGCCTCCTCGTAGCGGTGCTGGGCAGCGACCGACTTCCCGAGGTTGACCATGGTCAGGCCATGAACGCGCTGGTACGTATCTGGAGTACGGCCCGCGAGCGCCCTGCGGTATTGCCGTTCGGCCGCCACGTAGTCCTTCATCGCGGTCAGGGTCTTGCCCGTGTGTGAGGCAACGGTGGAGGCGACGGGTCCGGAAGCAGCAGCGTACGAAGGCACCGGGTCCCCCGTATCTGTCAGTGCGTCCTCGGCCGCCATCAGTGTGCGAGCAGCCTTGCGGCCCTCCCCGATGGTTCCGTACGCCCTGGAGCAGGTGACCAGGAGGAGGGCTTCGGTCTGCCGGTCGACCTTCCCCGACGCGCGCCGCAGCGCCTCCTCGGACAGTTCCACACAGAAGTCCAAGTGGTGAAGGTCGAGCGCTTGGTGTGTCAGGGCGCGCATCATCCACGCGCTGTGCCCGTTCGAGTCGGATTCGCAAGCCAGCTGATAGCCGAGCAGGTAGTACTGCTGTGCAGCACCTTCACGACCGAGGTCGTGGTGTTTCCAACCGACCAGGCAGGCCAGTTGTGCAGCCGCACCGAACGCGTCCCGGCGTACCGAGTCGGACGGGAACCGTGACTCCAGCATGGGGACCACGGTGTCGGTGAGGTACGCGGTCACCGTGGTCAGGCCGTGCCCGCCGCCCATCCTTTCGTCCACGCTCCTGAAGGTCTCGGTGAGCTGGCGGACGACTGCGACCGCTTCAGTCCCGACGGCGCCCCCGCTCACGGCGGCTTTGAGATTGGCGGTGACGACCTCGTGGTCGTAGACCAGGGGGAGACTGACCGCGGCCGTGGCGAAGGCCGCGTTGAGGACTTCCCTGCGACGGAGCACCACGGCTCTCCCGAGGTCGACGGCGGCGGCCAGCGGATCGCTGCTCATCACCTCCCTTACGTCTGCGCCGCACAAACCGATCTCAGCAACCGTCACCTTCCGCTTGATCCTTCTCGAAAGAGCCTCGGCGAGATATGCACGGGTCTGACCGGACGGGTTCCCACCGGCGACCCAGTAGGCGATCGCCGAAGGTGCGGTGCCCAGCGTTTCGCCGGCCTCAGCCGCCACGAGGCGAATCTCCCGGGCCAGTGCGTAGTACGTGACTTCTGCCTCGGCGATAACTGCCGCCAGCTCGGCGTTCGGTGTCCGGTCACCCACCAACTTCTGCCTCTCAGAACAATCTTGAACGGATTGAACGGGCTCCTGAGGTGCACACCGTACCGGCAGAGAGTGATCGCCGGTTCACTGAATGCAAGCATCCGGGCAAGGGTCACTCCGGAGAGCCTCCCGGCGCGGTGAGCCATCCGTGCACCGGGTCGAACCAGTCGAGAGGAGCACCACCATGACCGTCATGCTCGAAACCTCGAACGCCACCGGGTTCCGCGATCCCCGCGCGCTGCTCAACGCCTGCCGTCCGTACGTGACGGAGAAGACCTACAACGTCTTCGAGGGTATGGCCGAGGGCGAGGAGTTGTTCGACCGCGAGGTGAAACTACTGCTGCGCGACAACGTCATGACGCGTGACATGGCCGAGCGGATCATGGAGAACGCCATCGCCTACACCATCACCGCGATCGAACGCCCGGACGTGCACCTCGGCGTCGGCAAGATCGTGGACATCGGCGTCCACCAGCTCTATCTCGACACCCCCGTGTTGTTCGCGTTCTTCGCGCTCCACAACGGATCCGAGTTCAAGCACCACGCTCCGCTCATCACCCGCCGTCGGGACGGTCTCGTTCTCCGCACCGCCGACTTCCTCCGCGCCAACGGCTTCGCCGTGGACGAGGAGCTGTGGAACGTCGACGGCGCCGACTGCTCGCCCTGCGACGACAAGGTGCCCGACTCCCATTGAGTGACTGGCAGCAGCCCGACCGCCGCCACCAGCCCATCGAACCGCCCCGAGGGGTGGGGCTCCACCGGTACCGCGGTGGAGCCCCGACCCCGTTTCCCGGAGGACCACTCCATGACCGCACCGCACAACTATGCGCACGAGCGCGCCCTGTGGGACGCCTTTGCCGAGCGGGCATGGAAGGACCCGTCCCACGACGAACCGGTGTTCCGGTGGACGCAGTACCGGGAGCACCCCGCCGACCCCGGCCCGGAGCTCCTCGGCGCCCCGAGCACCGCACTGGAGATCGGCTCGGGCACGGGTCGGGCCGTGGCCCACCTCGCCGGGCGCGGAGTGCGGGCGACCGGGGTGGACCTGTCGCCGGTCGCCGTGGCCCGGTGCGGCGAGCGGTACCGGCACTCGGGCGCCGAGTTCGTCTGCGCCGAGGTCCTCGCCCACCTGGCCGGCGAGCGGCGCACCTACGACGCGGTGTACTCGATCTTCGGGGCCGCCTGGTTCACCGACCCCGAACGGCTCTTCCCTCTCGTCGTGGGCGCCCTCAACCCGGGCGGCACCTTCGCCTTCTCCCAACCGCCCGCGATCCCCGGCGCCTACGGACCCCAGGGCATGTACAAGGGCGGTTTCGCGGGGCCCGCCATGTTCACGTACCGCTACAGCTACACCCCCGGGACCTGGGAGTGCTTCCTCCGCGACGCCGGGTTCGGGGACGTGCACGCCCGGGTGCTCGACGCTCCGGAACCCGGCCACATCGGTACCCTCCTCGTCACCGCGAGGGCCGTCTGACGCGTCCCGTCGGGCGGCGACGGGGCAGGAGCACCCTTCACCCTCCCAGGGGACAAATACACCCAGATACACCATCTTCCTGAGGAAAACATCACAACCCGTGCCGCTGCGTGCCTTTAGCGTGAGGCCCTAGCATCTGGGCATGACGGTCCTGCCTGACGACGGGCTTTCGCTGGCCGCCGAGTTCCCTGACGCGACCCATGAGCAGTGGCAACGCCTCGTGGAGGGCGTACTGCGCAAGTCGGGCAAGGAAGCCTCGGGCGACGACGCTGAGAAAGCACTGTCCACGACGTTGGAGAACGGGCTCACGACCCGGCCCCTCTACACCCCGAGGGACGCGGTGGCCGACACCGGGTTCCCCGGCTTCGCGCCCTTCGTGCGGGGCGGGCGCGCCGAGGGCGTGGCACCCGGCGGATGGGACGTGCGGCAGCGGCACGCCGGGAGCGACCCGGTACGGGTCAACGAGGCGGTGCTCGCCGACCTGGAGAACGGGGTGACCTCGCTGTGGCTCGCCGTGGGCCGGGGCGGCATCCCCGTGGACGGCCTCGGGCGGGCGCTGCACGGGGTGTACCTGGACCTCGCGCCGATCGTCCTCGACGCCGGTGACGCGTACGGGGCGGCCGGTCGGGCGCTGTGGGAGCTGTACGGCGAGCGCGGGGTGCGGCCCACCGAGGCCCGGGCGGTGTTGGGCGCGGATCCGCTGGGGCACGAGGCCCGTACCGGTCGGGAGGTCGCCACCGGCGATGCGGTCGAGCTGGCCCGGGCCGCGGTCGCGCACTGGCCGGGCGTGCGGGCCCTGACCGTCGACGCGCTGCCGTACCACGAGGCCGGTGGCTCGGCCGCCGAGGAGCTGGGCCTCTCGCTGGCGACCGGGGTCGCGTACCTGCGGCTGCTCACGGATGCGGGGCTGACCGCGGAACAGGCGTGCGGGCAACTGGAGTTCCGGTACGCGGCGAGCGCCGACCAGTTCCTGACGATCGCCAAGTTCCGAGCGGCGCGGCGCCTGTGGGCCCGGGTCGCCGAGGTGTCGGGCGTGCCGGGCGCCGCCGGAGCGCAGCGGCAGCACGCGGTGACGTCGTCGGTGATGATGACCCGGCGCGACCCGTGGGTGAACATGCTGCGGACGACGCTCGCCTGTCTGGGGGCCGGGGCCGGCGGGGCGGACGCCGTGACGGTGTCGCCGTTCGACGAGGCGATCGGGCTGCCGGACGCGTTCGCACGGCGCATCGCCCGGAACACGTCGACGATCCTGCTGGAGGAGTCGCATCTGGCGCGGGTGATCGACCCGGCGGGCGGCTCCTGGTACGTGGAGCGGTTGACCGATGAACTCGCCCATCTGGGCTGGGAGTTCTTCCGGACGGTGGAGCGTGCGGGTGGGCTGGGCGCCGCGCTGCGGTCCGGGTTCGTCGCCGAGCGGTTGGCCGGGACCTGGGCGGTGCGCTCCCAGCGGCTCGCCACCCGGCGGGAGCCGGTGACGGGCGTGAGCGAGTTCCCGCTGTTGGCGGAGCGGACGGTGGAGCGACAGGCACATCCCGCGCCGCTGTCCGGGGGGCTGCCCCGGGTGCGCAGGGACGAGGCGTACGAGGTGCTGCGGGCCCGTTCGGACGCGCACCTGGCGGCGACGGGCGCCCGACCGAGGGTGTTCCTCGCGGCGCTGGGTCCGGCCGCCGCGCACACCGCGCGGGTCACCTTCGCGGCGAACCTCTTCCAGGCCGGCGGGATCGAGCCGGTGCACGACCCGGTGACGGTGGACGCGGAGTCGGTCGCCGCCGCGTTCGCCGCGAGCGGGGCCTCGCTCGCCTGTCTGTGTTCCAGTGACGCGCGTTACGAGGAGGAGGCGCCGGCGGTGGCCGCCGCCCTCCGGAGCGCGGGGGCCGGGCGGGTGCTCCTCGCGGGTCGCCCGGGCGGGCACCCGGGCGTGGACGGTCACGTCTTCGCCGGCTGTGACGCGGTGGCCACCTTGACCTCCGTCCTCGACTTCCTGGGAGTGTCGTGATGACGATCCCCGACTTCACCGGCATCGACCTGACCGGCGGGCCCGGCACGGGCTCCGAGGAGCAGTGGCGGACGGCGGTGAAGGAGTCCACCGGCAAGGACGAGGGCGACCTGCGGTGGGAGACGCCGGAGGGCATCCCGGTGCAGCCGCTGTACACCGGGCGGGACCTGGAGGGCCTCGACTTCCTGGGCACCTACCCGGGCGTCGCCCCGTACCTGCGGGGCCCGTACCCGACGATGTACGTCAACCAGCCGTGGACGATCCGGCAGTACGCGGGGTTCTCGACGGCGGAGGAGTCCAACGCGTTCTACCGGCGCAATCTCGCCGCCGGGCAGAAGGGCCTGTCGGTCGCGTTCGACCTGCCGACGCACCGGGGGTACGACAGCGACCACCCCCGGGTCACGGGTGACGTGGGGATGGCCGGGGTCGCCATCGACTCGATCTACGACATGCGGCAGTTGTTCGACGGCATCCCGTTGGACCGGATGACCGTGTCGATGACGATGAACGGCGCGGTGCTGCCGGTGCTGGCGCTGTACATCGTGGCCGCCGAGGAGCAGGGCGTACCGCCCGAGAAGCTGGCCGGGACCATTCAGAACGACATCCTCAAGGAGTTCATGGTCCGCAACACGTACATCTACCCGCCGAAGCCGTCGATGCGGATCATCTCCGACATCTTCGCGTTCACCTCGCGGCGGATGCCCCGCTACAACTCGATCTCCATCTCCGGTTACCACATACAGGAGGCCGGAGCGACGGCCGACCTGGAGTTGGCGTACACCCTGGCGGACGGGGTCGAGTACCTGCGGGCGGGCCGCGGGGCGGGCCTGGACGTGGACGCGTTCGCGCCCCGGTTGTCGTTCTTCTGGGCGATCGGCATGAACTTCTTCATGGAGATCGCCAAGCTGCGGGCGGCCCGGCTGCTGTGGGCCCGACTGGTGCGGGAGTTCGGCCCCGAGAACCCCAAGTCGCTGTCGCTGCGCACCCATTCGCAGACCTCGGGCTGGTCGCTGACCGCGCAGGACGTGTTCAACAACGTGACGCGCACCTGTGTGGAGGCGATGGCGGCGACCCAGGGGCACACCCAGTCGCTGCACACCAACGCGCTGGACGAGGCGTTGGCGCTGCCGACGGACTTCTCCGCGCGGATCGCCCGCAACACGCAGTTGCTGATCCAGCAGGAGTCGGGCACGACCCGGGTCATCGACCCGTGGGGCGGCAGTGCGTACGTGGAGAAGTTGACGTACGACCTGGCGCGTCGGACCTGGGCGCACATCCAGGAGGTCGAGGCGGCGGGCGGCATGGCCCAGGCCATCGACGCGGGCATCCCGAAGCTGCGGGTCGAGGAGGCGGCGGCCCGCACCCAGGCGCGGATCGACTCGGGGCGGCAGCCGGTGATCGGCGTCAACAAGTACCGGGTGGAGACCGACGAGCAGATCGAGGTGTTGAAGGTCGACAACTCCTCGGTGCGGCAACGGCAGATCGACCAGTTGCGGCGGCTGCGCGCGGAGCGGGACGAGACGGTGTGCCAGGACGCGCTGCGCGCCCTCACCCACGCCGCCGGACGGACCCCCGGCCCGGACCTGGAGGGCAATCTGCTGGCCCTGGCGGTGGACGCGGCCCGGGCGAAGGCGACGGTCGGGGAGATCTCGGACGCGTTGGAGAAGGTGTACGGGCGGCACGCGGGTCAGATCCGTACGATTTCCGGTGTGTACCGCACCGAAGCAGGCAAGTCGCCGTCCGTGGAGCGCACCCGGGCCCTGGTGGGCTCCTTCGAGGAGGCCGAGGGGCGCCGGCCGCGCATCCTGGTCGCCAAGATGGGCCAGGACGGGCACGACCGGGGGCAGAAGGTGATCGCGACGGCGTTCGCGGACCTCGGTTTCGACGTCGACGTGGGCCCGCTGTTCCAGACCCCGGCGGAGGTCGCCCGACAGGCCGTCGAGGCGGACGTGCACATCGTCGGGGTGTCGTCGCTGGCCGCGGGACACCTCACGCTCGTTCCGGCGCTGCGGGAGGAGCTGGCGCGCGAGGGCCGCGAGGACATCATGATCGTGGTCGGTGGGGTGATCCCGCCGCAGGACGTCCCGGCGCTCCACGAGGCGGGTGCCACGGCGGTGTTCCCGCCCGGCACGGTCATCCCGGACGCGGCCTACGACCTGGTGGACCGGCTGTCGCAGCAGCTCGGGCACGGGTCCGGGGAAGCGGTGAGTCGGTAGTCCATGGTGAGGACGATCGATCTCGACGACTACGTACGGGGCGTGCGCGAGGGCCGGCGGGCGTCCGTGGCGCGGGCGATCACGCTGGTGGAGTCGACCCGGGCCGACCACCGTGCACGCGCCCAGGAGTTGCTGACCGCTCTGCTGCCGTACGCGGGGCGGGCGCGGCGGGTCGGCATCAGCGGGGTCCCGGGCGTCGGCAAGTCGACGTTCATCGATGCGCTGGGGACGATGCTGACGGGGCTGGGGCACCGGGTCGCGGTGCTCGCGGTCGACCCTTCGTCCACCCGGACGGGCGGCTCGATCCTCGGGGACAAGACGCGGATGGAGCGGCTGTCGGTGGACCCGGCGGCGTTCGTGCGCCCCTCCCCCACCGCGGGCACGCTCGGCGGGGTGGCCAAGGCCACCCGGGAGTCCATCGTGGTGATGGAGGCCGCCGGGTACGACGTGGTGTTGGTGGAGACGGTGGGCGTGGGGCAGTCGGAGACGGCCGTCGCGAACATGGTGGACACGTTCCTGCTGTTGTCGCTGGCGCGGACCGGGGACCAGTTGCAGGGCATCAAGAAGGGCGTCCTGGAGCTGGCGGACGTGATCGCCGTGAACAAGGCGGACGGCCCGCACGAGCGGGACGCACGGGCCGCGGCCCGTGAACTTGCGGGTGCACTGCGGCTGTTGCAGTCGCCGGACGCGGCGTGGTCCGCCCCGGTGCTGAGTTGCAGCGCCCGGGAGGGCACCGGTCTGGACACCGTGTGGGAGCGGGTGGAGGCGCACCGCGCGCTGCTCGACTCCACGGGTGCGCTGGCCGCCAAGCGTCGGGACCAGCAGGTCGACTGGACCTGGTCGATGGTCCACGACGAGGTGTTGGGGAGGTTGCGCACCGACCCCGCGGTACGGGCGCTGGCGCCGGGCCTGGAGCAGGAGGTGCGCCGTGGGGAGCTGACCGCGACGCTGGCCGCGGAACGCATCCTGGAGGCGCTGCGGGGCGGGGAGCCCACCGGGTAGGCAGCCACTGCCCCCGGACGGTCGCTCTCCGTGCGTCACGGGACTGGTGCCCGTCACGGGGCTGGCGCCCGTTACCCCGCTGGCGCCCGTTACCCCGTTGGCGGGCTCTTACTCCTGTGCGCGGCGACCCGGCCGGCCTTTCACCCGTTCGGCGGTATTCCGTTCGCCACCGGCGGCCGGACGTCACACGCTCGGGGCACCGGGTCCTCGGTGGTCCCCCGGTCGGGGACCACCGCTCAGCACCGAGGGCCGCGCTTCGAGGGGAGAACCCCATGAGCAGCACCACACCACCGCCGGCGGGCACCCCGGGGACCGGTGGGACGCCCCCGCAGCACCGGAAGTCCTCCGGTGCCGACTGGGTCACCGGAGGGACCGTCTTCGCCGGGGTCCTGATGCTGGTCTCCGGTGTGCTGGCGGTCCTGAACGGCATCGCGGCGGTCGCCGAGGACGATGTGTACGCCCGCGTCGGCGACTACGTGTTCGAGTTCAGCCTGACCACCTGGGGCTGGATCCACATCGTCCTCGGCGTGCTCGTGGCGGTGGTGGGCTACGGCATCCTCAAGGGCACCGACTGGGCCCGTGCAGTGGGCGTCGGGCTGGCCGCGCTGAGCATCGTCCTCAACTTCATCTGGCTGCCCTACCAGCCGTTGTGGGCGCTGATCAGCATCGCCATCGGCGTCTTCGTGATCTGGGCACTGTGCAGCACTCCGCGGCGGGAGGACCCTCTCCTCTGACGGTTCCCGGGCTCGGCAGGGGTCCGTGCGGGGTCGGTCGCCCCGCACGGACCCCTGCCGCGTGGGGGCTCAGTCCCGTCCCCAGGGCCGCAGCTTCTCCGGGTTGCGGACCGCCCAGATGCGGTCGACCCGCCCGTCACGGACGTCGAACGCGGCCACGGTCACCACGACGCCGGCCCGCCGGGCGACCAGGCCCGGCACTCCGTTGACCGACCGCTCCAGGAGTTCGAGCCCCGGTGCCCGGTCGGCGATGGCCACCATGTAGGCGGCGATGCGCGCCCCGCCTTCGACCGGGCGCAGCACGGTGCCGACCATGCCGCCGCCGTCGGCGGTCATCACGGCGGCCGGGTCGAGGAGGCCGACGAGGGCCGCGATGTCCTTGGCCTGCCACGCCTCCTTGACGTGCCTCACCACAGCGGCCCGGTCGGCCGCCGGCACCGGAGCGCGCGCCGCGCCCGCCCGTCGTCGGGCGGAGGCCGCCAGCTGTTTGCAGGCCGCGGGGGTCCGGTCGAGGACGTCGGCGATCTCGGCGAACGGGTACCGGAAGACGTCGTGCAGGACGAACGCCACCCGCTCGGCGGGCGTCATCGACTCCAGGACGACGAGGAACGCCATGGTCACCGACTCGTCCAGGACGATCCGGTCGGCGGGGTCCTCGGGGCCGGTGGGGGCGGCGGCGCCCGCACGGCCCGACCCGGCGGTGCCGTCGGGCAGCGGCTCGGGCAGCCAGGCGCCGACGTAGCGTTCCCGGCGGGCCCGCGCCGAGCCGAGCAGGTCCAGGCAGATGCGGCTGGTCACCGTCGTCAACCAGGCGCCGGGGGAACGGATCTCCTCCCGCCGGCCGTGCGGCAGCGCGTACCAGCGCGCGTAGGCGTCCTGCACGGCGTCCTCGGCCTCGGTCAACGAACCGAGCAACCGGTAGGCGACATTGATCAGTCGGCCTCGCTCGCCGACCGTACCGTCCACGCCGGCCCCGCCCCTGCCCATGTTCCCGGTCGCCCCCTCGCCTTACCTTTCGCAGGCCCGCGTCGTCGGACTGGTGAGACCTTATCGATCTACTGCCCGAGGGCGGACAAGGGGACTTCGAGATGGCGACCCAGCTGACGGCGCACGCACGGCGCAGGCCCTCGTTCCTCCAGGTCTCGATCGCCGTGCAGACCGTGACCGTCTTCCTCCAGGCGGTCTCCGCGGGACTGCTGTTGACCTCGTCCTACGGGGAGGTGCTGCACGACGTCGGAGCCCGGGTGATGTACGGGGCGTCGATGCTGTACGTGCTCGCCGCGGTGCTGGCGTGGAAGCGGGGCGGCGGCTCGCCCCGGGCCGTCTGGCAGGCGTCCGGCTTCCTGGTGCTCGCGTCGGTCCAGGTCGCGGTCGGCATCGCGCACGTCCCGTCGGTCCACTTCCCGCTGGGCGTCCTGATGTTCGGCCTGAGCCTGCTGGCCCTGGCCCGTCCAAGGCGGTGACGCCCCAGGGATCCCCGTTCGCACGCGGCGATCGTCCGCGCGGCCACCGAGTTGGTGGTCGAGGTCGGTTACGCCACGACCTCGATCGGGGCGGTGGCCGCCCGCGCTGGTGCAAGCGCTGGTCGACGAGTTCCGCGCACCCGGCGCCGCGGCGGCGCTTCCGGGACTGCTCGCCGACTTCGCCGCCGACCCGGAGCTCAAAGCACGCATCCGCGGCGACTTCCTCGCCCCGGCGAAGGCGCGGCTGGCGCTCGTCTTCGAGCGTGCCGCGGCTCGTGGGGAGATCACGGACGACACCCCCGTGGACCTGGTCCTGGACATGCTGGCCGGGGCCGTGTTCTCCACGTCGGCCTGGTCTACCTCGCTCTGGCGGACGACACGTCGACGACCCGCCTGGCGGCCTGGTTCGTGGCTGCGCACTTCCTCCGCGTACGCGATCGTCTTCCTGGTCGTCACGCTGTCGGTCGGCTGGCCCAGGCCACTGCTCAGGCTGCCGCAGTGGATGCTGTTCCTCCCGGTCTGCGCCCTGACGGTGGCGGGCACCGTCTAGCGACGGCCCGCAGGGTCCGGTGGGCTACACGCCGGGCTCCGCCGCGATGACGCCGGCCGCGATCGACGCCTCCAACGCCGAGTGGTCGGCCGCGTTCTGGTCCGCGTACCGCAGCGCGAAGTCGGCCACGGCCCGGTCGAAGGTGTCGCCCGCGCCCAGGTAGGCGGCGAGGGCGATGCGGTCGCCGGACCGGGCGTGGGCGCGGGCCAGGGCGACACCGCAGAGGCCGGCGTAGCGCACGAGTTGGCCGGGGGACAGCGCGGCGAGGTCGACCGCACCCTTCATGTCCCGGAGCTGGCGCCAGTAGTAGGCCCGGCCGTGCGAACCGGTCATCCAGCCGAGGAAGATGTCGCTCGCGGCCTGCGTCAACCGCTGACCGGCGACCACCCGGCGACCGGGGTGGTCGTAGACGCCGTTCGGCAGGTGCTCCTCCAGGACGGACGGCGCCGCTTCCTTGATCTGGAGGAACAGCGGGTCGCCGTCGTCGCGCCCGGTGAGCAGCACGATGAAGCAGCGGGTGCCGACGCTGCCGACGCCGACGACCTTGCGGGCGGCGTCCACGAAGCGGTACCGGTCCAGGAGGGCGCGGCGTTCCTCGGTGAGGGTGGAGCGGTAGTCGCTGAAGGCCTTGCGCAGCTCGGTCAGGTCCGGCCCGCCCAGCCGCTCGACCAGCGGCGGATCGTCGACGATCCGCCGGCGTCCGTCGACCACCTCGGTGAGCTTGCCGAGGGCCTGGAGGCTGGTGCGGCGGCGGGCCCGGGCGAAGGTCGCCCGGGCCCGCCCCCGGCCGCCGGGGCGGATCAGCCGGATGAGGCCGGTGGCGTCGATGTGCGTGTACCAGACGTCCAGTTCGCCGAGGTCCGCGAGTTTGCGGATCATCAGGCGGTACTGGGTGACGCTCTCCCGCGCGGCGCGGTGGGCGGGCCCCTTGCCGAGGCCGTTGTCCCGGGCGGCGACGGCGGCGCTGACGGCGAGGCGTTTGACGTCCCACTCGAAGGGGCCCGGGAACGTCTCGTCGAAGTCGTTGACGTCGAAGAGCTGGGTGCGTTCCGGCGAGGCGTACAGCCCGAAGTTCATCAGGTGGGCGTCGCCGCAGAGTTGGACGGTGAGCCCGGTGTTGTCCGTGGCGGCGAGGTCGGCCGCCATGATCGCGGCGCTCCCCCGGAGGAACGCGAAGGGGGACAGGACCATCCTGCCGTAGCGGACGGGGAGCAGTTCCGGTACCCGGTCGGTGCCCTGGCGTTCCAGTACGGCCACCGGGTCGGGGCGGCCGACGGCCGGGATCCACATGCCGTGGGCACTGCGCGGCACCCGTTTGCGGGCGCGGCGGCCCCGGGTCGCACGCGCCTGGGGAGTCCGGTCGGCCGGGGGTCCGGCGGGGGTGCTCACGGCGCCCGCCGCGCGTGGGCGGTGGGCGTCCTGGGGGTCCTCGGCATGGGCAGCCTCCCGGGGGTACGCCGCGTGGTGTCCCCAGTGAACGGGACCCCGTGGCGGGCCGCACCGCCGGTACGGCATCCGGGTGAGCCCCCGCGGGGCGGGAGCGGCAGCCGGGGGCGGGGCGGGGGAACGGGCGGAGGAACCGCCGCAACCGGCTCCCCCGCCCTCGGTCAGCGGCTGTAGCGCATGAACGCCCGGACCATGTGGCACGTGGTGTCCGACGGCGGGTGGATGCCGACGCGCTCGGCGGTGGACCGGATCGTGCGGTTGGGCGCCTGGCTCGGCACGTACACGCCCGCGTCGAGCAGGGCGATGGCGAGGCGCATGGCCTTGAGCCGTCGGTTGTGGGTGACGTACCACTCGCGCGGGCGTCCGGCGGGCAGCGCCTGCTTCCGCAGCGGGGTGTACGGGAGGTCGATCGGCAGGGTCTGGTGCGTGAGTGCGGCAGTGGGCACGGACATCCTCCTGTCGCCGTCGAGGGCTCCTCGCGAACCCCCTTGAACTGCTTCCATTTTACCGCCCACCACTGACAAAAGCCCCTGCTCAGAATGGATGTGATGGGCCGTCAAGCAGGCCCCCGGGACGCCCCGCCGCGCACCCCGTTGCGCCTCCTCCGGGAGACGACAGCCGGCGTCGATTACCACGCCCGGGAAGCACTTCGGCCGGCGGGACGCAGAAACCGTCCCTCGCGGAGTGTGGCGTTCGTTACCCGGGGTTTCCCCGTCCGCGTTGAGCAACCACCCCCACGTGATTCGTACCTGACACCGCAAGCCGCACGGCCGCCCGGCTCCCGGGACACCGCGCCGGCCCGGGAGCCGGAGCACCGCGCGGGTCCACGACACCAGCGGAGGACGGCATGGACGGACAGAGCCCACAGGACACCGGAAGGGACGCCGTACGGCTCCTGCGGGAGGCGTCGGCCGCGCTGACCGCACTGCACGCGCGGTTCGCCGCCCGGCACGGCATGCACCCCACCGACGTACGGGCCCTCGCCTGGCTCCTGGACGCCCGACGGGCCGGCACGCCCGTGACCGCGGGGCTGCTCGGGTCCCGGCTCGGGCTGAACTCCGCGGGGACCACCGCCCTCATCGACCGGCTCGAACACCTCGGGCACGTCAGACGGGTCCCGGACCGGCAGGACCGCCGACGGGTGCTCATCGACCTGCAACAGCGGGCCGCCACCCTCGCCGCAACCGTGCACGCCCCCCTGCTCGACCGGTCCGCGGAGCTGGTCAAGGAGTACGACGACCACCAGCTCGACGCCGTGCAGCGGTTCCTCACCTCGGTGCTGGCCGCGGCACGGGGGACGACGGAAACGGTGCCGGCGACGGTGACGAAGATGAGCCCCGCGCCCGGACGGGGAACAGCCGGGTAACACGGGGTTCACGTACGGGCAACCGTCGGGTAATCGCGTCTTGACACTGTCGGTCACGCACCGCGCCCCCGCGGCACCCGCACCGACCGCGCAGTCCTGACGCCCCAAGGATGTGTCCCGTGACGTTCAAGGCCGAGTACATCTGGATCGACGGCACCGAGCCGACGGCCAAGCTCCGTTCGAAGACGAAGATCATGCCGGGCTCCGCCACGGTCCTCGCCGAGCTGCCGTTGTGGGGCTTCGACGGATCGAGCACCAACCAGGCCGAGGGCCGCTCCTCGGACTGCGTGCTGCGGCCCGTGTTCGTCTGCCCGGACCCGATCCGCGGCGGCGACGACATCCTGGTGCTGTGCGAGGTCCTCAACACCGACCTGACCGCCCACCCGTCCAACACCCGGGCGGAGCTGGCCGAGGTCGCCGAGCGGTTCGCCGCGCAGGAGCCGATCTTCGGCATCGAGCAGGAGTACACCTTCTTCGAGGGGGAGCGCCCGCTCGGCTTCCCCGTGGGCGGCTTCCCCGCGCCGCAGGGCGGCTACTACTGCGGCGTCGGCGCGGACGAGATCCACGGGCGACCCGTCGTCGAGGCGCACCTGGAGAACTGTCTCAAGGCGGGCCTCGGGATCTCCGGCATCAACGCCGAGGTGATGCCCGGCCAGTGGGAGTTCCAGGTGGGGCCGCTGGCCCCGCTGGAGGTCTCGGACCAGCTGTGGGTGGCCCGCTGGCTGCTCTACCGCACGGCGGAGGACTTCGACGTGTCGGCCACCCTCGACCCGAAGCCGGTCAAGGGCGACTGGAACGGCGCGGGCGCGCACACCAACTTCTCGACCCGGGCGATGCGCGAGGGCTACGACCCGATCATCACCGCGTGCGAATCGCTGGGTGAGGGGTCCAAGCCGCTGGACCACGTCAAGAACTACGGGGCGGGCATCGACGACCGGCTGACCGGCCTGCACGAGACGGCGCCCTGGAACGAGTACTCGTACGGGGTCTCCGACCGCGGCGCGTCCGTCCGCATCCCGTGGCAGGTCAAGGACGAGGGCAAGGGCTACATCGAGGACCGGCGCCCCAACGCGAACGTGGACCCGTACGTCGTCACGCGACTGATGGTCGACACCTGCTGCGCCGCGCTGGAGAAGGCCGGTCAGGTCTGATCCCGCGCCACCCGTCACGCTCCCGTGGGGCGCCCGCCGCGACCGGTGGGCGCCCCGCCCGCGTGGGGCGACCGTGCGCCACGGCTGCGGCTTCCCGGGCGCGGTGTCAGTGGGCCGTGGCACCTTGGGTCCCGGAATCCGCAGGCCGAAGGGAGCACCATGACGGACGCGAGCGGGGCAGGAGTGGAGGCGCTCGGCCGGAGTGCGCCGGGGGACGGTGACCCGCTCGCCGTTCGGGTCAGGACGGAGGACGACGCGAGCCATCTGCGGCCCTGCGCCGCGCGGCTGCGCCGTCTGGTGGAGCGGATCGGCGGGGCGGACGACCACTTCCTCGTCGTCCAACGGGTGCCCGACCTCCCGGACGTGTTCCTCCAGGTCTGGCACGCCGAGGGGGAGGAGTACCGCGTGGAACACCGGTCGAGCCGGGCGGTGTTCCTGGGTGCGGACCTCCCGGCCGATGACCGTGACCGGGTCGTCGCGGCGGTCCTCGGCTGGTCGCTGGGCGCGGACGGCTGGGACCACGGCATCGCGTGGAAGCCGGTGGACGCGGACCCGCCGGTCGACGAGCCGGAGGTGCCCGAGGAGTTGCGCGGCCCCCTGGAGGAGCGGGTGCGGACGCTGATCCGCTGCGGGTACCTCGACCGCGCGGCGCTCGCGGAGGTGGCCGAGGAACACCTGATCGGCTCGGCTCAGGCGGAGCGCGCCGGGTTCGCGCCCGGGCGGCGGCCGGTGTCCCCGGGACAGGCGCGGGACCTGGTGGACCGGCTGTGGCTGGCGCGGGTCGCGGAGAGCGCCGACTGGTCGGGGACCACGGACCCCGAGCGGGTGACGGAGGCGTTCGCGGCGCTGGAACGCACGGGCATCACGGCCCGTGAGGACTTCACGTGTTGCCTCGGTTGCGGGCGCTCCGACATCGGCGGCGAGGCCGGTCCGGGCGCCCGGGGATACGTGTTCTTCCACCGCGGGGCGACCGGGTCCGCAACCGCCGGGCAGGGGCTGTCGCTCGTGTACGGCGGGTTCGACGGCAGCGGCACGACCGCGGTGGCGGTGGGCCGTGAGGTGGTCGCGGCACTGGCGGCCACCGGGCTGTCCACGAAGTGGGACGGTGAACCGGACAGCGGTATCCTCGTGACCCCCGTCAACTGGCGAAAGCGCCTGGTCGGTTGAGGTACGGGTGCTCCAATCGCGCCAAGGGACGCGTCCATCAGGTGAGAGAGCGTTCCTGACGGGCACCCCCTTCTGGTTCAATGGCGCCATGGCCAGCGACCAGAACACAACGACGGGATGCCCCGACGTGTACGCACTGGAGCCCTTCTGGCCGTCCCGACAGCACCACGACTTCGATCGGGTGTGTCGCCGCGCAAGGAACGCGCAGGCCCTCTAAAGCCGTTCACCCCGGCCTTCGGCCAGCGCGCACGACGTACGTCCTCGACGGGACGGGTCCACCGGCCCGTCGCCCTCGACTCAATCGACGGCATCTCGCGCGAAAGAGCTGACCCCTCATGGCGAACACCCGTTCCTTCCCGGCGAACACCCCCCGCTCGGGCGCTTCCTATCCACAGGGGACCTCGTATCCCCCCTCCTCCGCCGCGGCCTACTCGACGGCCACCGCCGCGGCCTACGGCCAGCCGCTCGGCGGTGCGGGCAGCCGTTCCGGCGCCACCGGTTCCCCCGCCCGGCGCGGGTTGCGCGCCGTGGACCGGGACGAAGTCGTCGACGTGACGGACTTCCTGCCGCCGGGGGCCACCTGGCTGCCCGCGCCGCAGCACACCCTGCCCTCGATCCCCGGGCAGCCCCCGATGATCGGGTACCTGGTCCTGGTCCCCGCCGACCAGCAGCGGCTGCTGCCCGTGCCCCCGACGTCCGGGGAGGAGTCCGTCGAGGGCGACGAACTGGTGCGGGTGGACACCGTGCGGCGGACCGCCCGGGTGCTCGGGCGGGAACTCGACCTCACCTACCTTGAGTTCGAACTCCTGGCCCATCTCGTGGCCCACCCCGGGCGGGTGCACACCCGGGACCAGCTGGTCACCACCGTGTGGGGGTACGGGCACGTGGGCGACGGCCGGACCGTCGACGTCCATGTGGCCCGACTGCGCCGCAAGTTGGGGGCCGAGCACCGGCAGGCGATCCAGACCGTGCGCAGGGTGGGCTACAAGTACGTGCCGCCGTCCGCCCAGTGAGGTGATCTGGCGCCGTGCGGATTCCGCTGTCGGAGGAAGACGTTCTCCGACAGCGGAACCGCGTTCCCACCCGGACCGGCGCGGTGTCAGGGTCGGTGCATGAAGCTACTGATTCTGGGAGGAAGCGAGTTCGCGGGGCGCGCCGTCGCCGAAGAGGCCGTGCAACGCGGCTGGCAGGTCACCGCGTTCAACCGGGGACGGCATCCCGCACCGGACGGCGTCGCCACGTTGACCGGGGACCGCACGGCGCCCGGGGGGCTGTCCGCGCTGGCGAACGGCGACTGGGACGCGGTGGTCGACACCTGGTCGGCCGCCCCCCGCGCGGTGCGGGACACGGCCGCGCTGTTGGCGGACCGGGTCGGGCACTACACGTACGTGTCCAGCAAGTCGGTGTACGCCTGGGCACCGCCCGCCGGGGCGAACGAAAGCCATCCGCCGGTGACGGGCGACCCCGATGCGGAGGCGACGGCATACGCCGAGGACAAACGGGGCGCCGAACTCGCCGTGGAGGCCGCCTTCGGACCGGAGCGGAGCCTGCTGCTGCGCGCCGGACTGATCATCGGCCCCTACGAGAACGTAGGACGGCTGCCCTGGTGGCTGAACCGGATCGCCCGGGGCGGTGCGGTCCTCGCCCCGGGCCCCCGGGACCTGCCCCTCCAGTACGTGGACGTCCGTGACCTCGCCGCCTTCGCCCTCGATGCCACGGTCGCCGGGCTGAACGGCCCCTACGACACGGTGAGTCCCTCGGGGCACACCACCACCGGAGAGCTCCTGGACGCCTGTGTGGCGGTCACCGGCTCCCGCGCCCAGCTGCGCTGGATCGACCCGGAGGTCATCCTGAAGGCCGGCGTTGAGCCCTGGACGGAGCTGCCGATCTGGGCCCCGCCCGGCTCGGAGGTGCACGCGGCCCTGCACGGCTCGGACGTGTCGCGGGCCGTCGGAGCGGGTCTGGTCTGTCGCCCGGCCGCCGAGACGGTCGCCGACACCTGGACGTGGCTCACCTCCTTGGGCGGTGCGGCGCCGCACCGGCCGGACCGGCCCGCCGTCCGACTCTCCGCGGAGACCGAGGCACGCATCCTGCGGGAGGTCGCGGACGGCGGCGACCAGGGCTGATTCCGGTGGCGGTCGCCCGTCGACCGCCACCGCACACCTGTGCCCCACGACGGATCGGCGGGAGCGTTGAACGCCCGCGCGGGCAGCCCCGTATGGAACGGAACCGCTTCACCCCTGCCGTGCGCCCCCGGCCCGGCGAGGAGAGCAGAGGAGTTCCATGGCACGCACACGAAAACGACGACCGAGCACCGCCCGACGCGCCGTGGCCGCGTCGACCGCCCTGGTCCTGGGCGCGGGCGCGCTGGTCGTGGCGAACGTCTACGCCGCGGCGCAGGAGCCAGCGCCGACCGACGGCGACGGTACGCGGCCGGTGGTCGCCACGATCGACTGCCCCGACGTGGGCAACGAACTGACGGAGGTGCCCGGCGCGGCGCGGGCCGGGGTGGACGGTGATCTGGCCACCCTCGACGGCCAGATCACCGAGGCCTACCGGCGGCTCGCGGCCTCCCGGGACGCCGCCGCACGGGACCCGCGGTTCGTGCGGGACGACATCCTCACCCCGCTGAACGACGACCGGGCCGTGGTGATCGAACGCATCCGGCTCCAGATCAGCCGCAGCGGCGGCCGACCACCCGCGGGGATCGACTCCCTCGCCACCTGCACCGGCCGGTCCCCGGACGCCGGCCGCCCCGGCAACGGGAACGGGAACGGGAACGGGAACGGGAACGGGAACGGCAACAGCGGTGGCAACGGGAGCGGCGGCGGTCAGGCCGGCAACGGTCCCGTCGCCGCCGACTACGTGGACATCAGGTCCGTCCGCGCCAACACCGGCCGGCTCCCCCGCGTCCAGCGCAACGCCTCCCGCGGCACCTTCACCACCCGGTGCGGCACCAACCGGAACGGCCTGTTCAACTCGGACAACGTGATCGTGGCGCCGGGTGTCCGCAACGGCGCCCACCACATGCACGACTACGTCGGCAACCAGGCCAACGACGCGTTCGCCGACGACCGCACGCTCGCCCGGGGTGCGACCACCTGCCGGAACCAGGGCGACCGGTCCTCCTACTACTGGCCGGTGCTGCGGGTGCAGAACGGGCAGGACGAGGCGGACGCCGGTGCGGACGGCGGCGGTCGGGACCGGAACGTGGGCAAGATCCAGACGCCTTCGTCGGTGACCCTGGAGTTCGTGGGCAACCCGCGTTCCCCGGTGGTGGCCATGCCGCGGTTCCTGCGGATCATCACGGGGGACGCCAAGGCCCTGACCAACGGCACCGGCAACGCGAACGCCTCCTGGAGCTGCACCGGTTTCGAGGACCGGCAGCTGAAGGACAAGTACCCGCTGTGCCCGAGCGGCAGCCGGGTGGTGCGCACGTTCCGCTTCCAGAGCTGTTGGGACGGCAGGAACACGGACAGCGCGAACCACCGTACGCACGTGGCGTTCGTCGACCCGCGCACCGGCGCCTGCCCCTCGGGTTTCCGGGCGGTCCCGCAGCTCGTGCAGCGCATCGTCTACGACGTGGCACCGCGCCGGAACTTCGCCATCGACTCGTTCCCCGAGCAGCTGCACAAGCCGGTCACCGACCACGGTGACTTCATCAACGTCTTCGACCGGCAGCTCATGCAGCGACTGACGCAGTGCCTCAACCGCGGTCAGCGGTGCTCCTGACCGGGCCCGCGCGCCGGCCGGAGCGAACGGGCCGGTGAGGGCGCCACGACGGCCCGGAGGGCGGGACCCGATCCCCGCCCTCCGGGTCAGTGGCCGCCGTGGCCCGCCGGGCCGGAGTCCGGACCGGCGCCCGTACCGGTGTCCGTGCCGTGCGCGGATTCCTCCACCTGGCCGCCCAGTTCACGGCGGAGCGCCCCGACGACGTCCGGCTCCCCCACGGCCACCCACGCCCGCCCCACCAGATAGGTGCCGCCGTAGTCCTTGGCCCCGTTCAACCACTCCCGCTGGCCCCGGTCGGTGGCGAAGGTCACCAGCACGAACCGGCCCCCCTCCACCCGGCAGTCGGCCAACCTCAGCTCCTCGGCCCCGGTCCGCAGCTCGGGCTCGCAGCCGGCCAGGGCCGCGAGGTCTTCCAGGGTGCCGGTGGCCGTCGGGGGGACGTCCGGGGCCCGGTCGACACAGCCGGTGAGCCCGCCGAGCACGGTGAGCAGCACGACCGGGCCCGCGAGCCGTGCCCCCCGCCCGGCGCGGGACCGCGCACCGTTCACCGTCCCGTCCGGACCCCCCTCGGGGCCGCTCCTCGTCCGCCGCATCGCGCCGCCCTTCCGCCGGTGTCCCGGAGCCCGGGCGGGCCCCCTCCTGGATACGGCCCCGGGCTCCGCTGCGCTCAACGGCCGACACCCCGTCCCCTTCAACACCATCCCCTACGGGGCGTGTTCGCCAGGGCAAACATGGCTGATCACAGCCTTTCCCCGGCCGCTTGTGGGGTACAAGTGTGCGAAGGTGTGCCTGTGGAGAACGGGAAGGGGAGGCATGCGTGGGAGCGGGAGCGGTGACGGCGGCAGCACGGTGGGCCGCAGGGCGAGCGGACCGGGCGGCACGGCGGGCACCACGGTGGCGGTGACGCACGACGGGGAGCCCGGGCTCGCTTGGGAACAGCGGCTCGCAGCCGCCTGGTCCCGGTACGACACGCTGTCCGCTTCCGAGTTCCGGGCGCTCATCGACACCCTGGCCGGGGAGCTGCCGACGGACAGCGCGGTGGCCGCGTTCGAGCGGGCCGGCGCCTTCGACTCGACCGGCCGCCCCGAGCGGGCGGTCCCGCTGTACCGGCTCGCCCTGGAGCGCGGGGTGGTCGGCGTACGCCGGCGGCGGGCGAAGATCCAGTTGGCCAGCTCACTGCGGAACCTGGGCCGCCCCGAGGAGGGGGTCGTGCTGCTGACCCCGGAACTCACCGCGGAGCACGACGACTTGGACGACGCCGTACGGGCGTTCCTCGCCCTGTGCCTGGCGGACACCGGTCGGGAGCGGGAGGCGCTGGCCCTGGCCCTCGGCTCGCTCGCCCCGCACCTGCCCCGCTACCAGCGGTCGTTGGGGCACTACGCGAAGCAGCTCACGGCTCCGAGCGAACCCTGACCCGCGCCGGAACCCGACCCCGTCGGAACCGACCCGCGGCCGAGCCCCGGTCCGTGCCGGTCCGGTCCGTGCCGGTCTGGGCTGGGCTGGGCTGGGGCCGACGTCCCCCGTCCGGGTCGCCCCGGTGACCCGGGGACGGTTCGTTCGTTGCGCTGGTCGTGCAGTCACAGGATGTCGCCACCCGCCCCGACCACCCGACCGACCCGGCCACCGACGTGGAGCGGGCCGGGGCCGCTCTCGTCGAGCACTACCCGCGGCTCGCCCGGCTCGCCTATCTGGTGCTGCCGCCGGACCTCCCCCGGGCGCGACGGGCGCTCACCGCGCACGGGGTGGTCCAGCGGTCCCTGCCGCGCGACCGGAACGGTCAGAGCGTCGGCGGTGTGGTGCCGGCCCGCCGCTCCGACGACTCCCGGTCCGCCGATCCGGAGTACGCCCTCGCCCGACTGCGGGTCCTGCGGGCCGCGTTGTCGGCGGGGCGGCCCGCCAAGCGGTTCGCCCTGGCCGACCGGGTCCGACGGCGGCCCGCGCTGCCCCTGGTGTGGGGCCTGAAGCTGTTCCCCCGCTCGGGCGGTGCCGACGAACTCGCCCTCGACCGGCAGTTGGCGGACCTCTCCGCCGAAGGGCGTGCCGCCTACGTGCTGCGGGGTCTGGAACGGCTGTCCGAGGACGCGACGCTGGACCTCCTCGCCGCGGCCGGCGCGAAGGACCCCGAGGGGGCGCTGGACGAGGCCGACGAGGTCGAGGCCCCGCCCGCGCTGCTGGAGTCCCCCGAGTTCGATCCGTGCGCGCTCCAGGCGCGGCCCACCGACCTGGTGCGGCGCCGGCAGCACTTCCGGGCGGCCGGGGTCACCCTGGCCGCGTTGGTGGTGTGCGGCACCCTGCTCGGGCTCCCCGGCGAGGGCTGGGGACCGGACGGTGCGGCGGCCCCGCCCTACGCGCGCAACCCCGCCGGGCAGGCCGCGCTCGACCCCGACCAGCTCACCGGCGCCGAGGCCACCGCCTGGGAGACGTCCGACCGCACCGACTTCTCGGTCTGGCCCGCCCGGGGCTCGCACACCAAGGACAAGGCACTGCTGCGCCGGGCGCTCGCCGTGTGGGCGCGGCCCGGCGGGTCGGTGCGGGTGTCGGCCACCCCGGGAACGGCGTCCGGCGCGGCGCCCGGACCGGCACAGCTCCTGTACGCGGGCGAAGTGGACGGGGCGCGGGTCGTCCTCTTCTACGACGGGCTGCGGGTCGTCCGGTACGCGGAGCCCGTCGAGGGCACCCGGGACGCCGCCCTGGACTTCGCCCGGGTGGACGGTGCCCAGCGGGCGGGGGCCGGTGCGCTGGTGCTGGGCCGGACCGACGGCAACGTCCGGTATCTGACGGCGCCCTGGGTGACGGACGCGTCCATGCGCGATCTGCGGGAGCCCGGCAGCACTCCCGTGAAGCTGCGCAGGTCCGCCGACGGGGTCACCGATCCGTTGGCCGCGGGGGGCCGCCCCGACCCGAACACCGGGCTGTGCGCCACCTGGCACGTCCTCCAACTGGAGGAGCGCGGCGGCGGGGAACGGCTGCTCACGGACCTCGGCGAACTGACGCCCGCCCGGCTGACCTCGGGCACGCCCGGCGGTGCGCGGGACGCCACGGGCAAGGGTGCGCTCGACGAGTGGTCGCGCACGGCGTGTTCGCTGGCCATGTTGCAGGGGCAGGGGATGCGGTCGGTCAACTCCTGGGCGTACGCGCGCCAGCCGCTGCCACAGGGCAACGGGGAGGCCACCTGGCTGTGCACCCGGGGTGACACCTGGCGGGGCGGGGAGGCCAGGGTGCTGGCCCAGGTGCTCGCCCCCGGGAAGCCCGTGGCCGCGGTCGCCGCGCAGTCGTCGGGCTCGCCGGCGTGCGGGGTGCGGGAACCGCGGGTGCTGGCCGGGGCCCTGTGGAAGTCGGACGCCGGCTCCTGGTACCTGTTGGCCGCCGGGAGCGCAGGGGTCACGGAGGTTTCCACCACCGGTGACGTCGCCGAGAAGGCCACGGGCCGTTTCCTGGCCGCGCCCGCCCAGCAGGGCGCCCAGGCGCAGTTGCGGGGCCGCAACGCGGACGGCAGCGTCCTGCACGCCCTGCACTAGGTGCGTCCCGACCCTTCCGGCGGCCCGCTCGGGCGGGCTGCCGGAAGGGTCGGTCGGGCGCTCACTTGCCGTCGATCAGCCGCCGCACCTCCGGCGGGAGCTCCGTACCGGAGTGGACGGCGACCAGCGTGACCTCGTCCGGGGTGGCGCCGACGGCGATGGCGACCTTCGGGGACACGCCCTCGACGGCGTAGGCCCTCTCCGTGGTGGCCCTCTCGTCGGCGCCGCTGTGGTCGTTGCAGGGCGGCGAGGTGGCCCGGCCCAGCTCGGCGCCGACGGGCACGTCCCCGGCCCCGATGTCGCCGACGCCGCCGTACGTCCGGTCCTGGTACGTCACCTCGTAGGCGCAGGCCGCGGCCTGGTTGCCCGTTGCGTCGTCGTCCACCGCGCACGCGGACAGCGACACCACCACGAACACGGCCGTCAACGCGCCGACGGACCGCACGGTCCCCTTCATGAACGTCCTCCTCGCCGGGCGCCGGACTCCGGCCGGCGCGCTCGTGCTCCTACGACGGGCGAGCCCGCGGAAACGTTCACCGCGGGAGAGACCCGCTACGGGTGGTGCGGGAGGAAGGAGCGCGCGTCCGGCGGGCGGGGCGGCTCCCAGCCGGTGAGGGCCGGGTCGTGGACCACGATCGGAACGGCGCGGCCCAGCAGGGCGGTCACCGTCCCGGTGGAGGTCAGGGCGTCGGCGGCCCGTTCGCAGGCGTCGGCGAACAGGCCGTAGAGGGCCTCCGCGCAGTCGTCCTCCTCGTCGTCGGTGAGGTCGTCCCCGTCCTCGTACCAGTAGCCGAGCCGTTCGGCCTCCGCCCGGAACGCCGCGGCGCCGTCGGGGTCCTCGGGGCCGCCGCCGATGCGTTCGACCTCGGGGAGCCAGTGCGCCGGGTTCCACCGGGCCTCGTCCGGCCCGTGCCGGTCCAACGCGGCGCGGAACCGGCTCTCGGTGTTGCGGCCGACCGCGAGGTACGGGCGGCGGGGGTCGTCGCCGAGGCGAGCGATGCGGAAGGAGACGACGTAGATCTCCGGGCGCAGGGCGTGGGGGAAGCGGCCGATGGCCTCGGCAGCGGCCCGGCGCAGGTGGTGGGGGTACCTGGTCATGGCGTCTTCGTGCTCCGGATGGTGGGGGGTGAAGGGCCGGTCGGGGTGGGGGGCGTCCGGCGGCCCTTCGTCGGACCATGGAGTACTTCACCACGGGTGGAGCGGCCGTGCGGTGCGGTCCGTCGAGAAACCCGGCCCGCGGTCGGTCGGGTTCCTCCGCCGGTCGGCGGACGCGCCCCGGTCCCGCCCGGAACTGGGAGCCGCGATCGGTACCGGAATCGGCCCTTCTCGCCTACGAACAGGGGGAGTTGGCACGTGGTACCTGAGGTTCCGGTAACGGTCCTCGGGCAGGGCCGGGCTCGCGGGACGGGTGCCGTTAGGGTGTTCCCCATGACGACCGGGGTGCGCCGCAGGATGGGTGTGGAGGAACGACGGCGGCAGTTGATCGGGGTCGCTCTCGACCTGTTCAGCCGCCGTTCGCCCGACGAGGTGTCCATCGACGAGATAGCCGCCGCCGCGGGGATATCCCGACCGCTGGTCTACCACTACTTCCCGGGCAAGCTGAGTCTGTACGAGGCCGCGCTGACCCGGGCCGCCGAGGACCTGGCGGGGCGCTTCGAGGAGCCGCACGAGGGTCCGCTCGGGGACCGGCTGCTACGGGTGATGCGCCGGTTCTTCGACTTCGTGGACGAACACGGGCCGGGGTTCTCGGCCCTGATGCGCGGGGGCCCCGCCATCTCCCTGGGCGAGTCGGTCCCGGTGAACACGGTCCCCGCGACCAACGCCCTGATCGACTCGGTGCGGCAGACCGCGTACGAGCACATCCTGTCCCATCTGTGGGTGGAGGCCACGCCGCCGCGGCTGGAACTCGTGGTGCGGTCCTGGATCTCGCTCGCCGAGTCGACGGCGCTGCTGTGGCTGGACAAGCGGCAGATCCCCCGCCACGAGTTGGAGTTGCAGCTCGTGCACGACTTCGCGGCGCTCCTCGCGGTCAGCTCCGCCTACGACGAGGAGATGGCCCGGATACTGGTCCGCATCCTGGCGGCCGAGCCGGTGGACGGTCCCTTCGGCGATCTCGTGGGCCGGCTGATGGCGTTGGCGCCCCGGGCCCCGGTCTGAGCCGAACCACCAAGGAATCGTTCCTGCACCTCCGGTGCGCCCCGACCCGCGTCCAGCGGTCGGGGGGCGCACGGGCCGGGCCTCAGGGAGAGGTCCACCAGGCGGTCGTGTCGGCGGGCAGTTCACCGTCCGCCCCCAGCGGGGCGCTCGACAGCAGCAGGGTGCCCGGACCCGTCCACGGCACCGGCGCGCCCGTCGTGTTGGCGGCGCAGACGAGGTCGCGCCCCCCGGCGGTGCGTCGGAAGGCAAGCACCCCGGCCGGGGCGTCCAGCCACTGCACCCGGTCGCCGGCGCCCAGCGCGGGGTGGGCCCGACGGGCCGCGAGGGCCGCCCGGTACAGCTCCAGCGTGGAACCCTCGACGCCGGTCTGCGACCGTACGCTCAGCTCGCCCCAGCCGGCGGGTTGCGGCAGCCAGGAACCGCCGGAGCCGAACCCGTACGAGGTGCCGTCCACCGTCCACGGGATCGGCACGCGGCAGCCGTCGCGGAAGCCGTCCTGTCCGGCGGCGCGGAAGAAGGAGGGGTCCTCGCGGACCTCGTCCGGCAGGTCGACCACGTCCGGAAGGCCGAGCTCCTCCCCCTGGTACACGTACGCCGATCCGGGGAGCGCCAGCATCAACAGGGTCGCCGCGCGGGCCCGGCGCAACCCCAGCTCGCGGTCGCCGGCGCTGCGCAGTTGGGTGCCGAGGCCGGGCGGGTTGGCGAAGCGGGTGGCGTGCCGGGTGACGTCGTGGTTGGAGAGCACCCAGGTGGTCGGGGCGCCCACGGACCTCATGGCGTCCAGGGACCGGTCGATGATCGTCCGCAGTTCGGCGGCGTCCCACGGGGTGGTGAGGTAGGGGAAGTTGAACGCCTGGTGCAGCTCGTCGGGGCGGACGTAGCGGGCGGTCCGTTCGATGGTGGGGGTCCACGCCTCGGCGACGAAGATCCGCTCCCCGGGGTACTCGTCGAGCACGGTGCGCCAGGAGCGGTAGACCTCGTGCACGCCGTCCTGGTCGAAGAAGGGTTTCGCCTCGCCGTCGAGCAGGCGCAGCTGTTCGCGGGTGCCGAGGTCGGGCAGGCCGGGGGCCTTGACGAGGCCGTGGGCGACGTCGACGCGGAAGCCGTCCACCCCCATGTCGAGCCAGAAGCGCAAGATGGAACGGAACTCGTCGCCGACGGCCGGGTGGTCCCAGTCGAAGTCCGGTTGTTCCGGGGCGAAGAGGTGCAGGTACCAGTCGCCCGGGGTGCCGTCGGGGTCGGTGGTGCGGGTCCAGGCGGGTCCGCCGAACACCGATTCCCAGTCGTTGGGCGGGAGTTCGCCGCCGGTCCCCCGGCCGGGGCGGAAGTGGTAGCGCTCGCGCAGTGCGGAGCCGGGCCCCTCGGCGAGGGCGCGCCGGAACCACTCGTGCTGCTCGGAGGAGTGGTTGGGGACCAGGTCCACGATGATCCGCAGTCCGTGGGCGTGGACGTCGCGGATCAGGGCGTCGGCGTCGGGCAGGGTGCCGAACACCGGGTCGACGGCGCGGTAGTCGGCGACGTCGTAGCCCGCGTCGGCCTGCGGCGAGGCGTAGAAGGGGCTGAGCCACACCGCGTCGACCCCGAGGTCGCGCAGGTACGGCAGCCGGGAGCGCACGCCTTCGAGGTCGCCCATGCCGTCGCCGTCGCCGTCGGCGAAGCTGCGCGGGTAGACCTGGTAGATGATCGCCTCGGTCCACCAGCCGGGGCTGGTCGCGGCCGGTCCGGTTCCGGACTGCGGCTGGTCGGCGGTGTGCTGACTCATGGTGTCCTCGCTGCGTCGGGGGCGGATGCGCTCGGGAGGTCTGCCGCGGGTCCGGCGGGTCGGGTGCCGGGAGCCGCGCGCGGTGCGGCCGGTGACGAGAGGCTTCGGGGGGCGCGGGGCGCGTGGGGCGACGGGGCGACGGGCTGCCGGGAACGGGGACGCACGGGGTCCGGGTCGGTCCGGCGGTGCGCACCGGAAGAGGTGAACGTAACAGCGGTGCCTTCCCCTACGAAATACCTTGCAGAAAGAATGCGCAAGAAGGTCGCCGTTCCTTCGCAAGGTCTTGCGGTGCGGGTGCGGGTTCGGGTGCGGGGCACGGCTCTTCGGGGCCACCGGGGCTACGCGGACATGCGGGGAGCCGCTCTTCGGGGCTACGTATACGTTGAGCAGGCGCGGGCCGACGGGCCGACCGTGCGTCGCCCGTGAGCGCCGCCCGGTCGGCCGACGTGCCGTCATGTCGCCCCAGCCGCACGCCCGTTCGGCACGAACACGAGGGAGCCCGATGAGCCAGCAGCCCGCGGCGCACCACCCCACCGACCCGGTGTCGCCCCCGGCCCGGGGGTGGGTGGACGACGGGCGGCCCGCGCCCCCGTCGGGGACGGCACGGCTCGCCGACATCGCGGCACGGGCGGGGGTCAGCGAGGCCACCGTCAGCCGGGTCCTCAACGGGAGACCGGGGGTCGCCGCGGCCACCCGCCGGTCGGTGCTCGCCACGCTCGACGGCCTCGGCTACGAACGGCCCCTGCGGCTGCGGCAGCGCAGCGCCGGACTGGTGGGGCTGATCATCCCGGAGCTGGACAACCCGATCTTCCCGGCGCTGGCCCAGGTGATCGCCCAGTCACTGACCGGGGAGGGCTACACCCCGGTGCTCGCCACCCAGGGCCCGGGCGGCTCCACCGAGGACGAGCTCACCGAGATGCTGGTCGAGCGGGGGGTGCGCGGGATCATCTACGTCTCCGGGCTGCACTCCGACACCACCGCCGACCCGGGGCGCTACGAGCGGCTGCGCGCCCAGGGGGTGCCGTTCGTGCTGGTGGACGGGTTCGCCCCGACGGTGCGGGCGCCGGCCATCTCCCCCGACGACCGGGCGGCGGTGGAGTTGGCCGTGACGCACCTGGTCTCCCTCGGTCACACCCGGATCGGTCTGGCGCTCGGGCCGGGGCGGTTCGTGCCCGTCCAGCGGAAGGTCGAGGGCTTCGTCCGGGCGGTGCGCGCGCAGCTCGGCCTCGACGAGGAGGAGATCACGGGGCGGCTGGTCCAGCACTCGCTGTTCTCCCTGGAGGGGGGTCAGGCGGCGGCCGGGATGCTCGTCGACCGGGGGTGCACGGCGGTGGTGTGCGCCAGCGACATGATGGCGTTGGGTGCCGTGCGCGCGGTCCGGCAGCGCGGTCTGGACGTGCCGCGTGACGTGTCCGTCGTCGGGTTCGACGACTCCCCGCTGATGGCGTTCACCGATCCGCCGCTCACGACGGTCCGCAAACCGGTCCCGGCGATGGGGCGGGCCGCGGTGCGCGCCCTGCTGGAGGAGATCGGGGGGACGCCCGCGCCGCCGAGCGAGTTCGTGTTCCTGCCCGAGCTGGTCGTCCGGGGGTCCACGGCCTGCGCACCCGGGCGGCCCGCCCCGCGAGCGGAGCCGCCCCGTACCCGTCCGTGAGCCGGGCCGTCCCCCGCGTCCGCGAGCCGGGCCCGGGCGCGTCCGGTCGTGTGGTGGACCGCGCCCGGGTGTCCCGTACTCCGCGCGGAGGAGGGACGACGGTACGTGAGGGGGACCGAGTGCGGGGTGGGCCCTCCCAAGGGATGATCAGACCTAGCACCATCATCTGGCAGACTCTTCCCCCATGGGTGAGACGACCGTGACACAACTGGAAGGCCGGCAGCAGGCCGCCAGCGGGGAGCCCGGTGCCGCTCCCCGAGGCGGCGTCGCACCCGTGGACGAGCAGGTCAGTGCCCCGCGGCGGACCGGGGGGCACGCTGCGCGCGGGCTGCTCGACCGGATGCGGGCGCCGCGCCGGCCCCGGCTGTGGTTCGAGGTCCTGCTGATCGCCATCAGCTACTGGACCTACTCGTTGATCCGCAACGCCGTGCCCGAGCGGGAAGCGCAGGCGATGCGGAACGCCCACTGGATCTGGGACCTCCAGCAGAGCATGGGGTTGGCCTTCGAGAAGGCGGTCAACCACGCGGTGGACTCGGTCACCTGGCTGGTCGTGGGGATGAACTACTACTACGCCACGTTGCACTTCATCGTGACGCTCGGCGTGCTCGTCTGGCTGTTCCGCAGCCATCCCGGCCGGTACGCGGCCACCCGCACGGTGTTGTTCGCGACGACGGCGGTGGCCCTGGTCGGGTACTACCTGTACCCGCTGGCGCCGCCGCGGCTGATGACCGGCGGCGGTTTCATCGACACGGTCCTCGTGCACGAGACCTGGGGGTCGATGGCCTCCGGGGACCTGAAGAACATGTCGAACCAGTACGCGGCCATGCCGTCGATGCACATCGGGTGGTCCCTGTGGTGCGGGCTCACCCTCTACTTCCTGGCGCGGGTGCCGTGGGTGAAGGTGCTCGCCCTGCTCTACCCGGTCGCCACGCTCGTCGTGATCGTCGCCACCGCCAACCACTTCTGGCTGGACGCGGTCGGCGGGATGCTCTGCCTCGCCTTCGGCTACGGCGTCGCCCGCCTCTGGTACGGCGACTGGCCCTCGCGGCTGCCGCAGACGGTTCCGGCGAGCGGCTGACCCCGCCGCCCACTGGAACCGCCCGCCGGAGCCGCGGGTCAGGTGCGGTGCGTCAGCTGCGGTGGGTGACGCGCCCTGCGACGGTGGTGAGCCTGACCTCCGCCTCGGCGACCTCGTCGGCGGGGGCCTCGACCGGGTCGAGGCCGAGCGCGGTGAGGTCGGCGCGGTAACCGGGGGCGATCCGGCCGGCGACGTCCGCCTCCCCGGCCGCGAGCGCGGCGTGCGAGGTGAGCCCCTCCAAGGCCATGAGCCCGGTGAGCCCGGCCCGGGCGGACGCCGCGCCGCGCGGTGCCCGGGCGGTGGCGAGCACGGACCGGGCGTCGAAGTGGGCGATCGGCCAGTCGGACCCGAGGGCGACCACCGCGCCCGCGTCCCGCAGGTCCCGCACCCGCCAGGCCCGCCCGGCCCGCTCGTCACCGAGCCGCCGGGACCACTCGTCGCTGTGGTCGGCGCGGGTGTAGGCGCTGTGCGGGGGCTGCATGGAGGCGATGGCGCCGAGGGCGGCGAAGCGGGGCAAGGTGTCGTCGGGCACGGTCTCGATGTGTTCGATCCGGTGCCGCAGCCGTCCGCTGTCGCCGAGCGAGGCGACGGTGTCCAGGACGTGCCGTACCGCCGCGTCGCCGATGGCGTGGGTGGCGGTGCGGACCCCGGCCGCGTGCAGGTGGCGCACGGCGTCCGCGTACGCCGCGGGGTCCGGCCAGAGCGCCTCGGTGCCCCGGCCGTGGCAGTCCGGGTGGTCCAGCCAGGCGGTGCCGCCCTCGACGGTGCCGTCCATGAAGAACTTCACCCCGCCGATCCGCCAGCCCCGGCCGCCGCGCCCCTGGAGGGCGATCAGCTCGTCCAGGGCGTCCCGGTCCGCGCCGGGCATGCACCAGGGGGCGAGCCGCAGCCGCAGCGGTAGGTCCGCCTCCTCGGCGACGGCGGCCAGCAGGGCCACGTCACCGGCGTCCATCACCTGGGCGCCGGTCAGCCCGGTGGCCGCCATGGACGACAGCAGCCCGAGCAGTCGGGCGCGCCGTTCGGCGTGCGGCAGCCGGGGCAGTACGGGGGTGAGGAGTTCCATCGCGGCGTGTTCGATCAGATGGCCGGTGGGCCCCTCGGCGTCGCACACGACCTCCGCGCGCTGGGTGAACTCCCGGGGCCCGGTGACGCCGGCCGCGCGCAGGGCGGCCCCGCTGGCCAGTGCGGAGTGGCCGTCGTAGAGGCGGAGCAGGGCCGGGGCGCCGGCCACCGCCTCCTCGATCAGCGCCCGGTGCGGGGCGGCGCCGCCGAAGGCGTTGTGGTCGAGGCCCCAGCCGAGGACCCAGCCGTCGATCCGGTCCGCGGCGGCGAGCGCAGCGCGCAGCCCCGCCAGGTCGGTGACCCCGGTCAGATCGGCTCCGGTGGCCATCTCCAGCCCCCACACGGGGTGGCTGTGCGCATCGGTGAGCCCGGGCACGAGGGTCGCCCCGGCGAGGTCGACGACCTCGGTGCGCGCACCGCGCCAGTCGCGGACGTCGGCGTCGTCGCCGACCGCGGTGATCACGCCCGCGCGCACGGCGACGGCGGTGGCCGCGGGACGGGCGGGGTCGAGGGTGCGGACCCGGGCTCCGGTCAGGACGAGGTCGGCGGCGGTGTCCGGGGCGGGGGCGGCGGGGTGCGGCATCGGATGCTCCTTCTCGCGGCGGGCGGCGCGGGTCACGGTTCCTCTCCCGTCCGGCCACCCGAAACCTAAAGGCTTTCGGTTTTGCCACGGTAGCCTGTGCCGGAGAGGCCCGGAAGGCCCGGTCCGCGCGGCCTCCGCGCCCCCGACGGAAGGCCCACGGCATGGGACGCCCCCGCACCCCGCTCCTCGACCGCGAGCGGATCACCACGACCGCACTGGAACTCGTCGACGAACAGGGCGACTTCAGCGTGCCGCGGATCGCCGCCCGGCTGGGGGCGCGGACCGCTTCCGTCTACCACCACGTCGACGGGCGGGACGGCATCGTGGAGCTGCTGCGCGAGCGGATCTGCGCGGCGATCGACTCCGGGACGCTCGACGCCGAGCCCTGGGAGCGGGCGCTGGCGGACTGGGCCCGCTCCTACCGCGCCGCCTTCGCCGCGCACCCCCGGGCGATCCCCCTGCTGACCACCTCACCGGTGCGCGCGCCCCGGGTGCTCGCCCAGTACGAACGTGCGGTCGTCCGGCTGCTGGGCGCCGGGTTCCGGCTCCCCGACGTGATGCCGGTCGTCATCGCCCTGGAGAACCTGGTGCTGGGCTCGGCGCTGGACCTCGCCGCCCCCGACCCGATGTGGGAGCTCCCCGACCGGACGCCCACCCCGCACCTCGCGGACGCCCTGGCCGCGGGGGGACCGGGGCGCGCGGACCGGGCCTTCGAGTTGGCGCTCACCGGTTTCGTCGCCCATGTCGCGACGCTGCGCGCACCGGGGGCCGACAGGTCGTGACCGGTCGGGGGCCGGGGCCCCGAACCGGCAACCGAACCTTTGCGCGGACGAGTTCGCTCTGAGACGATCACGAAAGTGTGGATCTTCGGCTCCACCCGGAGCGGCCGCCGGTCGTTCCGCCCGTGCGACTCACAGGAGTTCACCGTGCCCATCGAGGACTTCATCACCGGAGCGATCAGCGACGCCACCGACGCGGCCACCGAGGCGGCCACGGACGCGGCGACCGAAGCCGTCGAGTCGGCCACCGACGCGGTGACCGACCCGGTCAGCGACGCCTTCGGCTCGGTCGGCGGCCTCTTCGGCTGACGTCCGAGGGCGGTTCCCGGCTCCCGGCCCGTTGCGGTCCTCCGCTCCGGCCGGTGCCGGGACACGCCGCGGCTCCCCCTCCCCGCCGGACCGGACTTCGGCTGCGCGAGCGGGAGCGGGAGCGGGAAGGCTCAGGAGTCGTAGAACACCTCGTCGACCACCGCACGGGCCCGCCGGGTGACCCGTCGGTAGCCGTCGAGCATCTCGCCGACCTGGCCAGGACCGTAGCCCAGGTAACGCCCCACGGCGGCGAGTTCGCGCCCGTCGGACGGGAAGGTGTCCCCGGCCCGGCCGCGCACCAGCATCACCGCGTTGCGCACCCGGGAGGCGAGCACCCACGCCTCGTCGAGGACGGCTGCTTCCTCACCGCCCAGCAGCTCCGCCGCGCGGGCCGCCGCCAACGCCTCACGGGTCCGGGTGGTGCGCAGGCCCGGTTCCGCCCAGCCGTGCCGCAGTTGGAGCAGTTGCACCGTCCACTCCACGTCCGAGAGACCGCCGCGCCCCAGCTTGGTATGCAGCGTGGGGTCCGCGCCCCGGGGCATCCGCTCGGACTCCATCCGGGCCTTCAGCCGCCGGATCTCCCGGACCGCGTCCACCCCGACGCCCTCCGCCGGGTACCGCAGGGGGTCGACCAGTTCGATGAACCGCTGCCCCAGCTCGACGTCCCCGGCGACCGGTTCGGCCCGCAGCAGGGCCTGCGCCTCCCACACCAGCGACCAGCGCCGGTAGTACGCCGCGTACGAGCCCAGGGTCCGTACCAGCGGTCCGCTCTTGCCCTCCGGGCGCAGGTCCGCGTCGATGAGCAGCGGTGGGTCGGCGCTGGGGATCTGGAGCAGTCTGCGCAGTTCGGCGACGACGGTGTTCGCGGCCTTCGCGGCGACCTGTTCGTCCACGCCGGCGCGCGGCTCGTACACGAACAGGACGTCGGCGTCGGAACCGTAGGACAGTTCGTGCCCGCCGAAGCGCCCCATGCCGATGACGGCGAACCGGGCGGGCAGTTCGTCGCCCCAGCCGGCGCGGACGACCGCGCGCAGCGTGCCGGCCAGGGTCGCGGCCGTCAGGTCGGAGACCGCCCCGCCCACCAGGTCCACGAGCGCGCCCTGATCGGCGACGGCGGGCTCCTCCTCGGTGCCGTAGGAGGAGACGATGTCGGCGGCGGCGGTGCGCAGGAGTTCCCGGCGGCGCACCCCGCGGGCCGCTCCGACGGCCTGTTCCACCCCGTCCGCGCGGCGGACGGCGGCCAGGATCTCCTGTTCCAGCGCGGCCCGGCCCCGGGGCCGCAGTCCGCTGGGGTCACCGAGCAGGGCCACCGCCTCGGGGGCCCGCAGCAGCAGGTCCGGGGCCAGTCGCCCGGCGGACAGCACCCGGGCCAGGTTCTCCGCGGCGGCGCCCTCGTCCCGCAACAGCCGCAGGTACCAAGGGGTCTTGCCGAGCGCGTCGGACACCTTGCGGAAGTTCAGCAGCCCCGCGTCGGGATCGGCCGAGTCCGCGAACCAGCCGAGCAGCACCGGCAGCAGGGTGCGCTGGATGGCGGCCTTGCGGCTCACCCCCGAGGCGAGCGCCTCCAGGTGCCGCAGCGCCGAGGCCGGGTCGGCGTACCCGAGGGCCACCAGACGTTCCCGGGCCGCCTCGGTGCTCAACCGGACTTCTCCCGGGGCGAGTTGGGCGGCGGCGTCGAGCAGCGGGCGGTAGAACAGCTTCTCGTGGAGCCGCCGCACCACCGAGGTGTGCCGCCGCCAGGCCCGGTCGAGTTCCGTGATGGGTTCGGTGCGCATGCCGAGCGAACGGCCGATGCGGCGCAGATCGGCGTCGTCCTCGGGGACCAGATGGGTGCGGCGCAGCCGGAACAGTTGGATGCGGTGTTCCAGGGTCCGCAGGAAGCGGTAGGCGTCATCGAGTTGGGTGGCGTCGACCCGGCCGACGTAGCCGCCGCGCGCCAGTGCGTCGAGCGCGTCCAGGGTGGTGCCGCTGCGCAGGGAGGTGTCGGCGCGGCCGTGCACCAACTGGAGGAGCTGCACCGCGAACTCGACGTCCCGCAGCCCGCCGGGGCCCAGCTTGAGTTCCCGTTCGACCTCGCCCGCGGGGATGTTCTCGACCACGCGTCGCCGCATCTTCTGCACGTCGGCGACGAAGTTCTCCCGTTCGGCCGCCTGCCACACCAGGGGCGCGAGCGTGGCCACGTAACGCGCGCCGAGTTCCTCGTCCCCGGCGACGGGTCGGGCCTTGAGCAGGGCCTGGAACTCCCAGGTCTTCGCCCAGCGCTGGTAGTAGGCGAGATGGCTGGAGAGGGTGCGCACCAGGGGCCCGTTGCGGCCCTCGGGGCGGAGGTTGGCGTCGACGGGCCAGATGGTGCCCTCGACCGTGGTCTCGGAGCAGATCCGCATCAGGTGCGAGGCGAGCCGGGTCGCGGCGCGCAGCGCCTCGGCCTCCTCGCCGCCGTTGCCGTCGCGGCTGTCGTTACCGTCATGGCTGCCGTGACTGCCGTCGTGACTGCCGTTGGCGGCGGGCTCGGCGACGAAGATGACGTCCACGTCGGAGACGTAGTTCAGCTCGTGACCGCCGGTCTTGCCCATCGCGATGACCGCGAGCCGGCACTTGGCGGCGTCCTCGGGGGCCGCCGCGCAGGCCAGCCGCAGCGCGGCCCGCAGGGTCGCCGTGGCGAGGTCGGCGAGTTCGGCGGCCGTCTGGGCGACGTCGGTGGTCCCGCACACGTCCCGGGCGGCGATCGACAGCAGACAGCGCCGGTAGGCGACCCGCAGCGACACGGGGTCGGTGGCCCCGGCCAGCTGGCGGGTGAACTCCCCCACGCCCGGGTGCAGGTCCTGCGCCTCGTAGGTGGCCAGGGCCAGCCAGTCCCGGGGGTGCCGGGCCAGGTGGTCGGCGAGCGCCTCGGAGGCGCCGAGCACCCCGAGCAGCCGGTCGCGCAGGGGCTTCGCGGTGATCAGGGTGTCCAGCAGTTCCCGGGCGCCCACCTCGTCCGGCTGGGCCTCCACCAGCCGGGAGAGCCCCAGCAGGGCGAGATCGGGGTCGGCGGTGCGGCTGAGCGCGTCGAGCAGCACCGGGTCGGCGCGCACCGGGGCGAGCGCCGCGCCGTCCAGCAGCCGTTCGGCCGCGGAGGGGTCGGTGAAGCCGTGCCGCAGCAGCCGGGTGAACGTGCTGCTCCTGCGCCCCTGGGGCACCGTCATCGCCGCGTCCTTCCGACCGCCGTCGCGCCGGCCCGCCCGGGCGGTGCGCCCGCCGGCCCCGTGTTCCGTCCGTCCCGTCCCGCCATCGTTTCGCCGCCCGTCCCTTCCCGTGGTGCGGACCGTCCCGGAACCGGCCGGGAGATCACGCGGCACGCCGAGCCTACGTCGTGACCGATCGGTTCCGCCCGGGAGCACCGTCTACCCTGTGCCGCACCCCGTCGCCGGGGCGGGGGCCGGGCCGTGACGAAGGAGCCGCACCATGCCGCAGGGCGCACCGAACGCAGAACTCAACGCCGACTTCAGTTCGCCGGGGGCGAAGCCCACCGAGTGGTCGCGGGTGGAGGAGGTGCTGTCCGGCGCGGGGACGTTCTGGGTCTCGACGGTACGCCCGGACGGCCGACCGCACGTCACCCCGTTGATCTCGGTGTGGTGGGACGGCGCGCTGCACTTCGCGACCGGCCCCGGGGAGCGCAAGGCGCTGAACCTGGCGGAGAACCCGGAGGTGGTCCTCACCACCGGCACGCCCGCCTGGGACACAGGTACGGACGTGGTGGTGGAGGGCCGGGCCGAGCGGGTCACGGACGAGGCGGAGCTTCAGGAGCTGGCCGGCGCCTGGCAGTCGGCCTACGGGCCCGACTGGGCGTTCGAGGTGCGCGGGGGCGCCTTCGAGGCGGACGGCGGGGTCGCCTGGGTGTTCCGGGTCCCGCCGCGCACCGTCTTCGCCTTCGCCAAGGGGGAGCCGTTCGGCCAGACCCGCTGGCGGCTGGGCTGATCGGTCCGGTCGACGGACGCCGGGCCCCCGCATTCCCCGACGGCGGGCCCGGCCGTTACGGCAACCCGGATCAGCAGGCAGTATGGGCACTGAGCCACGGCGGGCGGCCGGTCGCGCACAGTCGGCCCCACGCCCGAAACGTGCCCGAAACCGTGTGAGGGGATGCTCGTGACCGGACCTTGTCCCATGGCACCGGAGCACGCGGCCTGACCAGCAAGGATGGGTGGAAGTCGACAATGGACAAGCAGCAGGAGTTCGTGCTCCGCACGCTGGAGGAGCGCGACATCCGGTTCGTACGCCTGTGGTTCACGGACGTGCTGGGCTTCCTGAAGTCCGTCGCGGTCGCGCCCGCGGAGCTTGAGCAGGCGTTCGACGAGGGCATCGGCTTCGACGGTTCCGCCATCGAGGGCTTCGCCCGGGTGTACGAGTCCGACATGATCGCCAAGCCCGATCCGGGGACCTTCCAGGTGCTGCCGTGGCGCGCGGAGGCACCCGGGACGGCCCGGATGTTCTGCGACATCCTCATGCCGGACGGTTCGCCGTCCTTCGCGGACCCCCGGTACGTCCTCAAGCGGGCCCTCGCCAAGGCGTCCGACCTGGGCTTCACCTTCTACACCCACCCCGAGATCGAGTTCTTCCTGCTGAAGGACCGGCCGCTGGACGGCTCCCGGCCGACGCCCGCCGACAACTCCGGCTACTTCGACCACACCCCGCAGAACGTCGGCATGGACTTCCGCCGGCAGGCCATCACCATGCTGGAGTCGATGGGCATCTCGGTGGAGTTCAGCCACCACGAGGGCGCCCCCGGGCAGCAGGAGATCGACCTGCGGTACGCGGACGCGCTGTCCACCGCCGACAACGTGATGACCTTCCGGCTGGTGATGAAGCAGGTCGCGCTGGAGCAGGGCGTGCAGGCGACGTTCATGCCGAAGCCGTTCTCCGAGCACCCCGGTTCCGGGATGCACACCCATCTGTCCCTCTTCGAGGGCGACCGCAACGCGTTCTACGAGTCCGGGGCCGAGTACCAGCTCTCCAAGGTGGGGCGCTCCTTCATCGCGGGCCTGCTGCGGCACGCCGCGGAGATCTCCGCGGTCACCAACCAGTGGGTCAACTCGTACAAGCGCATCTGGGGCGGCTCGGAGCGCACCGCGGGTGCGGGCGGCGAGGCGCCCTCGTACATCTGCTGGGGCCACAACAACCGCTCCGCGCTGATCCGGGTGCCGATGTACAAGCCCGGCAAGACCGGCTCGGCGCGGGTGGAGGTCCGTTCCCTGGACTCGGGGGCGAACCCGTACCTCTCGTACGCGGTGCTGCTGGCCGCGGGCCTCAAGGGCATCGAGGAGGGCTACGAGCTGCCGCCGGGCGCCGACGACGACGTCTGGGCGCTGTCCGACGGGGAGCGCCGGGCGATGGGCATCGAGCCGCTGCCCCAGAACCTGGGCGAGGCGATCCGGCTCATGGAGCGCAGCGAGCTGGTCGCCGAGACGCTCGGCGAGCACGTCTACGACTTCTTCCTGCGCAACAAGAAGTCGGAGTGGGAGGAGTACCGCTCCGAGGTCACCGCGTTCGAGCTGCGCAAGAACCTGCCGGTGCTGTAGGCGCGGTCGCGGACGGCCCGGGACGCCGATCGGCCCGGGCCGTCCGCGGGCCGTCGGACTCCGTGGAGTGTCAGTGCCTTGTCGTAGCCTCATGGGGTTGATCTTCTCGACCCACGGGGGTGGGCATGGCGACGTGGCTTCTGGCGTGCAACCAGGAGATGTTCGAGCTCGACCGGTACCGGCAGGACGGGCACAGCCTCGGCTCCTGGAGCGTCGGGCGGTACAGGACGGAGTTGGCCGCCGGCGATCGGTTCGTCATGTGGGTCACGGGGCCTCTCGGAGGACTCGTCGGCCGGGGGCGCATCACGGGTGTCCCGACGCAGCAGGCGAGTGCGCCGGACGAGTACTGGCAGGAGGACCCCGGAACGCGCTGGTACGCACCGCTGGTCATGGACGAATGGCTCCCCGGGGCGATCCCGCGGCAGCGGTTCACGGCGGATGCCCGCTTCGAGGAACAGTCGCCGCTGAACACGCTGTACGCCGCGAACCCGCACCGGGTGACGGAGGGGCAGTGGAGCGCCTTCGAAGAGGCCTTCGCCGACGGTCACGTCGTGGACACCCCACCCGCCTGGCACCTCCTGCCCGGCCAGACCGTCAAGCGCAAGGAGCTGCACGACCGGTACGGCGGCAGCCGCCAGGGCGGCATCAGCAAGTGCGCCAAGTCGAAGAACGTGCTGCTGTTCAGCGACCCCGAGACCGGGCACCAGCACGGCTACTTCGACACCTGGGCCGAAGACGGCACGTTCCACTACACGGGAGACGGACAGACCGGCCCGCAGACCTTCGACAGCCTGGGGAACGCATCCACGCGTGACCACGCGGGCCTCGGGCTCGCACTGCGGCTCTTCGAGGGGTCACGCGGCACCGTTCGGTACGTCGGCGAGTTCGCGGTGGACCCGGAACAGCCGTACTCCTGGGGTGAGGCGCCGGAGACGGGGGGAGGTCCGCTGCGGCCGGTCATCCGGTTCCACCTGGCGCCGGTCGGCAGGGCCACTCAGCCGGCGGGCGTCCCCGTCGGTCGTGGATATCGCGAGGCGGACGAGTCAGTCCAGCCGTCCCCCGCTCGGCCCGGCCCTGCGGACGCGGATCTCGTCGGGCGGAACCTCAAGGCGCACCGCAAGCTACAGAACGACTTGGCCGAGGCCGCTGCTGCGCGCGGACTGGAAGCCTTCTCGCCAGGTGTCGCGGACCCCGACTTCGACCTGGGGTGGCGGCGGAGCACTGCTGAGCTGACGGTGTGCGAGGTGAAGTCGCTGACGCCGGCCAATGAGACCCGTCAGCTTCGGACGGGGATCGGGCAGCTGCTCGACTACCACGACCGGCTCAGGGACAGGGCCACCTCCGTGGCGGCCGTCCTGTGGGTCGAGCGCGAGCCGTCGGATGCGCGGTGGGTCGCCCTGTGCGACCGCGTCGGGATCACTCTCGCTTGGCCCGGCCGTGAGGACGACGTGCTCATCTGATGCAGCTGCCGGTGCGGTCATCGCAGGTCGCGACCCGTCCGGGCCCGCGGCAGCCGTCCGTGGGCCCGCCCCCGGTCTGCCGCCGCCCCAGCCCCGTGCCGGCCCGGACGGGACATTGCGTCGGAGTGACGATTACACTGGGGGGGTGCCTCAACTACGTCTTGCCCTGAACCAGGTCGACTCCACGGTCGGCGCCCTCGCCAGCAACGCCGACGCGGTGCTCCGGTGGACCCGGCACGCCGCCGGGCAGGGGGCCCATCTGATCGCGTTCCCCGAGATGGTCCTGACGGGGTACCCCGTCGAGGACCTGGCGCTGCGCTCCTCCTTCGTGGAGGCGTCCCGCACCGCCCTGCGGGACCTCGCCCGACGCCTGGCCGACGAGGGCTTCGGACAGATCCCGGTGGTCGTCGGCTACCTCGACCGCTGCGAGACGGCGCAGCCGAAGTACGGCCAGCCCGCGGGCGCCCCGCAGAACGCGGCGGCCGTCCTGCACGGCGGCGAGGTGGTGCTCACCTTCGCCAAGCACCACCTGCCGAACTACGGGGTCTTCGACGAGTTCCGGTACTTCGTGCCGGGCGACACGCTGCCCGTCGTGCGGGTGCACGGGGTGGACGTGGCCCTGGCGATCTGCGAGGACCTGTGGCAGGACGGCGGACGGGTGCCGGCCGCCCGGAGCGCGGGGGCGGGCCTGCTGCTGTCGATCAACGCCTCCCCGTACGAGCGGAACAAGGACGACACCCGGCTCGAACTGGTCCGCAAGCGCGCGCAGGAGGCCGGCTGCACCACGGCCTACCTGGCGATGATCGGCGGCCAGGACGAGTTGGTCTTCGACGGTGACTCCATCGTGGTCGACAAGGACGGCGAGGTCGTCGCACGGGCCCCGCAGTTCGCCGAGGGCTGTGTGGTGCTGGACCTGGAACTGCCCGCGGCGAGCGAGGAGCCGCCTGCCGGGGTGGTGGACGACGGGCTGCGGATCGACCACGTGACGCTGTCGGCCGAGCCGCTGCCGCCGTACGAGGCGGAGCTGACCGGGGGGTACGCGGAGCGGCTGGACGACGACGAGGAGGTGTACTCGGCGCTGGTCGTGGGGTTGCGCGCCTATGTCGCGAAGAACGGTTTCCGCTCGGTCCTCGTCGGGCTGTCCGGCGGGATCGACTCGGCGCTCGTGGCGGCCATCGCCTGCGACGCGCTGGGCGCGGAGCACGTGTACGGGGTGTCCATGCCGTCGAAGTACTCGTCGGAGCACTCGAAGGAGGACGCCGCGGAGTTGGCGCGGCGCACCGGGCTGAACTTCCGCACGGTGCCGATCGCCCCCCTGTTCGACGCGTACATGGATGCGGTGGAGCTGACCGGGCTCGCGGAGGAGAACCTCCAGTCCCGGCTGCGCGGCACCCTGCTGATGGCGATCTCCAACCAGGAGGGCCACATCGTGCTGGCCCCGGGCAACAAGTCGGAACTGGCGGTGGGGTACTCCACGCTGTACGGCGACTCGGTGGGCGCCTACGGGCCGATCAAGGACGTGTACAAGACGACGGTGTTCCGGCTGGCCGAGTGGCGCAACCGGGCGGCGGTCGAGCGCGGCCAGGCCCCGCCGATCCCGGAGAACTCGATCAGCAAGCCGCCGAGCGCCGAACTCCGTCCGGACCAGGTGGACACGGACTCCCTGCCGGACTACCCGGTGCTGGACGGCATCCTCGACCTGTACGTGGACCGGGACCAGGGCGCGGACGCGATCGTGGCGGCCGGCTACGAGGCGGAGTTGGTGACCAAGACCCTGCGGATGGTGGACACCGCCGAGTACAAGCGGCGCCAGTACCCGCCGGGCACGAAGACCTCCGCGAAGGGCTTCGGCAAGGACCGGCGGCTGCCGATCACCAGCCGGTGGCGGGAGTCGGCCGCGCCCGCGGAGTGAGTCCGGCCCGGCCCGGGGACGTTCGCGTGCCGGGGCCGGGGTGCACAGCTCAGGGGTACGCGGGTCAGGGGTGCACAGCTCAGGGGTGCGCGGGGCAGGGGTGCGCGGCGGGGCTCAGAGCGTGATGCGGGCGGCGACCGGGAGGTGGTCGCTGGAGGTGCGGGGCAGGGTCCAGGACTTCACCGGTTCGACGCCCTTGACGAGGATCTGGTCGATCCGGGCCAGCGGGAACGCCGCGGGCCAGCTGAAGCCGAACCCGCTGCCCGCGGCGCCCTGGGTGGAACGCATCTGCGCGGTGACGCCGTTGAGGGCGCGGTCGTTCATGGTGCCGTTGAGGTCGCCGAGCAGCACCACCCGCTCCAGCGGTTCCCGGGCGATGGCCTCGCCCAGCGCGTCGGCGCTCTGGTCCCGACGGCTGGCGGTGAAACCGGCGTTCAGCTTCACCCGCACCGACGGCAGGTGTGCGGTGTACACGGCGACGGGGCCCTGCGGCGCGGTCACCGTGGTGCGCATCGCCCGGGTCCAGCCGAGCTTGATGTCGACGGGCCTGGTCCCGCTCAACGGGTACTTGCTCCACACCCCGACCGTGCCCTCGACCTCGTGGTAGCGGTAGGTGCTCTCCAGGACCCGGGAGTACACCGGCACGGCCTGCGGAGTCAGTTCCTCCAGCGCGACGACGTCGGCCCCGGAGGCGGCGACGCCCCGGGCGGTGGCGGCGGGGTCGGGGTTCTCGGCGTTGACGTTGTGGGTGACGACGGTGAGGTCCCCGCCGCTGCCCGTCTTGTCGGTGACGAGACCGCCGAAGAGGTTCGCCCAGGTGACGGCGGGGACCAGCACCGCGATCAGCGCGGTGGCGGACTTGCGGACCACGGCCAGCAGGAACAGCACCGGCACGAACACGCCGAGCCACGGCAGGAACGTCTCGTTGAGGCTGCCGAGGTTGCCGATGGAGTTGGGGATCTGCGCGTGCAGGATCATCACCAGCGCGAGCAGCACGGCGAGCCCGGTGAGGACCAGACCGCGCCGCCAGATCCCCGGATCGCCGCGCCAGCCGGTGAACAGGCGCCGCAGCCGGGAGGCGGGACGGCCGGTCCGCGTGTCGCCTTCGCCGCTGTCCGTGTCCGTCGCGTACGCCTGCTGCGCCATGGGGTCGCCTCACTGCCTGCTGTGCACTTCGTTGCCGCCTGTCATGACCCTAGGCGATGAACGCTGGTGTTCCCGCCCTCCCGCGGCGGCCTTACGGGCAGGAGAACGGCGATGTGCCCCGCGGGGGTTCCGGTACGGGGGCCACCACCGTTCACTGTGACGAAATGCGCACACGTGCCCGGGCGCGGCGACCATACTGCGCCGGGCCCGGGGTCGCCAGTAGGGCGACGGGAATCCGTGTCGCGGGGCCGTGACGTGGGGTCCCTCCGAAAGACGCGCCCCCGGGGACGCCCCGGGGGCGCCCGTCCCGGCTCCCCCGGGGCGGCTGCCCGACCGATCGCAGCGGGGCCGGGGGGACGGGAGTGGCCCGCCGGGTCGGGGGGAGCGGCGGCGCGCCGGGCCGATCCACCGCACCGGCGGCACCCGACTACCGCGGGGCGGCACGAGGTGCCACCATGGAGGTGATCCGGGGACGCCGTCAGGGCGCCTCGAGATGACATGAAGGAGCCGTTGCGATGACGCAACACGTGGCTGCCCGTACGGCCGGTCAGGAAACCGCACCACCACCCGCCGAGGACGGCAGGACGCTCTACGGGGGCAAGGGCACCCGTCGCATCACCGTCCGGGACATCGGCCTCGCCAAGGAACGCGGCGAGAAGTGGCCCATGCTCACCGCCTACGACGCGATGACCGCGTCCGTCTTCGACGAGGCCGGCATCCCGGTCCTCCTGGTGGGCGACTCCATGGGGAACGTCCACCTCGGGTACGAGACGACCGTACCGGTGACGATGGACGAGATGACCGTGTTGGCCGCAGCCGTCGTGCGCGGCACCAAGCGGCCCCTGATCGTCGCCGACCTGCCCTTCGGTTCGTACCAGGAGGGCCCCACCCAGGCGTTGCGCAGCGCCATGCGGCTGGTCAAGGACGCGGGCGTCGGCGCGGTGAAGCTGGAGGGAGGGGAGCGCTCGCACCGCCAGATCGAGTTGATCGTGGAGGCCGGCATCCCCGTGATGGCGCACATCGGGCTCACCCCGCAGTCCGTCAACACCATGGGTTACCGCGTGCAGGGCCGGGGCGAGGAGGCGGCCCAGCAGTTGCTGCGGGACGCCAAGGCCGTCCAGGACGCGGGCGCCTTCGCGGTCGTCCTGGAACTCGTTCCCGCCGAACTGGCCGCCGAGGTGACCCGTACGCTCCACGTCCCCACGGTGGGCATAGGCGCGGGCCCGGACACCGACGCCCAGGTGCTCGTCACCACGGACATGCTGGGCCTCACCAGCGGGCGCATGCCCCGTTTCGTCAAGCAGTACGCGCAGCTGCGCTCCGTGATGGGGGACGCGGCCCGCGCCTTCGCCGACGAGGTCATCGACGGGGCGTTCCCCGCCGAGGAGCACTCCGTCCACTAGCAGCACCCCCGTGACCGGTTCGGCGGCGCCGCCGTCGGACCGGCCCACCGGACCACTGCGGCACCGGGACAGCCCGTCGATCCTCCCCCGTCGACGGGCTGTCGCCGTTCCCGCCTCGGGTGGCTGCTCGGTGCCCGCCCGCTGACGGTACGATCCTCCTACTGCCTGCCCGGACGGCGGGTTTCCCACAGTGACGGGGCCGCGTTCCAACCGGCCCGTTTCCCACGTGGTTTGAGGAGGATTCCCGGGTGTCTTCGCGTCGACTGCCCTCGTGGGCCTGGGTCACCGGCCTACTCAGTGCGGCCCTGGTGGTCGTGGTGGGGCTGGCCGTACGGGTCGAGCCCCTGCCCGAGGGCGGGACCGGAGCCGCGGGTGCGACGGCGAAGCCGAGCGCCACGGCCGGCACCGAGAAGAAGAAACCGGCGGTGGCGCACCCCGTGCCCGAGGAGTCGGGGCAGGGACGGCGGGTGGTGTACTCGCTGGAACTGCGGCGGGTGTGGCTCGTCGACGGTCGGGACAAGGCGCTGCGCACCTTCGAGGTGTGGCCGGGGTCGGTGCACCCGGCGGAGGGCCCGTACAAGGTCTTCTCCCGACTGGAGACCGGCACCGGGACCGATGGCGTGAAGGTCGCGAACGTCGTGTACTTCGCCCGTAGCTCCCAGGTGACCATCGCCTTCTCCAACGCCGTGGACGGCGCCCGGCCGAAGGTCGACCTCGGGGTCCAGACCGGAGCGGTGCGCCAGGGGGTCGCCGACGGTGCGGCCCTGTGGAAGTTCGCCCCCGAGGGCACGCCCGTCCACGTCGTCACCTGACGCTCCCCCGGCCCCGCCGACCGGCGGGGCCGTACAGCACCTGTCGGTGATCTGTCGGTGATCTGTCGGTGGCGGGTGACAGCGTCGGGGCCATGACACGCATCGACGCATCCCAAGGCAGCTCAGCGGAGGACCTCGCGGTCTCCGTACGGGGGCTGGTCAAGCACTACGGGCCGGTGAAGGCCCTGGACGGCGTCGACCTCGACGTCCGCGAGGGCACGGTGATGGGGGTCCTCGGGCCCAACGGCGCCGGGAAGACCACCCTGGTGCGCTGCCTGGCCACGCTCATCGTCCCCGACGCGGGCACCGCGGTCGTCGCCGGCCGGGACGTCGTCCGCCAGCCCTACGCGCTGCGCCGCCGCATCGGCCTCACCGGTCAGTACGCCTCGGTCGACGAGAAGCTCTCGGGCCGCGACAACCTGATCCTCATCGGGCGGCTCCTCGACCTCTCCCGCCGGGACGCCCGGGCCCGCGCGGACGCCCTGCTGGAACGGTTCTCCCTCACCGACGCCGCTCAGCGGCCCGCCCGGACCTACTCCGGCGGCATGCGCCGCAGGCTCGACCTCGCGGCGTCCATGATCGGCCGTCCCGCGGTCCTCTACCTGGACGAACCGACGACCGGTCTGGACCCGCACACCCGCAACGAGGTCTGGGACGAGGTCAAGGCGATGGTCGACGAGGGCGTCACCGTGCTGCTGACCACCCAGTACATGGAGGAGGCGGAACAGCTCGCCGACGAGTTGACCGTCATCGACCACGGCAAGGTCATCGCGCACGGCGAGGTCCATGCGCTCAAGGCCCGGGTCGGCGGCCGGACCCTGCGGGTGCGCCCCGCGGACCCCGGCCAGTTGGAACCCCTCGCCACCGCGCTCGACGGCTCCGGCCTCATCGGACTCGGCCGGGCCACCGTCGACTCCGGCACCGGGACCGTCCTGGTGCCGATCCTCAGCGACGAACAGCTCACGGCCATCGTCGACGTCCTGTCCGCCCGGCGGTTCACGCTCGCCGGCATCTCCACCGAAATGCCCAGTCTGGACGAGGTGTTCCTCTCCCTCACCGGCCACCGTCCGGCCACCACGGAGCCCGTCCCCGCCCTTGAGGAGGCCGCCGTATGAGCGCCACGACCCTAACCACCGCTCCCACCGCTCCCACCACGGCCACCGAGCCCCCCGAGCCCGCCACGCGCGCGAAGGACGACGGCCGGATCGGGCTGCGCGCCCATCTGCGGCACACCGGCGCCCTGGCCCAGCGGAACGTGCTGGCGATCCGCCAGGACCCCCAGTCGATCCTCGACGCGGTGCTGGCGCCGATCATCCTGACGCTGCTGTTCGTCTTCGTGTTCGGCGGCGCGATCTTCCCGAGCCGGGACGCCTACGTCGACTACGTGGTGCCGGGCCTGATGGCGATGATGGGCCTGAACATCGCCATGGCCGTCGGCACCGGCTTCAACCAGGACTTCGAGACCGGGGTCATGGACCGCTTCCGGTCCCTGCCGATCGCCCGTTCCTCGGTGCTCATCGCCAAGATCGTGGTGGAGATCGGCCGGATGCTCATCGCCACGGCGATCCTGCTGGCCATGGGCTTCGCCCTCGGTCTGTCGGTGGACAGCGTCGGCGGTCTGCTGGCCGCGATCGGACTGGCCGTGCTCTTCGGCTCCGCCCTGATGTGGATCTTCCTCACGATGGGTGTCGTGATGAAGAACGCGCAGGCCATCCAGAGTTTGGGATTCCTCGTGTTGATGCCCCTCCAGTTCGGCTCGTCGATCTTCGCCCCCACGGACACCATGCCCGACTGGCTCCAGACGTTCACCGACTACAACCCGTTGTCGGCGCTCGCGGACGCGGCCCGTTCCCTGATCGGCGGCAACGGCGCCAGCGGACACGACCTGGTGGTCGTGCTGGCCTGGACGGCCGCCCTCACCCTGGTGATGGCGCCGGTGGCGATCCGGAAGTTCCAGACGAGGACCTGAGGGTGCGGCCGGCACCCGTCAGAGCAGGGCGGTGGCCGCCTCCAGGGTCAGGGCGGCGCCCTCGGCACGGGCGGCGGCACCGTCCGTCTCGCCCAGGGCGGCGCGGACGGCGGCGTCCGTGCGGGCCATCGTCTCCCGCTCGACCAAGGAGTAGTGGTGTCCGACCGGCCGACGCGCCGCGTGCGCCCCGAGGAGCCGGGCGGCGTCCCGCATCCGGGCGCCGCCGTCCCGCTCGCTGAGCAGGAGGGCCCCGGCCAGCAGGTTCGTGGCCGCCAACTGCGGGGCCATCATCAGACAGATGGGGTCGCCGGAGCGCTCCAGCGCGGTGCGCAACAGCGCGGTCGCGGAGTCGTACCGCCGGTCCAGTACGTCGAGCCAGCCCTCGATCCCGGTGATGTAGGAGTCGAAGACCACGAACCTGACGGCGCCGAACTTCTCCCGCAGCGACCGCACCTGGGCCCGCGCCTGGGGCACCCGCCCGGTGCGCCCCAGGTGCACCGCGAGGAAGAGCCGGGCCGCGGGCATGGCGCCCGTGACGCCGTCCTGTTGCTCGTCGACGATCTCGCGGAGCACGGCCTCCCCCTGGTCGGCCCGCTCCCCGCTCTCGATCCAGGCGCCCCCGAGCCGGGCCCGGAGCACGGCCACCTGACCGTAGGCACCGAGGCCGCGGGAGAGGGCTATGGCTTCCTGGTAGTCGGCCGCCGCCCGGGCGAAGTCGCCCCGCCGCTCTTGGGTCTCGGCCCGTGCGGAGAGCGCCTCCGCCGCGCCCCACGCGTCACCGCACTCACGGAAGATCCCGAGGGCCTCGTCGGCGTCCCGGAGGGGGTCGTGGCCCCGGTCGGACCCGCTGGCCGCCATGTTCGCCCGCAGGTGGAGGGCGTGGGCCAGTTCCCAGGTGTATCCGTAGGTCCGGCACGCCTCGACGGTCCCGTCCATGACGGCCGCCGTCCCTTCCGCGCCCTGGGTGAGGAGCACCGCGAAGAACCACAGGTAGCCGGGGTAGCGGCAGGTCTGCGGCAGGCCCGGCCGGTACGAGGCGACGACCCCCCGCAACCGGGCCATCGCCTCTTCGGTCTGCCAGGCGCCGAACTCCATGTCCATGCAGGCGAGGTGGACCAGGTGCACACCGCGGCGGGCCTCCATGAGCACGTCCGGCGCCATCGGCGGGGGCGCGGCGATCGTCGAGCCGTGCAGCGGTCGTGCCGGGGCGACGGGCGAGCTGAAGGGGTCGGGGCCGAGCGCCCCGGCCTCCCGCGCCCAGGTGCGGGCGTCGCCGCGCAGGTCGTGGATCTGCCAGAACCAGGCGAGGGACAGCACCAGGCACAGGGCCTCCTGCTCGTACCGGGCCGCGACGGCGTGCCGCAGGGCGGTGCGCAGGTTCTCGTACTCGGTGGTGAGCCGCTGGATCGCCGGGAGTTGACCGGCGCCCCGCAGCAGCGGGTCGGTGGTGCGGGCGAGTTCGCGGTAGTGGACGAGGTGGGCGCGTTCGGTGGCGGTCCGCTCGCCCGCCTCGTCGAGACGTTCCGCCGCGTACTCGGCGACGGTCTCCAGGAGCCGGTACCGCATGGTCGCGTCCGGGCCGGGCCCGGCCACCACCAGGGACTTGTCGACCAGGGAGCCCAGGACGTCCAGGGCGGCGGGTCCGCCCACCGCCTCAGCCGCCGCCAGGTCCCAGCCGCCGGCGAAGACGGCGAGCCGCCTCAGCACGGTGCGCTCCTCGACGTCGAGCAGTTCCCAGGACCAGTCGACCACCGCGCGCAACGTCTGTTGGCGGGGCAGCACGGTGCGGGCGCCGCCGGTCAGCAGCCGGAACCGGTCGTCCAGCCGGTCCGCTATCTGTCGGGGCGTCAGCATCCGGAGCCGGGCCGCGGCGAGTTCGATGGCGAGCGGCAGCCCGTCCAGCCGGCGGCAGATCTCGGCGGCGGCGGCCGGATCGTCCGCAGTGCGGAAGCCTGGGCGGGCCGCGGCACCCCGGTCGGCGAGCAACCGCAGCGCGAACGGCTCGGGAAGGGGCTCCACGGGCCGTACGAACTCCCCCGGCACGGCGAGGGGTTCGCGGCTGGTGGCGAGGACGGTCAGCCCCGGGCAGTGGGCGAGGAGCTGGGCGGCGAGCCGCGCGGCGGCGCCGATGACGTGCTCGCAGTTGTCGAGGACCAGCAGCAGTCGGCGTGACCCGCAGTACTCGGTGAGCCGCCGCAGCGGGCGCAGCGGGTCCTGGGAACGCTGCTCGGTGACGGCCCGCATCTCCTCGGCGCCGGCGCCGCGCAGCACGGTCTCCCGGGCGCCGAGGGCGGTGAGCACCGCCTCCGGTACGTCGTCGGGGTCCTCGACGGGGGCCAGCTCCACGAGCCAGGTGCCGTCCGGGAAGTCGGCGGCGACGCTCTCGGCGGCTTCCCACGACAGTCGGGTCTTGCCGGCGCCGCCGGGCCCCAGCAGGGTGATGAGTCGGGCCCGGCGGAGGTCGTCCCGGATGGCGTCGATGTCCGGCGTCCGCCCGACGAAGGAGGTCAGCCGGGCGGGCAGGTTGCCGAGACGGGGGGCGGCCGGGGCGGAGCCGGGCGGAGTGGACGGGGCCGGGGCCGGGGTGGCTGGGGGCCGGCCGGTGGGAGCCGGCGGGGCGGCGGTGCGCAGGAGTTCCTGGTGCAGGGCGCGCAGTTCGGGCCCGGGTTCACTACCGAGGCGTTCGGCGAGTTCCGCGCGGACGGCGCCGTACGCGTCGAGTGCCTGGGCGGCGCGTCCGGAGTCCCGTAGGGCGCGGATGCGCAGCGCCTGGAGCGGTTCGTCCAGGGGCTGCTGCGCGCAGAGCGCGGTGAGTTCGGGCAGCGCGGCGTGCGCGTCCCCGAGGGCGACGACGGCGGCGAGGCGGTCCCGGTGCGCGGCCAGGCGCAGGGTGGACAGCCGGGCGGCGTCGGCGGTGCGGTCGGGGAGGTCGGCGAGCGCGGGGCCGCGCCACAGGTCGAGCGCCCGGTCCAGGAGTTCGACCGCCTTGCCGGGGTCGCCCTCGGTGAGGGCGCGGGCGCCCTCGGAGGCCAGCCGTTCGAACCGGTGCAGGTCGACCCGGTCGGCGTCGACGCGCAGCCGGTAGCCGCCGTCCGCGGAGGCGACGGTGTCGGCGCCGAGCCCGCGGCGCAGCCGTCCCACGAGGGCCTGGAGCGCGCCCGTGGCGTCGGCCGGGGGGTCGGCGCCCCAGACGTCGTCGATCAGGAGCGACACCGGGACGGTCCGGTCCGGCCGCAGGGCGAGCGAGGTCAACAGGGCACGCAGCCGAGCGCCACCGACGGGGCGTACGGTTCCGTCGGCACTCAGTGCCTGGGTGGGGCCGAGGATGCGGTAGTGCACGGGTCCATTGTCCCCCGTCGCGGGAACGGGCCCGCGCCCGGAACCTCCGTCCCGTGGTGGGACGTTCTCTCCGTGGACCGGTACGGTCGGGCAGGCGGTGGCCTCCGGGCGGCCGTCGGTCCGCGGCGGATGCCGGCCCGGTGCCGTGTACCGCCCCGTCCGTACCCAGGAGACGTGTGAGATGACCACCGCTACGATCCCCCGCGGCGACCGCCGGATCAGCCCCGTGTTCCTGGGGATCGTCGCCGTGACCGCCGTCGCGGGGTGGGCGACCTGGACGGACTTCGCCCAGGTGCCCGGCCTCGCGGTGTTCCTGTTCGTGACCGGCGCGTGGATCGTCTCGCTGTGCCTGCACGAGTACGCACACGCGCGCACGGCGCTGCACGGCGGTGACCTCACGATCGGGGCCAAGGGTTATCTGACGCTGAACCCGCTGAAGTACACGCACGCCCTGCTGAGCGTCGTCCTGCCGGTGCTGTTCGTGATCATGGGCGGGATCGGTCTGCCGGGCGGTGCCGTCTTCATCGAGCGCCACCGCATCCAGGGGCGGTGGAAGCACAGCCTGATCTCGGCGGCCGGGCCGCTGACGAACGTGCTGTTCGCCGTCGTGTGCACGGCGCCGTTCTGGCTGGACGTGCTGGACGGGGTCCCGGCGACGTTCCGCTACGCGCTGGGGTTCCTGGCGTTGCTCCAGGTCACCGCGGCGATCCTGAACTTCCTGCCGGTGCCGGGGCTCGACGGCTACGGCGTCATCGAGCCGTGGCTGTCGCACCGGGTGCGGCGCCAGGTGGAGCCGTTCGCACCGTTCGGTCTGCTGTTCGTCTTCGCGGTGCTGTGGATCCCCGAGGTCAACCGGACGTTCTTCGACGTGATCGACGCGCTGTTGCGGTCGCTGGGCGTCGGGGACCTGGAGACGTACTGCGGATACGACCTGTTCCGGTTCTGGCGGGACACGAATCCGCTGTGCGAGGCGCCGTGAGCCCCGCGGGGGATCAGCCGCCGGCGGTCGGGGCGGTGCGGGCCCGCAGCCGGTCGCGCCGCACGTAGTACCAGGCCATGTTGGACGACAGTCCCGCCATCAGCACCCACAGGACGCCGAGCCAGCTGCCGTTGACGAACGACACGACCGCCGCGGCGACGGCGAGCAGGCAGACCACGAGGGCGAAGAGGGCGAGGCGGGACATGGGGGTCGGCTCCTGTCGGGGGACACTGCTTCGCTCCAGTGTCCCCCATCGGCCCCGGGCCGCCCGCACTCCCCCCGCCCGTCCGGCGCGCCCGGTGCCCGTACGGGTGACGGGCGGGCCGGCCGATCCGCGCGCCGCCGGTCAGACGTCCGTGACCCGCAGTCCGGCGTGCGCCTTGTAGCGACGGTTGACGGAGATCAGGTTGGCCACCAGCGACTCGACCTGGTGGGCATTGCGCAGTCGACCGGCGAACACCCCGCGCATCCCGGGGACGCGTCCGGCGAGGGCCTGGACGACGTCGGTGTCGGCGCGGGACTCCCCGAGCACCATGACGTCGGTGTCGATCTCCTCGATCGAGGTGTCCTGGAGGAGGACCGCCGACAGGTGGTGGAAGGCGGCGGTGACCCGGGACTCCGGGAGCAGCGCGGCGGCCTGCTGGGCGGCGCTGCCCTCCTCGGGCTTGAGCGCGTAGGCGCCCTGCTTGTCGAAGCCGAGCGGGTTGACGCAGTCGACGACGATCTTGCCGCGCAGTTCGTCGCGCAGCGATTCCAGGGTCTTGGCGTGGCCGTCCCACGGCACCGCGATGATCACGACGTCGCTGCGCCGGGCGCATTCCGCGTTGTCGGCGCCCTCGATCCCGAGGCCGAGTTCCGCGGCTGCGGCCTCGGCCCGTTCGGCGGCTCGGGACCCGATGACCACCCGCTGGCCGGCCCGGGCCAGCCGGTAGGCGAGGCCGCGCCCCTGGTCGCCGGTGCCGCCGAGCACGCCGATGACGAGTCCGGAGACGTCGGGCAGGGCCCGGGGGTCCTTGGCGGGCGCCTTCGCGGGAGGGGGCGTGGGGGAAGCGGACGGTGCGCTGTCGGTAGAAGTCATGCCCCGACCCTATGTGCCGCGGTGATCTCGTTCAGCGTGGCGGACCTCACGGCCCCGCGCGGCGGAGGTCGGGCCGCCGGCGACCGCACCGACCACCCGGCGCGCCAGCGGATCGCGCCCCAACTCCCGCGCCCAGAAGGTGTGTTCGGTTCGAGCCGGGCGGGCCGCGCGTACCGTTGCGGACAGCGCGCGGCCCCGCCGATCGGGCTCAGACCACCGTGGTGATGCAGAAGGGGTGGCCCGCGGGGTCCAGCAGGACGCGCCACCGGTCGGGTTCCGGCTGGACCGCGGGCTCGACGGCTCCCAGCGCGAGCAGCCGGGCCTGGGCGGCGTCCAGGTCGTCGACCCCCAGTTCCAGGTGGGCCTGCTTCTCCTGGGAGGGGTCCGGCCAGGTGGGGCGCCGGTAGTCGACCAGACGGTTGAGGCCCAGTCCGACCGAGCCCTCCCGGGCGAGCAGGACGAAGTCGTCGGTGGAGTAGGCGACGGGCAGGTCGAGGGCCTCGCCGTAGAAGCGGGCCAGTTCGGCGGGGTCCGGGCAGTCGAAGGTGACCACCGAGAAGCGGATCGCGGGTGTGGGTACGGGTGTCGCGCCAGTGCTCATGCGGCAGACGTTATGGCGCGACTAGGACGGCTGCGGTCCTGATCGTGAGGGCCAACGGCTGAGGGAGGTGTGCGGGCGGTTGGCCCGCACACCTCCCTCGGGGTGCGCTCATCGGTCACCGGGTGATCGGGTGCCGGTCAGGGTGGGTCGCGCCGGTCGAGCCGGTGCGGTGTTTCGTCGGGCGCGTCGCCGGTGTCGTCCGTGTGGTTCCCCCGACGTTCTGGTCCCCCCGGATTCCCCCCGGGGCGAGTGACGGCACGACCGGGGCCGTGCGCTTCACGTGTGCGGACGTCCGCCGTCCGCCGTGGACCGGGCTTCGCGCCCTCACGTCACGACGGTCGCGCTGCCGGGGAGCGGCCGGGCAGCGGTGGCGTCGTGGCGGATCACTCCCGGGTGGGTGCCCGGGAACCCTGACCGCAGCGGCGGCCGGGAGCGGCGAGGAATCAGCCGCGCAGGACGCGGCCGTCCTTGTCGGTGCGGTCGCTGCTCGTGAGGAACAGGATGCCGTCGATGAGGGCCCATATGCCCAGACCACCGCAGGTGAGGAGCTGAGCGACACCGACGCCGACGGAGCCGACGTAGAAGCGTCCGATGCCGAGCGTGCCCAGGAACAGCTGGAGGATGCCGGCGACGATCTTGGACTTGTCCGAGTAGGGACGGCCCTGGGGGTCGTACCCGAAGGGGGCGTCAGGCGTGGGGACGGCCATGAGTGTTTCTCCTGGTTTGAGCGGAACTGGTACCGAATCTGATTGTTCCGGTACGAACGCAGGAGGAAAGCCCGGCGTAGACCGCCGCACTCTGCATCGCCCCCCTGTGACGTGGCAGCGTAAAGAGCGCGACCCCTCTTACGGGAGGGGGTACGGGAGATCGTGCCCGTACCGTGATCAAACCAGTGATTCACGACACCCTTCCGACGGGTAGCCGTGGCCGCCGTCCGCCGGGTCCCGGCAGCTGTGCGCCAGGTCACACGGCGCGCACGGTCACACGGCGTGCACCGTCACACGATGTTGCGCACCACGGTCCACAGCACCGCGACGGAGAGGATCACGATCTGGGTCCGTCGGCTGAACGCGGGCCGCCAGCGACGTCCGCGCAGCCCCTCGAACGCCCAGCGGCCCAGGAGCGCCAGGGCGAAGGGCGCGGCGAGCAGCAGCATCCGGTTGTCGGCCCAGGCGGCGGCGAAGTGACCGTGCATCAGGTCGTAGACCATGCGGGTTCCGCCGCAGGCGGGGCAGAGCAAGCCGGTGACCAGGCGGAACGGGCAGCGCGGCAGGAACTGGCCGCCCTCGTGCGGATCGGTGACGTACAGGTAGCCGGCGCCCAGTAGCCCGGCGGTGAGCACCACCACGGGTGCCACCGCCGGGTTCCGCAGGAGCCGCGCCGCCGCACCGCGCGCGACCGGGGTGTCAGCCGCCACGCAGCGGCCGTCCCTGGGAGTCGGTCGTGTCGCTGCCGGCGAGGATGACGATGCCGTCGATGAGGGCCCAGATGCCCAGTCCACCGCAGGTGAAGAGCTGGGCGAGACCCAGACCGACGTGACCTATGTAGAAGCGTCCGACGCCGAAGCTGCCCAGGAGCAGCGAGAGCACCCCGGCGACGACCTTCGACTTCTCGGAGTACGGACGGCCCATGGGGTCGTAGCCGTAGGGGGCGTTGGGGTCACCCGTGTACGTGCCCGGGGGCACGTAGCCGCCCTGCTGCGGGTACCCGTAGCCCGCCTGCTGCGGATAGCCGTAGCCGGGCTGCGGCGGCGGGGCCTGCTGCTGGTAGGGGTTGGGCGTGGGGGCACCGTACGGGTTCTGGTCGTTCGGGCCGGGGCCCGGGTAGCCCGGGTGGCCGGACGGGGGCTGGGGAGGCTGCTCGCTCAAGGCTCCTGCTTCCGGTGCGCGCTGACGCGCTGACGGGGACGAAATCTCGGGTCATCTTGCAGGACGGAACGGCCTCGGGGAAATCCCCGGACGGTGGAGGCCCGCAGTCCGGTACGGGGGGTGACCGCCGTGACGGGACGGTCCCGGTGGACGGGGCAATTCCGGCCGGGTCGACCGGCGGGGCGGAAATCCGTTTGCCGGCGGGTCGACTCACCCCGGAAGATGGGGACGCGTGACTCCCGACCCCGTCAGGCCCGACGAACCGCCGCAGTCCGTCGCTCCCGGGGCCCCGGCGCCCCCGGACCCCGCCCCGCCGGGTCGGCTCCGTTCATTGCTGCCCGACCTCGCGCCCTGGCGGTCCACCCCGGACTTCCGGCTGTTGTGGACCCAGGGCCTGATCACCTACTGCGGTGCGGCGATGGCCCTCATCGCGCTGCCCCTCCAGATCAAGGACCTGACGGGGTCTCCCTTGGCGGTCGGGGCGATGGGTGCGGTGGAGCTGGTGCCGCTGGTCGTCTTCGGACTGTACGGGGGCGCCCTCGCCGATGCGGTGGACCGCCGCAAGGTGATCGTCGCGACGGAGGCGGGGCTCGGGTTCCTGGCGCTGGTCCTGTTGGTGAACGCGTTGTTGCCGGAGCCGCTGCTGTGGCCGCTGTACCTGGTGGCCGCGGGCGTCGCCGCGCTGGTCGGTCTCCAGCGCCCGGCGCTGGACTCGCTGATAGCCCGGATCGTCCCGCACGAACAACTCGCCGCGGCGGCGGCCCTCAACTCCCTGCGCTGGCAGGCCGGGGAGATCGCGGGCCCGACGCTGGCGGGGGTCGTGGTGGCGTTCTGGGGCAGCGCGGCGGCGTACGGGATCACCCTGTTCACGTTCGTGGTGTCGGTGGTGATGTGTCGACGTCTCGCTCCCGCACCGCCGTCCCACGACGCGGAGAAGCCGTCCCTGCGCGCGCTCACGGAGGGCGCCCGGTACGCCTGGTCGCGTCCCGTGCTGGTGGGCACGTACGCGATCGACCTCGCGGCGATGTTCTTCGCCTTCCCGAACGTCATCTTCCCCTTCCTCGCCGACGAGTTGGACGCCGAGTGGGCGCTCGGGCTGATGTACGCGGCGGGGGCGATCGGCTCGCTGGCCGTCAGCCTCACCAGCGGCTGGCTCTCCCGCTCCCGGCGGCACGGTCTGCTGGTGATCGGGGGCGCCACCCTGTGGGGGCTGTCCATCGCGGCGGCGGGCTGGTTCGACACGGTGTGGCCGGTGCTGCTGTGCCTCGCGTTCGCCGGGGCCGGCGACCTGATCAGCGGGCTGGGCCGGAGCACCATCTGGAACCAGACGATCCCGGACCACCTGCGCGGCCGGCTGGCGGGCATCGAGGTGCTGTCGTACAGCGTGGGCCCGCAGCTCGGGCAGGTCCGCGCGGGGGCGATGGCGAGCTGGACGGGGACCCGGGCGGCGTTCTGGTCCGGCGGGCTGGCCTGCGTGGCCTCGGTCGCCCTGCTGTCGGCCACCCTGCCGAAGCTGTTCACGTACGACGCGGAGACCGATCCCGACGCCCTGCGCAAGAAGGCCGCGACCGGCTCCGGGGACGCGGGGGCGTGAGCCGCGGGGGTACGGGGGCGTGAGGCTCCCGAGGTGCGGGGGTGTCACGCCCCCGCACCGGGACGGTCCCGCGTCACGGCGGGCTCAGCGGTCGTCGTCGTCCTCGCCGCGGGCCACCGCATCGTGCCATCGCGGGTCGTTCTCCCACTCGTGGTTGCGCTCGCGGGCGATCTCCATCGCCGCCCGGGCTTCCTCGGCGGAGGGGTACGGCCCGAGCCGGTCCTTGGCGGGACACTCGGGGCCCTCCTCCACCTTCTGGTGCTCCAGGCAGTAGTACCACTCCCCCGGCTTGCCCACCGCCCGCTTCTTGAACAGCGCCATGTGCCCATCTTCCTCTCCCGGCGCACATCGCGCCCGTCGCGCCCGGCGGGGCCTCGTGAACCGGATCGGCACCCGCCGTTGCGGTACCGCTGACCGCCTACCCGGCAGACGTTCGGGCCATGCCGCCCGGTCCGGCCTGGCTACACTCGCTGCATGTCTGCGCAGCCACTGCTCGTGCCCGGCGAGCTCTCCCCCACCCGTCCCGTCCCGGGGCACATCATCCGTCCGGCGTACGTGGGCAAGCCCGGCCCCGCCCCTTACACCGGCTCCGAGGTCCAGGACGCCGAGACCATCGAGCGGATGCGGATCGCGGGCAGCATCGCCGCACGGGCCATGGCCGCGGCGGCGAGCGCCATCGCACCCGGTGTGACCACGGACGCGCTCGACCGGGTCGCGCACGAGTACCTGTGCGACCACGGCGCCTACCCGTCCACCCTGGGCTACCGGGGGTTCCCGAAGTCGCTGTGCACCTCCGTCAACGAGGTGATCTGCCACGGCATCCCCGACTCGACGGTGCTGCGCGACGGCGACATCGTCAATCTGGACGTCACCGCGTTCATCGGCGGGGTGCACGGCGACAACAACGCGACGTACTTCGTCGGGGACGTGGACGAGGAGTCGCGGCTGCTCGTGGAGCGGACCCGGGAGTCCCTTGACCGGGCGATCAAGGCGGTCCGGCCGGGCCGGCAGATCAATGTGATCGGACGGGTCATCGAGTCGTACGCCAAGCGGTTCGGGTACGGGGTCGTCCGGGACTTCACGGGGCACGGGATCAACACGTCGTTCCACTCAGGCCTGATCGTCCCGCACTACGACAGTCCGCACGCCACGACGGTGATCCAGCCGGGGATGACGTTCACGATCGAGCCGATGCTGACGCTCGGCACGCACGAGTACGACCTGTGGGACGACGGGTGGACGGTCGTCACGAAGGATCGTCGGCGGACCGCGCAGTTCGAACACACGTTGGTCGTCACCGACAGTGGTACGGAGATCCTCACGTTGCCGTAGCCCTTCGGCTGCACCCGCTCTTGCTTGAGCCCGCTCCCGGTTTCGTCGTCCGGGGGCGGGCTCTTCGCTGTGCGTCCCCCTGTCGGGAACCTGCGGGTGCGCTGTGGTTGCTCGCGCCGTTCCCCGCGCCCCCTTCGGGTGCGTCCCGGCGCGGGTGCGCTGTTCCGCGCGGGTGCGGGGTGGTTGCTCGCGCCGTTCCCCGCGCCCCTTTCGGTGCGTCCTGGTGGGCGTGCGCTGTCCGGCGGGCGTGCGTCCCGCGTTCGCGCAGTTCCCCGCGCCCCTGATCGGGGCGCCTCGCTCGGGGTGCGCCGTCCCCTGCGGCACGACCCGGCCCACCGCAGCGCACCCCGCTGAACAACGCACCCCGACAAGGACGCACCTCAGGGGCGCGGGGAACTGCGCGGGCGGCCACGACGCACCCGCACGGAAGCAGCGCACCCGCACCGGGACGCGCCCGAAAGGGGCGCGGGGAACTGCGCGGACGGCCGGAGCGCACCCGCACGGGAACAGCACACGTCCCGTTCACGTGACTCCTACTTACCCTATGGTTCTATAGTGCTAGCTAACTAGATGAATAGAGAGGAGCGAGGGACAGCATGATCGAGTTCCACCTCGACACGCGATCGGGCGTGCCGCCCTACCGACAGCTCGTCGACCAGGTTCACCGGGCGCTGCGCCTGGGCGTACTGACGGAGGGCGACCGACTGCCGACCGTCAAGGAGGTCGCCGCCCAGATGGCGGTGAACCCCAACACCGTGCTCAAGGCGTACCGCGAACTGGAGTACGCGGGCCTGGTCGCACCCAGGCCCGGAGTCGGCACCTTCGTCACCCGCACCCTGGACGACACCGTCCACCCCGAGTACGCACCGCTCCGGCGCGAACTGGTCGACTGGCTGACTCGGGCCCGGGCGGCGGGGCTCGCCGAGGAGAGCATCGAGGCACTGTTCCAGAGCACGCTCGGGGACCGCACCGGTGACCCCCTGCCGGAGACCGGGGCCGCGCGATGAACACGGCGCCGGCACTGGAGGCCACCGGGCTCACCAAGCGGTACGGCCGACGCACCGCGCTCAGCGACTGCACCCTCAGCGTGCCCGCCGGTCACGTGGTCGGTCTCGTCGGGCCGAACGGCGCGGGGAAGTCCACCCTGTTGCAACTCGCCTGCGGGCTGCTCACCCCCAGCTCGGGCACCCTGCGCGTGCTCGGCGAACGGCCCGGCAGCGGTCCCGCCCAGCTCGCCCGGGTCGGCTTCGTCGCCCAGGACAGTCCCGTGTACGCGCGGCTGACCGTCTCCGAGCACTTACGGCTCGGCGAGCGGCTGAACCCGGGCTGGGACGCCCCGCTCGCGGCACGACGGATCGCCCGGCTCGGCCTCGACCCCGAACAACGGGCGGGGGGACTCTCCGGGGGCCAACGCTCACAACTCGCCCTCACCCTGGCCGTCGCCAAGCGGCCCGATCTGCTGATCCTCGACGAACCGGTGGCCGCGCTGGACCCGCTGGCCCGGCGGGAGTTCCACCAGGGATTGATGGAGCACGTGGCGGAGTACGGGACCTCCGTGATCCTCTCCTCCCATCTGATCACCGATCTGGAGCGCACCTGCGACCACCTGATCACCCTGGTCGGCTCGCGGGTCCGACTCGCCGGGGACGTGGAGGACCTGCTCGCCACGCACTTCCGGCTCACCACCGCCCGTCGGGACCCCGGCTCGCTGCCGCCGGGACTGGAGGTGGTCCGGGAACAGCACACCGAGCGGCAGAGCACCTTCGTGGTGCGGTCGGTCATCGACGTGCCCGACCCGACGTGGGAGATGGAGCCGCTCGGCCTGGAGGACCTCGTCCTCCTCTACATGGCCCAGGACCCGCAGGGCCGGACCGCGGGCGCACGGCGGAAGCAGGACCGGGAACAGGGGGTCCGCTCATGATGTGGCTGACCTGGCGGCAGTTCCGGGTGCAGGGCGCCGTGGCGCTGGGCGTGCTCGCGGCGTTCGGGGTGTTCCTGCTGGTCACGGGCCGGAACATGCGCACCGGGCTCACGGAGATCCGGGCCGCCTGCGGCACCGGGTGCGGGGACTCGCTCAACTCGTACGTCCAGGAACAACAGACGCTGGCCGGCCTGGTCGGGGTGGTGCTCATCGCGGCGCCCGCGCTGCTGGGCATGGTGTGGGGCGCTCCCCTGGTCGCGCGTGAGGTGGAGAGCGGGACGCACCGGCTCATCTGGAACCAGAGCATCTCCCGGACCCGTTGGCTGCTGGTCCGGCTGCTGATCGTGGGCGCCGCCGCGGTGCTGGTCACGGGGGTGCTCAGCCTGATGGTGACCTGGTGGGCCCGGCCGATCGACGCAATCACCCAGGACCGGTTCACCCCTCTGGTCTTCGAGGCGCGCGGAGTGGTGCCGCTCGGTTACGCGGCCTTCGCCTTCGCGGTGGGGGCGTGCACGGGGCTGCTGGTCCGCCGCACCGTGCCCGCCGTGGTCGTCACGATGGCCGTGGTGCTGGGGGTGCAGGTCCTGGTCCCGCTGGCGGTGCGCCCGCACCTCATGACGCCGACCACCGCGACGGTGCCGGTGACCGGTCCCGAGGACTGGTCGAAGTCCGGCATCACGGGCGTGGGCCTCCGGCACCGGGGTTCCGGCAGCGACACCCGCCTGGAGGTGACCGTCTCGATGGCGGGCGACTGGGTGGTGTCCGGGCCGGGCACCGCCGTCGACTCCTCGGGGAAGGTCGCCAGGGGCGCGGAGATCTGCGCCCACCAGGGATTCCCGCCCCCGGCGGAGTGCATCGAGGCGATGAAGATCTGGGTCGACGTGGCCTACCAGCCGAAGGACCGGTACTGGACGTTCCAGCTCCTGGAGGCGGGGATCTACGTCCTGCTCGCCGGATTGCTGACCTGGGGCGGCACGGCATGGCTGCGCAGGCGCCCGGCCTGAGGGGAAATGCTTCCCGGACGGGGGTGACCAACACACCCCCGTCCGGGTACATTTTTTCCCGACAGCCTGTCGGAATCCCGTTGACTTAGGTTAGCCTAACCATAGATGATCGGGGCACGCCGCTCCCCGTTCCCCGTCTCGCCGGCTCCCGGAGGTCCCATGGACACGACGTCGTTCTCCTCGCTCATCCGCACCGCGTCCCAGGACGCCCACACCGAGGCGGAGAGCTCCTCCTTCATGGGCGACCTGCTCGGCGGACGGCTGGGAATCGACGCCTACGCCCGTTACACCGAGCAGCTCTGGTTCGTGTACCAGGCGCTGGAGGACGGTGCGGACTCCCTGCGCAACGACCCCGTCGCCGGCCCGTTCGTGCAGCCCGAGCTGATGCGGCGCGAGGCGCTGGAGCGTGACCTCGCCCATCTGCGCGGCTCCTCCTGGCGCACGGGTCTGACCCCGCTGCCCGCGACCACCGCGTACGCGGACCGGGTCGCGCAGTGCGTGCGCGAGTGGCCCGCGGGCTACGTCGCCCACCACTACACCCGCTACCTCGGCGACCTCTCCGGCGGGCAGATCATCCGGGACCGCGCCGAGAAGGCGTGGGGCTTCGCCCGCAAGGGCGACGGCGTCCGGTTCTACGTCTTCGACGAGATCACCAACCCGGCCGCGTTCAAGCGGAACTACCGCGAACTGCTGGACGGGGTGCAGGCCGACGACCTGGAGAAGCAGCGGATCGTCATCGAGTGCAAGCGGGCCTTCGCGCTCAACACGGCCGTGTTCCACGCCCTGGGCGAGGAGTTCCCGCTCAGCGCCTGAGCCGTCACCGCACGTCGAAGGCCCCGCGCCCCGGTTCCGTCCGGGGGCGCGGGGCCTTCGACGTACACGCTAGTCGGGCAACGGCACGTCCGACTGGACCAGCCGGACGCGGCCCCCGACCTCCACCCACCCGTAGGGCTGCGGGGCGGTCAGGAGCTGGGAACCGGAACCCTGGCGGATGTTCAGGGCGCGGCCCAGTTCCGCAGTCAGCAGCAGGGCCGCCGCGCCGGTCGCCTCGTCCTCCTGGATGCCGTCGTCACGGCCGGGGAAGGCCCGCGCCCTGATCCGGCCCGCCCGTTCGTCCTCCCATGCCCAGGCGTAGATCCACTCGCCGGGCGGCGGCACCTCCAGGGCATCCACCTCCGCGGCCGACCCGTACTGCCGCAGGGTGCGTTCGGGTGCCCACTCGGGGAGCGCCTCGATCCAGGAGAACTCCCCGTCCTGGCGGGCGCCCACCACACCCGCCGGCGTGACGAGTTCGGGCACGTCCAGCAGCCAGGCCGCGCCGACGCAGGGGTGCCCCGCGAACGGGAGGCGCAGGGTGGGGCTGTAGATGTCGATCGCGCCGCGCTCGGGGTCGTCCACGAAGACGGTCTCGCTGAACCCGAGCTTGCCCGCGATCTTCTGGCGGGACGCCTCCTGAGGGAGGGGGGTGCCGTCCCGGACGACGCCCAGCTCGTTGCCGCCCCTGGCGCCGTCGGGGCCGCAGAAGACTCGTAGTACGTCGAGTTGGGTCACCGGTGCATTGTGCCTGGGCGGCGGGCCACTCGGAAATCCGGCGGTCGACCTCACGGACATCCGCCGGTGTGGGGGTGTCCGCGCGTAGTTCCCCGCCCCCTCCGGTGCACTCGGCTGCGGGTGCGTCGTTCCGCAACGTGCGCCGGGGGGTGCGCAGTTCCCCGTACCCCTGGCTGGTGGGTCCCGGTGGGCGTCCGCGTTCCACACGGCCGGTTGGGGGGTGGGGGGGTGGAAGGTCAGCATTCATGATCGCAAAATGCGATTACAGTTCCGCTGTTTCCGCACGTCAACGGATTGGACAGGTACTTTGCGCAGACGCACCAGCCGAAGCCTCGTGGCCCTCGCCACCGCCACACTGGGGGTGACCCTGCTGACTCCCACGGCCGCCCAGGCGGAGGAGGTCACCACGGGCAACTACACGGCGACCTTCAACTACACCAAGCCGAACGGTTCCAACGACACCTCGATCAGCACGGGCCTCGGCACCCTGATCGACCTCGCCAAGCCGGGCAGCACGCTGTACATGAGCATGTACTGGCTCAGCGACGCCAACGGGATCGAGGCGAAGCTGCTCGCCGCGCACGCCCGGAACGTCACGGTGAAGGTCGTCATCGAGAGCTTCACGAACGTTCCGCAGGCGCTGAAGACCGGCCTGACCGGCAACAGCAAGCTGACCGAGTGCTACCGGGGCTGTCTCGACAACCCCGACCCCGAAGACGACAAGGCCATCAACCACAACAAGTTCGTCGTCTTCGACGAGCTGACCGACGGCCGCACCAACGTGGTCTGGCAGTCCTCCCAGAACATGTCCCCGAGCCAGAACGGCGAGCTGAACAACGCCATCACCGTCTCGGGCAACGTCTCCCTGGCGATCAAGTACCGCGCGGCCTTCACCCGGCAGGTCTCGCGCGCGGGCGTCACCGGCACCGTCAAGTACAACAGCACCTACGACGCCCCGACCGCCTCGGTGGAACCCATCTTCTTCCCGCGGGACACGGGGACGGGACCGACCGACACCGGGTCCGACCACCAGGTGTACGGCAACCCGGACATCGTGGCCCACCAGATCGAGAAGGTGGACTGCGCGAAGAACGGTCGCATACGGCTGGCGACCTCGTCGCTGAACGGGAAGGCGCTGCGGCCCGCGATCTACACGGCGCTGGAGGACCGGCGCAAGGCGGGGTGCGCGGTCGACGCCGTGGTCCGCGACTTCGACGCCCTCGACGCGAACGCCGGTGTCAACGACATGACCGGCATCAACGTCAACGCCTACAGCATGCGTCCCGGCGGCTGCCGCTACATTCCGAGTGACGAGTCGTGCAACCACGGCACGGTGCACTCGAAGTACCTGCTCACCGAGTGGGAGAACGCCCAGGGGCAGCGCGTCCAGAACACGTACACCGGTTCCCACAACTTCACCAAGGGTGCCCTGGTACGCAACGACGAGACGCTGTTGCGCCTCAGCGACGCGGGCGTCTACGACGCGTTCGTCGCCAACTTCAACAAGCTCCGGTCGGCCGTCGTCGACATCGACGCGGCGAAGTACGGCAGCACCTCCCAGCACTACTCCCGGGTCAACGCCGCGTCGGCCGGTGACCAGCACGACAGCGCCACGGCCTCGAACGGCTCCGGGACCTCCACGTACCAGGCGGTCGTGTACGAGGACGGCGACAACCACAACCCCGCCGACACCCAGCTGGGCACCAATGCGTACCTGCGGATGTACAAGGACGGCGTACCGCTCTGGAACGAGAAGCAGCTGAGCGTCTCCGGCGCCGCGGGCACCTCCTGGTCGCATCAGAAGCCCGACGTCGGGGTGGACCGGAACGGCAATGCGATCGTCGTGTGGGCCGGTGACGACGACGGCAACAAGTACGCGAACATCGAGGTCCGCAAGATCGACCAGGCGGGCAACGTCACCGTGCTGCCCCGGCCGCACGCCTCCGCAGACGGTCACCAGCTGCGGCCCACGGTCGCCGTCGCGGACGACGGGTCCTACACGGTGGCCTGGGAGGACACGGCCAACGGCACCACCCTCAACCAGGTGAAGGCGAGCGGCTGGAGCGCCACCGGCACGCGGAGCCACCCCGACGTCCAGGTGAGCACCATCAACTCCGGTGCCACCGCGGGTTCCAACCGCCGCCCCGACGCCGCGGTCGACGGCGCGGGCAACACCGCGATCGTCTGGGAGGAGGACGCCGACGGCAACGGCGGCATCAACATCGGCCTCGCCAAGCTCAACGCCACGGGCGGCTTCGCCGTGCCGCGCAAGGTCGCGAACTCCCTCACCGACGGGCAGCAGACCGAGCCCGCCGTCGCACAGGCCGCGGACGGCCGGACCGTCGCGACCTGGGCCGACGTCTACGTTCCCGGGACCGGCAGCACCAACCCGGCTCGTGCCGCACGCATCCAGCACCGGACGTTCTCCGCGACCGGTGCACCGGTCGCTGCGGAGACGGTCACCACCCCGGGCGCGGACAGCAAGCGCGCCATCGGCGTCCAGGTCGACCCCGATGTGGCCGTGTCCGACGCCGGTGACTTCGTCGTCGCCTGGCGCGAGACGTTCGTGGACGGCAAGCAGGACGTGTGGGCCCGTGGCTTCAACGCGGACGGCGGCACCGGCGGTCGTCTGCCCACCACCCGGATGAACGTCGTCACCGGCCACGACCAGACGGACCCCGCGGTCTCCCTGGCCCCGAACGGTCGACTGGCGCTGACGTACTCCGACGACTACGACAACGACAGCGGCGGGTTCAACGAGCTGCGCCTGCGGGACGGCTTCCTCAACAAGTAGCCACCCGACGGACGGCGCCCCTCACGGCGCCGTCCGTTCCCCTTTCCGGGGTGGTGGCGCCGCCGTGGCCGCACGAAATCGGGTCGCCGTGCCGACCGCCCGGATGGCAGGGTGCGGCGCATGACGCCCCCGTATCAGATCCGTGCCGACTACGACGCCCGCACGATCGTGGTCTACCAGGCGTACCCGTCCGCCATCGCCGACGCGGCACTGCGGGAGGGCCGCTTCGTCGCGCCGTTCTCGTTCCAGCGGATGACGTGGATCAAGCCGTCGTTCCGGTGGCTGATGCACCGCAGCAACTGGGCCCGCAAGCCCGGCCAGGAACGCGTTCTCGCCGTGCGGATCACTCGGGAGGGCTGGGAAGAGGCCCTGTCCCAAGCCGTGTTGACGACCGCCGACCCGGCGGAGCTGGCCCGGGCGGCCGTGCACGTCCAGTGGGACCCGGAACGTTCGCCGCGGGGAGCGGCACTGAACCACTACAGCATCCAGGTCGGAATCGCCCGCCAACTGATCCGCACGTTCACCGACGACTGGATCGTCGATCTCACCGACCTCACCCCCCAGGTCCGCAAGGCCGCAACACTGATGCGAACCGGCCACGCCGCCAAGGCCCAACGGCTGTTTCCCGCGGAGCGCGCCTATCCGATGTCCCGGGCGCTGGAAGGCGTTACGGTCCGACCGTGACCATGAACGATCAACGCGAGGTGGCCATCGTCCGCTGGCCGGGCCGGACCCCTTCCGTCGAGGAGGGGCTGGCCGGTCTGTTGGCGGCCTACCACCTGCGGACGGAGGCCGAGAAGGGCCACGCCGTTGCCGCCGTGGACGAGTTGCCCGACCGCTACCGGGACGAGATCTCGGCTCCGCGGACCGCGTTCGGCGACGATTGCGTCCTGTTGGCCCTGAGCGGGGACACCGCCGTGGGGTGCGTGGTGGTGACCGCCCCCGCCGGCGGACGGTCGGAGATCAAGAGGCTCTGGACGGCCCCGGAGTTCCGGGGCCGGGGCATCGCCTCCGACCTGCTCGGCGCTGCACTCGCGCATGCCGCGGAAACCGGCGTGAGCGCTGTGCGGCTGTCGGTGTGGAAGTGGCGGACCGGGGCCGTCGCCCTGTACGAACGGCTCGGCTTCGCCCTCACCGAGTCGTGGGACGAACGGGATCAACTGGTCTGCATGCAGCGCGCGGTGTGAGTGGTCACCGCCACGCCTGGAGTTGCGTGCTAGGTGTCGCTGCCGTGGTTCGTGGTGCAGGGCCCCCTCGTGTTCACGTGCCGCGGGCACACCCGGTGCGTGACGAACGCCGGCCCGCTCGCACTGCTGTATCCGATCACCACGGGGGCCACGGTCCACTGTCCGCAGATGCAGCAGTGTGCGCCGGACGGTACGGGGGGCTCGTTGGTGAGCGCGTCACGGGTCATGCGGATGCCTCCGCGCTGTGCTGGGGGCTCGTGATGCGGTGGTCCATGGTCAGGTCTCCGGCTGAGGTGGCAGGGCCCCGCCCGTGCGTCATGGGGGAGGAACGCACGGGCGGGCGGGGCCCACACGAGTGCGGACCGTGTCGGCCGGTCGTCGTCACGGTTCGCCCCCGGTGCGGGGGACGATGACCCGGTACGGCGTACGGGGTGCTGGTGGAACGTTCTAGGCTCCGGCCATGTCTGAGCCCTTCATCGGCGACGTACACCACCTCGCGTGTGGCATCTGCCCGTCCCGGTCACACGCTGTCGGAGACTTCGACGTGTTCGAGCGGCCGACGAAGGCGTGCCCGTTCGACCCCGTCGACGGGCATCGGTACACAGCCGACGGGACGCCGGTGTGCGTCCACCCCGACCGGGTCGGTCTCCCCGCCGGGCGGTACAAGAGCGAGAACGTGCCGATCAAGGTCGAACTGTGCTTGCCCGCCGACGAAGCGGCGGTCGTCCCCTACTTGCACGACTTGCTGTACGGCGCAGCGCCGTTCCTGATCAATGACCTCATCGGGCAGGCCCACGTCGAGATCCGGCGGGCGTTCCCGAACCTCGACCCGGTCGCGACGCTGCGCCGCGCACTCAGCTAGGCAGTGGCGAAGTCGATCCGGTGCTCACGTCCGGACCGGTGCAGCCCGATGCGTTCGTACCGCTCGGCCAGGACGGCACGGCGCCGTTCCACTTCCGCGTGGTCCAGCCAGTACCGGGCAGGCGGCTCGATGGCCGCCAGGATCTCTCGGGCGCGTGCGGCCACTTCCTCAGGGGCCGGACGCCTCATGGCTACTGACACGGTGCACTCCTTCGTGGTCGGTGCTACGTGACCCGTCCGGCTGCCGTACCCCGGCGAGCCGTTCGGTGGATTTGTGGCCCCGGCCGTGCGGGCACGGGCAACGGCCGGGGCCGGGGGCGGGCATGCGTCCCGCTCCCCCTTCCCTCGGGTCGTGTGGCGAGCACGACGATCCGAGGGGGTGACCGCCCCGTGAGTCCTCCGCGGTGCCGATGGGGCACCGCCACCCGGGGCGGGGCTGGTGGTGGTCCGTTCAGATCTCAGCGCTGGTCCAGCGCCAGGGCGCACAGCAGGATCACCGAGACGAGGAACGCGCCCCAGAGGAACAGCGCGACGGCGTACGAACGCCACCTCACGTGGCCACTCCCTTGATGGTGCGCGGGTCGACGTCCTCGGGCGGGTCCCACTGGACGGTGTCGAACAGGACCCGGTCGTAGCGTCGGTGGCCGGTCTGCCGCAGGTGTTCTTCGGCCCAGGTGAGCACGCCGTCCGGCGTTCGCCGTTCCGCGGGTGAGGTGGCGCCGCACTGCGGGGTCCCCGACACGCACTGGATGTGCGCGCCGACGCCCCAGAACTCCAACCGTTTCAACGTCCAGGTGACGTGCCGGAACAGCCTGGTCACCCCCACGGCGAACCCCCGTACCTGCTACGGGCGTTGACCTCGGTCAGCGCGGGCCGCAACTGGTCCGTCACCGTGGCCGGACGAACGTCCTCGTACGGCGCGTCCCACTCGACTCCACCCCGGGGCGGCCGGAGGGAGTACCGCCCGGCGGTATCCGCATCCATGACCACCCCCAGCACGGCGCGGGCGGTGTCGTACGCGAGTTCGCCAACGCGCAGTTGGGGTGGCGGTTCCGCTACCTTCTTCCGGGACACGAGTTCGCTCCTCTCCGTAGTGGAATCACTACCCGGAGCACTCACGGTGACCTAGAGTCGGAACCTAATCAACGTGGCTGCGAGGACAGATCAGTTGGGGGATAGATGGTGAACCGCAAGGATTTGAACCCGGACGCGTCGCCGCAAGCAGCATTCGGAGCCCGTCTACGCAGCTCACGTGAGAAGCGCGGCTGGACGCAAGCGCAACTGTCCAAACTCACTGGCGTATCCAGCGGGCATATTTCAGGAGTTGAAACTACGCGCAAGTCGCCTTCTTTACACTTTGCGAAGGTTGTCGACACGGCGTTTGGCCTGACGGGTACGGATGCCACATTCGTACGTCAGTGGCACGAGATGCAGCACGGAAGCCTGCTGGAGGGATACCCGGAGTACGTCGGCTACCAGAGCCGCGCGGCAGAGATCCGACTATTTGAAACGGGAGCCATCCCTGGATTGCTCCAGACACGGGAGTACGCATCCGTGCTGGCAGACGCCGCGGTGCATCGGGGAGACATCACACCCGAACAAGCGGCTGAGCGTGTCAACGTCCAGATTGAGCAGCAAGCGACGCTTGCACGATCACCCTCGCCGCTCATCTTCGTAGTGCTAGACGAGAGTTGCATCCGCAACCCCATCGGCGGGCCGGACGTCATGGACCGGCAGTTCAGCCAACTTCTGGAGTTCGCCGAACAAGCTAGTACCTCCCTCCAAATCGCCCCGTACTCCATGGCGGAACGGAAACCATTCAGGCGACTGGTCTACCTTCTGACACTGCCAGATCGATCCCTGATGTCTTACGTGGAGTCGCAGACACAAGGGTCTCTGGATCGTGATCCGTCATCCGTACTCCCGCTGGTGAGGAACTACCATCAGCTACAGATCGGGGCAGCCTCTCAGGCGGAATCTGTCGCCATGATCGAACAGCTACGGAAGGGCACTCTGTGATGACCAAGACCAACTCCCCCCCGCTGTGGGTCAAGTCCTCATACAGCACCGACAACGGTGGCGCCTGCGTCGAGTGGGCACCGTCCAACGCCCCCGCAACCGGCATCGTCCCCGTACGCGACAGCAAGAACCCCGACGGACCCGTGCTGAACGTGTCTGCCCGCGCGTTCACCGGATTGGTCGACCTCGCCCGGTCCGCGAACCTGTAGCACACGCGCCTGAGCCCCGCCGCTCCATCCTCCGGAACAGCGGGGCTTTTGCGACCCCGCCTCAACGGGGAGTCATCACACCAGAGCCAGCGATCGAACACCTACGGAAGGGCACCCTGTGATGACCACGGCCGACTCCCCCACCCTGTGGGTCAAGTCCTCCTACAGCGTTGACAACGGTGGTTCCTGTGTCGAATGGGCCCCCATGCACGCCTCCGCGACCGGCATCGTCCCCGTACGCGACAGCAAGAACCCCGACGGACCCGTGCTGAACGTGTCCGCCACCGCGTTCGCCGGACTGGTCGCCCTCGCGCGCTCCGGCACCAGCCGCTAGCGAGCCGCGCCGAACCAGTCCGTGAGGGCGTCGCGCAAGCCGCGCACCGCCGTGGCCTCGGGTTCGTCGGGGGTCGCGGCCCAGGCGACGTGCGCGTCCGGGCGGATCAACAGGGCGTCGGCCGGGCGGTCATCGGCCTTGGCGGTGTGGACGTCGATCCGGTCGAGCCAGGGCCGGGCCGTCTCGCGGAGGTCCGGGCGGTCGGCGAGGTCGAGGAGGACGGGCCGTGCGGTGCGCGTGAGTTCGGCGAGGCTGGTGGTGCCCCGGTCGACGTGCAGGGTGAGGTCGGGGGCGAAGGCGCCGGTCAGGGGGTGCCCGTTGGGGTTGGGCAACGGGTAGCGGATGTCCGTACCGGCGATGAGGGCCCCGACGCGACGCAACGGCTGCTCGTCGGCGAACAGTTCCAGGAAGACGTCCCGGAGTGCTTCGGCGGCCGGGTCCTGTCCGCGCCGCAGCGCCACCTGGGCCTGGGTGTGCTTCAAGGTGCGCGCGCCGGCAAGGTGGCGTTCGCGGTGGTACGTGTCCAACAGCGCGGGCGGCGCCCACCCGTGGAGGTCCGCGGCCAGCTTCCAGGCGAGGTTGACCGTGTCGAGCAGACCCGCGTTGAGGCCCACGCCCGTCGCGGGGAACAGATGGGCCGCGTCGCCGGCCAGGAAGACCCGCCCGTCACGGTAGCGCTCGGCCTGCCGGGCCTGGAACGTGTAGCGCGACAGCCTGCGCGGCTCGCCCAACGGGAACTCCGCACCGAGCACGTGGCGGATGCTGTCCTGGAGTTCGGTCAGGGTCATCGGCACGTCGTCCGCGAGGTCGGTCGTCTCGTCCTCGGTGGTGGAGAGCAGCATGACCTCCGGGGTGAGCCAGCCGAACCCGAAGACACCGCGGTCCGTCCGGACGAAGGCGCCTGCGTGGACCCGGCCCAGCCCGGGGACGTCGACGTCACCGTCGTCGTGTCGGGTCACCGACTCGTGCAGGGTGAGCTGACCGAGCCGGTTGACCTCCGGGTGGGTGGTACCGGGGAACGCGATCCCCGCGGCGTCGCGGACCGTGCTGCGCCCGCCGTCGCAGCCCACCAGGTACCGGGCCCGCAGCCGGTACGAACCGTCCGCGCCGCGCACCTGCGCGGTCACCGCGGTGTCGTCCTGGGCGACGTCGACGATCTCCTGCCCCCGGCGTACCTCGGCACCGAGTTCGCGGGCGCGTTCGTCGAGCAGGCGCTCCAGTTCCGGTTGGGGAAGCGTCAGCCCCCGCAGCGGAGGGTGCGGCAGGGACGAGAAGTCGACGTGCACGCCGCCGAAGGGGTACTGCGGGGCCGGGTGGCTGGGTCCGGAACAGGCTGCTTCGAAGTGGTGCAGCAGTCCTCGGTAGTGGAGCAGTTCCAGGATCTGCCCGCCGAGCCCGTTGGCCTTGGGGATCTCTCCGCGCTGCGTCCGCCGTTCGAGGACGAGGGCCCGTACGCCGGCCAGGCCCAGTTCACCGGCGAGCATCAGCCCCGCCGGGCCGGCGCCCACGACGATCACATCGGCGTCCGTCACCGGCTGCTCCCCGCGCGGTCCGATCGTTGACGACAACACACCCATATCGCTGCTCCCTGGCTGAAGTTGATGGCCTGGGCCGTGGATTCTGCGTCATTTCAGGGGGCTTGCCGCAAGCCCCCCGGTGCGCTATACGTTGAACACGGTGAAGAGGGGGCGTCCCCGGTGCCCTGTGTGCACCGTCCGGTCTTTCGTTCCTCTGCTGTCGTCTCTCGTTCGCCCGTACGACAGAGCCCCGCTGTTCCATCCTCCGGAACGGCGGGGCTCTGTGCTGGTGGGGCCGGGCAGGGAGCCCGGGGGTCAGTTGGTGGTGCGGCGGCGTACCGCGAACACCGTTGCGGCACCGGCCGCGACGATCGCGCCCGCACCCGCGAGCAGGGACCCCGTGGGAACGTTCGCGCCGGTCGCGGCCAGCGCCCCGGAACCGCCCGCCGAGCCGCCGGCGGAACCGCCCGCGGAACCACCGGCCGAGCCGCCCACGGACCCACCGGCGGAGCCACCGGCAGAACCACCGGTCGAGCCGCCCGCGGAACCGCCGGACGTGCCGCCGGAGCCGGACGAACCGGAACCGGAGGCGCCACCGGAACCCTCGGGGATCTCGACGTCGTCGGTGAGCCCCAGGGCGATGGTCACCGGGTCGATCTCCATGCCCTCCTCGTACATGGAGCCCACGGTGTCGTTGGCGAACTGCTGGGCGCCCTCGGCCGTGAACGCGGTCGGGATCTCGTCGAGGAACAGCACCTCGTCCTTGACCTCGTACGAGATGCCGGACAGGTCCAGCGTCGCGAACTCGACGTCCTGGTTGGTGCGCTGGGGGGTGATGACGTCGACGATCAGGACGCCCTGGTCGCCGGAGGTCTTGACCCGGATGTCGGTGAAGGCCATGTCGATGGTGTGGCTCGGGAACAGGAACTGCATCGTGCCGTCGAAGGACATGTCCAGCTTGCGGGCATCGGAGTCGAGGTCGCCCTTGGCGTACGGGAAGTCGAAGTAGTCGCCCTGGTCGACGGCGCTTTCCGAGAGCTCGATGGAGCCGCCGGACTTGACGTACCTGCGGAAGGACTCCTTCATGCCCCAGGACAGGACACCGTGCGCGACGTCGTTCGGCTGGTCGGTACCGGGCTCGCCGGGCGTGGACGGAGTGCCGCTCGGCTCCTCGGACGGACCGCCCGTCGACCCGCCGTTGGGGTTCCCGGTCGGGGTGCCCGACGGGGTGCCGGACGGTTCACCCGACGGGGTGCCCGAAGGAGTGCCGGAGGGGGTGCCCGACGGAGTACCCGAGGGCTCACCTGACGGGGTGCCCGAAGGGGTGCCGGACGGCGTACCGCTCGGTGTGCCGCCCGCGTCGGGGGTGACGGTGAGGGTCGCCGGGTCGAGCGCGTCGCCCGCCTGGTAGAAGTTCTGGAACGCCTTCGCCCCGCCCGCGGTGAGCTTCGCGGGGATGTCCTTGAAGACCATCGCGCCGCCCGGGCCCGAGCCGGGCCGGACGCCGGTGAGGGTCAGCACGGCGAGCGGCACGTCCTGGTCGGTCGTGGTCCGGCCGTCCTTCTTGGAGGTGACGTCCGCGGAGATCGTGCCGTCGGTCCGGGTGGTCTTGACCTTCAGGTCGGACAGGACGATGTCGAGCACGCCGTGGTGGCCCTCGAACCGCACGTCGCCCTTGAACGTGGTGTCCACGTTGTGCGAGGTCCGGTCGTAGGTGCCGGTGCCGTCCACGAAGGTGAACGGGCCGTTGCCGGCGCCCTGCTTGGCCCCGTCGGAGACGGTGATCTTGCCCTGGGCGACCGGCGAGACCAGGTACTTGCGGAACGACTCCTTGAAGCCCCAGTCGAGGGTGCCGTTCTTCAGGCCGATCGGCGGGGCGGCGGGGGCCGCGTCGGCGGCCACGGCGGGGAGGGCCAGGGCGGTGGCGCCCAGGGTCACCGCGGTCGCGGCGCACACCACGAGCGCTGTCGGGCGGCGGCGGGGAGCTGCCATGGTCGGGGGTCTCCTTGGAACGTTCGGGGGGAGGGGAGGGGGAAGGGGGTCAGCTGCCGGGGGTCGCCTTGCCGCGGCGGGCGCGGACGATCACGTAGGCGACGGCGGCCAGGAGCAGGGCGCCGCCCGCACCGGCGGCCACGGGGACCACGGGGAATCCGGAGGAGTCCTCGCTGGACGCGGTCTTCTCGGTGGCGTCGGCCTGCTGGTCCGCGGCGGGGGCCGCGGACTTCTCGGCGGTGGCGCTCGGCGAGGGGTCGCTGCCGAGGTCGGGCAGCGCGGGGAGCTGTGCCTTGGCGTCGAGGGCGACCGCGAGGGAGACGGGGTCCATCTGCGTTCCGGCCTTGTACATGCCGCCGAACGCCTTGGCGCCGCCGGCGGTGAGTCGGGCCGGGGCCTCGGTGACCGTGACCAGTCCGTCGGTGGTCTTGAGGCCGGCGGTGTCGAAGGTCACCAGCGGGACCTTGGTGTCCTTCAGGTCGGAGCTCTTCACATCGGCGTACAGGGTGCCCTCGGCGCCCTTGGTGGTCACCGCGACCTTGCTGAGGGTCAGGTCGAGGCCGTGGTCACCGGTGAAGCGGAGGGACCCGTCGAAGGTGGCGTCGAGGGCCTTCTTCTCGTACGTGCCGGTGCCCTTGGGGAAGCGGAACAGCGCCCCGCCGTCCTGGGCACCGTCGGCGAGGGTCCACTCGCCGTTGGCGATGGAGCCGGTGACGTACTCGCGGAAGGTGCGGCGCACGCCCCAGTCGACGGCCGCGTCCTCGACACGGCCCGCCTTGGCGGCGGGCTTCTTCCGGTCGCGCTCGTCGTCCTTCTTGCGGTCGGCCTTCTGCTGGTCGTCGTCCTTGGTGCGGGGCTCCGCGGACTTCGCGGGCTTCTCGGCGGGCTGCTGTTGGGCCGGCCGGTCCGGGGCCTTGACGTCCACGGACAGGCTGAGCGGGTCCAACTCCGTGCCGGCGGTGTAGTAGCCGGCGAACGCCTTGGCGCCCTGGGTGGTGAGGGTCGCCGGGATGTTGGTGAGGGCGATCGGGGAGCCGCCGCCGCGCATGTTGACGCCGGAGAGGTTCAGCGAGGCCATGGGCACCTGGGAGAGGTTCGACACCTTCCCGGTCTTCAGTTCCTTGCTCACCATGTCGGCGTAGAGGGTGCCGGACCCGCCGGAGATCCGGACCGTGGGCCGTGAGATCGTGAGGTCGAGCTGGAGTGCGCCGCTCGGCTTCTGGTGGCCGGTGAACCGCACCCCGCCCGTGAAGCCGGCACGGAACGCTCCGGTGTCGGGGTCGTAGGTGCCGTTCGCCGAATGGAAGCGGAACTGACTTCCGCCGACGGTCGCAGCGCCGCCTTGCAGGGAGAAGTTCCCCTTGGCGATGGGCCCGGTGACGTACCGCTGGAACGAGGACTTGAGTCCCCAGTCCAGTCGACCTCCGTTCACCGTGCGCTCTTGTGCGTGCGCCGTCGACACGGGCAGCAGCAGCACTCCCATGAGTGCGGCGCCCGCCGTGGCGGCAACCGTACGGGTAACCCGTCCGGACAGCATCGATCCCCCCTCCTCGGGCCTGGTCATTAAGGTAAGGCTAACCTAAACTATCCCGGACGTGGCCGGAACCCTTCGGTCACCCCAACCTCATGACAAGCACGACAGGACGGTGCGATTCGTGCGCATCCCACGACTGGCAGGCGTCTTCACCGTCGTCCTCGCCCTTGGCCTCACCGGCTGCGGCGGCTCCCAGGACAACGACGACGGCGCCCCGGCGAAGGCCCGCGCGAAGACCGCAGCCGACCGGGTGGAGCCGCTGACCCAGGCGGCACAACCGCAACTTCCGGCCACGGTGGAGTCGGCCGACGGACGACGGGTGAAGGTCACCGACGTCAGCCGGATCGTCCCGCTCAGCGGCAGCCTCAACGAGATCGTGTTCACCCTCGGGCTCGGTGAGAAGGTCGTCGCGAAGGACATCACCGCGACCTTCGAACAGGCGGCCGACCTGCCGGTGGTGACCCGGGCGCACGACGTCTCGGCGGAGTCCGTGCTGTCCCTGCGGCCGACGGTCATCCTCGCCGACTCCACCACCGGCCCGGTCGAGGCGATCGACCAGATCCGGGACGCCGGCATCCCCCTCGTCGTCTACGAGGCGGCCAAGGGGCTCGCCGACGTGAGCACCCGCATCGAGGCGGTCGCCCGAACGCTGGGCGTGCCCGAGGCGGGTGACGCACTCGTCGCCCGCACCCAGGAACGCATCGAGAAGGTCCAGGCGGACATCCCGAAGCCCGCCGCCGCGGCGGACCGGCCCCGGGTCGCGTTCCTCTACGTGCGCGGTTCCGCGTCCGTGTACCTGCTGGGCGGCCGGGACTCCGGCGCCGCCTCGCTGCTGGAGGCGGCGGGCGCGGTCGACGCCGGCAAGGCGTCCGGACTCGACAAGGACTTCACCCCCATCACCAGCGAAGCGCTCGCCGAGGCCGCCCCGGACGCCGTCCTGGTGATGACCAAGGGCCTGAAGTCGGTCGGCGGCGTGGACGGACTGGTGAAGATCCCCGGCGTCGCCGAGACGCCCGCGGGGATGGACCGCAGGATCGTGTCCATCGACGACGGCGTGATGCTCAACTACGGCCCCCGCACCGACCAGGTGCTTCAGAGCCTGGTCGACCAGCTCTACGCGAAGGACGGCGCCCAGTGAGCACGCTCGCCGGGGCCGGCGGCCCGGGCGCGCCCGCGAAGACCCCGCAGGCCGAGGGCGCCGACGGGACCGGCAAGGCGGCGCCGCCCCCGAAACGGCGGGGCGCGGCGTCCCTGCTGACGATCGCTCTGATCGCCGCCGTGCTGGTGATGGCCCTGGTGTCCGCCGGGACCGGCGCTTACCACATCCCGATGGCGGACATCCTCGGTTCGGTGCAGCACCGGATGGGGCTCGGCGGCGAGGCGTTGGACCGGGTCGGCGAGAGCGTGCTGTGGAACGTGCGGCTGCCGCGGGTGGTGCTGGCGCTGCTGGTCGGTGCCTCGCTCGGCTGCGCGGGCGCCCTGATGCAGGGCGTCTTCGGCAACCCGTTGGCCGAGCCGGGAGTGATCGGCATCTCGGCCGGCGCGGCGGTCGGTGCGGTGGTGGCCATCGCGTTCGGGCTGTCGTTCCTCGGCAACTGGACGGTCACCGCGGCGGCGTTCGTCGCGGGGCTCATCACGGTGAGCCTGGTCTACCTGCTGTCGCGCTCCGGCGGCCGGACCGAGGTGGTGACGCTGATCCTGACCGGTATCGCCGTCAACGCGTTCGCCGGCGCGCTGATCGGTCTCTCGGTGTTCTTCGCGGACAACTCGGCGATCACCCAGATCACCTTCTGGCAGTTGGGCTCGCTCTCCCAGGCCACCTGGCCCAAGGTGCTCGCCGTGCTGCCCTGTGCGCTGTTGGGGCTGCTGGTCGCCCCGTTGTCGGCCCGCAAGCTCGATCTGCTCGCCCTCGGCGAACGTCCCGCCCGGCACCTGGGCGTCGACGTGGAGCGGCTGCGGATCACCATGATCCTGGTGGTGGCGCTGCTCACGGCCGCCGCCGTCGCGGTGGCGGGGATCATCACCTTCGTGGGGCTGCTCGTGCCGCACCTGCTGCGGATGGCGGCGGGGCCGGGGCACCGGTTCCTGGTGCCGGGCAGCGCGCTGGGCGGCGGGCTGGTGCTGGTGAGCGCCGACCTCGCGGCCCGTACCGTCGCCGCCCCCGCCGAACTGCCGCTCGGGGTGCTCACCGCCCTGTTCGGCAGCCCGTTCTTCTTCTGGCTGTTGCGCCGGACCCGTCGCAAGCAAGGAGGCTGGGCGTGATCAAGTCGCTGTTCGCCACCCGGACGCGGAACCTGCCCGACCCGGTCGCGCCCGGTGACGTGCTCGCCGAGGCACGGGAGTTGAGCGTACGGCTCGGGACGCGGCCGGTGCTCTCGGAGGTCAGTGTCACCGCGCGGGCCGGTGAGGTGCTGGCGCTCGTCGGGCCGAACGGCGCGGGGAAGTCCACCCTGCTCGCCGCGCTCGCCGCCGACCAGGAGCCCGCCGAGGGCACGGTACGGATCGCCGGACGGCCCGCCGGCGACTGGTCGGCCGCGGACCTCGCCCTGCGGCGGGCGGTGCTGCCGCAGGCGGCGACGCTGTCGTTCCCGTTCCCGGTGGAAGACGTCGTCCGGATGGGCCGCGCCCCGTGGGTCGGCACCGAGCGGGAGGACGAGGACGAGGAGGCCGTGGCGTCGGCGATGACGGCGACCGAGGTCACCGAGTTCATCGGACGATCGTTCGCGGGGCTGAGCGGGGGCGAGCGTGCGCGGGTCGCGCTGGCCCGGGTGTTGGCGCAGCGGGCGCAGCTGCTGCTGCTCGACGAGCCGACCGCGGCGTTGGACCTGCGGCACCAGGAGCTGGTGTTGCGGGTGTGCCGGGAGCGGGCGGCCTCGGGTGACGCGGTCGTGGTGGTGCTGCACGACCTGGGATTGGCCGCGGCGTACGCGGACCGGGTCGCGGTGTTGCGGGAGGGCCGGCTCGCGGCCGAGGGCGAACCGGGGCGGGTGTTCACCGAGTCGTCCCTGACGGAGGTGTACCGGCAGCCGGTCGAGGTGTTCCCGCATCCCCGTACCGGCGCCCTGTTGGTCGTACCCCGCCGGGACTGAGCGGCGTGCCCGGGCCGGGCGGCCGACCGGCCACGGTTCCCGTCCCGTCGGCCGGCCACCGGTTCCGGGCCGGTCGACCGCCCGCCCCCCGGTGGGCGGTCGACCGGAGCGGGGTGCGGGTCAGCCGACGCGCTGCATGGCCCGTTCGCGGCGGGCGCCCACCGAGGAGCCCGACTCCTTGCGGGCCATCCTGCGCAACACCACGGGCGCCACGGCCAGGCCCACCACCGCCCAGGCGGCGAGCACGCCCACCGTCTGCCCGGTGCGCCAGGCCCCGGACACCTCGACGGCGGCCATCGCGTCCGGCAACAGTGCGGAGCGGGTGCCGAGCCCGAGCCAGTACACCGGGAACACCTGGGCCAGCGCCTGGGTCCAGCCGGGCAGTGCGGTCAGCGGGTAGAACACCCCGGAGATCCCGATCACCGCCAGTACGGGGATCTGGACGAGTCCCTGGGCCCGGGTGCTGGTGAACAGCGCGCCGAGCACCGCCCCGGCCGGGAGGGTCGCCGCCATCCCGAGCGGCAGCACCCAGGCGAGCGTCAGCCAGGACCCGGCGCCGCCCACGGTCAGTCCGTCGACGAGCAGCGTTCCGGGCACCAACAGGATCAGCAGGTCCGCGAGGAGCGTCCCGGTGACGGTCACGACCTTGCCGGTGAGGTAGGCGCGCATGCCGTGCGGTACGGTCCTGGCCCGGAGCAGGGTGCCGTCCTCCCGGTCCGCGGTGAGGAGTTGACTCATCGTCAGCATGCCGAGGGCGATGTTCATGCCGAGGATGCCGGGCAGGGCCAGCGTGCCCAGGGCGAAGTCCGTCCCGTCGAACTCCCGCTCGCGCAGGTACCAGAGGGCGACCAGCATCAGCAGCGGCCACACCAGGTGGGAGGCGAGGTCGGGTCCGCTGGTGAAGGACTGCCGGAACTCCACGAGACCCCGCGCCCAGCCGAGTCGCAGCGCTCCGGGTGCCGTCCGCGGTGCGGTGCCCCGGCTCACCGTCCGGCCTCCGCCGCGGCGACCAGCTTCAGATAGGTGTCCTCCAGGGTGGCCCGGTGGACCTCCAGTTCGGCGATCTCCTCGCCGTGCGCGTCGAACAGTCGGCGGACGAAGGCGGTGGAGTCGCCGACGGAGCGGGTGAAGCGTTGGCCGGCCCGGGTCCACCGGACCTCGTCCTCGCCCGCGATGAGTCGGGCGAGTTCCGCGGCGGTGCCGTCGGCGACCAGTCGCCCTCCGGCGAGGACCACGATGCGGTCGGCGAGCCGGTCGGCCTCGGCGAGGTCGTGCGTGGTGAGCAGGACCGTGGTGGCCCGGTCGGCGGCGAGCGAGGTGACCAGGTCGTGGAACTCGTACCGGGCCTTGGGGTCGAGTCCCGCGGTCGGCTCGTCGAGGAACAGCACCTCGGGCCGGCCGACGATGCCGATGGCCACGTCGAGTCGGCGCCGCTGTCCGCCGGACAGGGTCCGGATCTGCCGGTCGGCGTGTTCGGTGAGCCCCACCGCGTTCAACAACTCGGCTCTCTCCCAGGGGGGTTGACGTTTCCCGGTGCCGTACCTGGTGTAGTGGGCGCCCAGGTGGGCGAGGAGTTCACCGACCCGCCACTTGCCGTGGTCGCGCCAGGACTGGAGGACCACGCCCACCCGGGAGCGCCAGTGTTCGTCACCGTGTTCCGGATCGACGCCGAGCACGGTGGCCCGCCCTGCCGAGCGGGCACGGAAGCCCTCCAGGATCTCGATCGTGGTCGTCTTGCCCGCGCCGTTGGGTCCGAGCAGGGCCAGCACCTCACCACGGCGGGCGCGGAACGTCACCCCGCGCAGCACGTCATGGGTCCCGTACCGCATGCGCAGTCCGTGGGCTTCGAGGGCGAATTCGGGGTCGTCGCTCGTCGTCATCCGTTCACCTCCACCGGCACGCCGCAACGCACCTCCTCGCGATCTTTCAGAATCGAGTGAAAGCTATGGGGCGGCTCGGGAGCGGTCAACGGACTTGCCCCCCAATACCCCTACTGAGGTGCGTGATTGCCAGGTTTCATTGCAACCACGATGACAGCGAAGGCAACGATCCCCGGGGAGTCGTTGCAATGACATGCCGCTGAACGCATACTGGGCCGCACAGGGGGAGGCGATCGGATGCCGGGAGGCAGGCTCAGTCAGGAGGAGCGGCGGGCCATCGGCGCGGGGCTCGGCGACGGGCTCGGTTACGCGGAGATCGCCCGGCGGCTCGGCCGGCCCACCTCGACGGTGAGCCGGGAGGTCGCCCGCAACAGCGGTCCCGGTGGTTACCGGGCGGAGCACGCCCACCACGCCACCGGACGGCGGGCCCGGCGCGGCACCCCGCGCCCGGGAGCCGGGGGCGCGGCGGGCACCGCGGACTCCGATGCGGGGGACTCCGGCGCCACGGACCCCGCCGCCCGTGACCGCGCCGCCGTGGACCCCGCCGTCACGGACTTCGCGGAGGAGTTCGCCGCGATGATGACCGCCAACGGGCTGCCGAGGATGGCCGCCCGGGTCCTCGCCCGGCTGTTCACCACGGAATCGGGTGCGCTCACCGCGGCCGAGTTGGTGCGGCAGTTGCGGGTGAGCCCCGCCTCGGTGTCGTCGGCGGTGGGACGTCTCACGGAACTCGCCGTGGTGCGGCGGGAGCGGGTGCCGGGGCGGCGGCAGGAGCGGTACGTCCTCGACGACGCCCTGTGGTTCCGGGCCTGGGAGAACAGCTCCCGCAGCCATGAGCGGTGGGCCCGGGCCGCGCGGCGCGGGGTGGACGTGGTGGGGTCCGGGACGGACGCCGGGCGGCGGCTGGCCCGGATGGCCCGGTTCCTGGGCGAGTTGAGCGAGGACATGGCCGGGGGCTCCACGGCCGAGGTGTTCGGGGACGCGGTGGCGGTGACCGCGGCCCTGGTGCAGGCACGGGTGCCGATCACCGCCGACCGGTTGGCGGAGGGCCTCGGCTGGGAACCGGACCGGGTGGCGCTCGCACTGGACACGGCGCTCGCCCACGCCGGGGTACTGGGCGCCGTGTCCGTCGAACGCCCCTCCCCCGGTACGTTCACCGCCGTGCCGGTGGGCCTCACCGCCGCACAGCGGGCGGCCTTCGCCCCCGGCTGAACGACCCGGTGAACGACCCGGGGCCGCTCATTCGCCCTTGGCGCCGGTGAGCCCCTGGATGCGGCTCAGGATCGCGACCCCGGAGCCGGGCGTCGAGCGGGGCGGGACGTGGACCGCCTGGTTGGAGGTGTGCTCCAGGGTGACGGACTGCTTCGCGTCACCGCGCAGCAGGGCCCGTACCGCGGGTTCCAGCTTGAGGTCGCGTCCCGGGGCCACGGTCTGCTTCTCGAAGTGGCGGGTGGAGAAGAAGACCAGCGCACCGCCGTCCTGCGCGCGCAGTCCCACCGGTGCGTGGGCGCCGCCTTCGAGGGGCTGGTCGACGTACTGCCGGGCGAGCCCCGGCCGGCTCGCCCCGCGCTCGCGCTCGCCCCGCCACCCGGTGGTGTGCGGCCCCTCGGCGAAGCCGCGGCCACCCTCGGCGAGGTACGTGGTGTACCGCTCGCCCAGTTTCCCGGGCGGCACCGTGAGGTCGTCGGTGTCCAGGGCGACGGGGGTGGCGAGGCCGTCGTCGTCGGTGCGCAGTTCGGGGACCTCGTCGGGGCTCAGCACCGTGAGGTACGCGGCCTTCCACCCGGCGTCGGGGCCGGCCTTGGTGAACACGAACAGCCAGCGCGTGTCCTTGCGCGCGTCACCGTCCACGTCCCGGTCCGAATCGGTGTCCGCGACGAAGAACTTGGGCCAGCCCGCCATCTTCGGGACGGCGAACTCGACGTCCGTCAGTTTCAGCGGGACGTGGGCCCGGTTGCCGTCCGGGGCGAGGGCCCGTCGGGCCCGTAGCCCCGCCTGGTCGATCGCGCCGAGCGGGCCGGCGACCCGGTCGGCGTCCGCGGCGGGGTCGTTGGTCCGGTCGGCCTCGTTGTACGCGGTCAGGAACCCCTTCAGCGCCCGGCTCGCCTCGGCCTCGGTGGCCGCCGGGATGACCTCCCGCTCCCCGTGCACGGTCACGCAGCCGCTCGCCGTCAGGGTCAGGGCCGTCACCGCCACGAGCACGGCGGGCGTCCCGACCGCGGGGCGCCGGGGCGTTCGGTGCCCGACCTCCCCCACGGTCCCGGTGGTTCGCGCTGCTGGTCCTGCTGGCGTTGCTCGCATCGGGCCCCTTCACCGTCCCCTTCCCGGCCCCGAACCCTACCCGGGCCGGCAGCGGCGGGGGCGCCGGGACCGACAGCCCCCGCGCCCCCGCCGGCGTGCCGGAGGTGCTGCCCGCGGGGTCCCTAGAATGGTGCCGGTGAGCCGTACTCTTGCCGCGACCAGCACCGCCCCCCTCCGCGAAGCCCTCGACGGGCTCCTCGGCGGGCTCCCCCCGAAGCAGGCCGCGCAGGCCGTCGACCGGCTGATCACCACGTACCGCGGTGAGACCCCGACCGGGGCCCCGGTGCTGCGGGACCGGGCGGACGTCGCCGCCTACGCCGCGTACCGCATGCCCGCGACCTTCGAGGCGGCCCGCAGCGCACTGGAGGCGCTGGCCACCGCGGTCCCCGAGTGGACGCCGGCCGGCCACACCGACGTGGGCGGCGGGACGGGCGCCGCCACCTGGGCCACCGAGGCGACCTGGCCGGGCCCGCGCCCGGTGACGGTCCTCGACTGGGCGGAACCGGCCCTGCGGATCGGTGCGGAGATCGCGACGGCGAACCCGGCGCTGCGCGGCGCCCGCTGGCAGCGCGCCCGGATCGGCGACGCGCTGGACCTCGCGGACGTGGACCTGGTGACCGTCTCCTACGTCCTGGGCGAGCTGACCGCGGCGGACCGCACCGCGGTGGTGGACGCCGCGGCCCGCGCGGCCCGGGCGGTGGTCGTGGTGGAGCCGGGGACCCCGGACGGTTACCTGCGCGTGCTCGACGCCCGGCGTCGACTGGTCGAGGAGGGGTTCCGGGTGCTCGCCCCGTGCCCGCACAGCGACGCCTGCCCGATCGTGCCGGGTACCGACTGGTGCCACTTCTCGGCGCGCGTCAGCCGCTCCTCCCTGCACCGCCGGGTGAAGGGCGGCTCGCTCCCGTACGAGGACGAGAAGTTCAGCTACGTGGCCGCCGTCCGCTTCCCCGGCGCCCCCGCGGCCGGGCGGGTGGTGCGGCGACCGCAGATCCGCAAGGGCCAGGTGCTCCTGGAACTGTGCGGCGAGGACGGCGCACTGCGCCGCGAGACGGTGACCAAACGCCACGGTGCCCGGTACCGCGCCGCGCGCGACGCGGACTGGGGCGACGTCTGGCCACCGTCCGACGAGGACTAGCTAGGGCCTCAGCTCCAGGGTGCAGCACTTCACGCTGCCGCCGCCCTTGAGCAGCTCCGACAGGTCCATCCCGATCGGTTCGTAGCCCCGCTCCCGTAGCGGCTCGAACAGTCCGAGGGCGGCCTGCGGCAACAGGACGTGCAGCCCGTCGGAGACGGCGTTGAGTCCGAGCGCCGCCGCGTCCCGTTCCGCGACGACCAGCGCACGGGGGAAGAGGCGTGCGAGTACGGCCCGGCTGCCCGGTGAGAAGGCGCCCGGGTAGTACATGACGTCGTCACCGCGGTCGTCGAGCACGGACAGCGCGGTGTCGAGGTGGTAGAAGCGGGGGTCGACGAGGTCCAGGCCGATGACCGGGCGCCCGAAGTACTCCTGCGCCTCGCCGTGCGACAGCGGACTGGCCCGGAAGCCGCGGCCGGCCAGGACGTAGGAGGCGGTGACGGCGAAGTCGCCCTCGCCCTCGTTGACGTGGACGGGTTCGCGGACCTCGCGCCAGCCGCGGGATCGGAACCAGGCGAGGTGGGCGCCGGCCTCCGCCGCGCGCTCCGGGTGGGCGAAGCGGGCGCCGAGCACCCGCCCGTCGATGACGGTCGCGCCGTTCGCGGCGAAGACCATGTCGGGCAGTTCGGGGTGGGGTTCCAGTTCCTCGACGGTGTGGCCGAGCGAGCGGTACCTGTCCCGCAGCTCCTCCCACTGGGCGACGGCCAGCGGAACGTCCACGGGCTTGGTGGGGTCCATCCAGGGGTTGATGGAGTACGTGACCTTGAAGTGTGCCGGTGGGCACAGGAGGAAACGCCGGGGTGTGGCGTGGTGACGGGGCAATGAGGGCTCCTCACGACCGCAGGGTGCCGCCCCGATCGGGGGCGGTGTTGACCATGGTGCGGCAGTACGGCTCCCGGGGGGAGACGTACGTCACCGTGGTGCGGTGCGAGGAGCCCTCAGCGCTGCGGTCCGAACGGGTGGTCACCCGGGACGCGGAGTGCGCGCGGTGTCCTGGCAGGCGGCCTGCCGGGCAGCCTGTTCGGCGTCCCGCCGGGCGTCCTTCCGGGCGGCCTGCCTGGCGTCCTTCCGAAGGGCGCGGGCACGGGGATCACGGGGTCACTCCGCGTCGGCGGCGGGGCTCGCGTCCTCCTCGCTGGCGGCGGGCTGCGTGTTGTCCTTCGCCGCGCGGGCCTCCTGGAGCTTGCGCAGCAGGTCCCTCTTCTGCGCGGCGGGGTCCGTGCCGGCGCCGGGTACGGCGCCGCGCCCCCCGCGCAGGTTCTTCCGGGAGAGGTTGCTCCGGGTGCCCCCCACGCCGAGCAGGTTTCCGTTCCGGGCCATGTGCCCTCACCTCCGTGTGTCGATGCCGCTGGCGGTGCGACCGAATGCCGCACCCCTCAAGTACGAGACGAAGCGTCTCATGCTGACGTGACTCAACCTAGACGAGACGGTGCGTCTCGTCAAGTGAATAAAGACGGTGCGTCTCGCCGGGCGGTAGATTCGACCCATGCCCACTGACTCCAGTTCCCCGACCGCCACGCCCGGACCTCCTGGTCAGGACCCCACCGGCCGCAGGGGCGGCCCGGACGCCACCCGCCGCAGCGAACGTTCCCGCCGCGCCATCTATGACGCCGCGCTCGCCCTGGTGAGCGAGGTCGGCTACCAGCGCACCACCATCGAGGGCATCGCCGCCCGCGCCGGCGTCGGCAAGCAGACCATCTACCGCTGGTGGCCCACCAAGGGCGACGTCCTGCTCGAAGCCTTCCTGGACCTCAGCGAACAGGCGTCGGAGGCCGGGGGCGGCACCCCCTGGGAGTTCCCCGACACCGGGGACCTCGCGGCCGACCTGGCGTTCGTGCTGCGCGCCACCGTCGATGAACTCCTCGACCCCAAGTTCGAGGCCCCCACCCGCGCCCTGGCCGCCGAAGGCGTGGTGAACGCCCGGCTCGGCGAGGAGTTCGTCGCCAAGCTCATGGAACCCCAGCTCCAGCTCTACGTGGGGCGCCTGCGATCCGCGCAGGACAACGGGCAGGTGCGCACCGGAATCGATCTGCGGATCGCCGTGGAACTGTTCGTCGCACCGCTCGCACAGCGCTGGCTCCAGCGCAGCGGACCCCTCGACCACGCCTACGCCGACGCCCTCGTCGACTACGCGCTGCACGGCCTCGTCCCGCGCTGAGCGCACCCCGCCTGCGGACTGCGGCCACCCTGGGCGCAGGATGGTGGGACCATGGAAGGCCACGGATGCTGTGGGGGCCCACGAGAAGCCCACGGCCGTCCGTGCCGACCGGCGCCTACGCCGCGCCGGACTCGGGACTACGGACTGGGTGAGGGGATACATGGGCGTGGAGAACGGCCGCCGACCGGGCGGGCAGAGCAGGATTTCCCAGTGGCTGCGAGGCCGCCGACCCCGAGACGCCGGGGACGCTGCGGACGACGGCAGCCGGGAGCGTCTGCTGCTGGCCGTCGCCGCGGCCGGGCTGCCCCTCGCGCCCGCCGCCCACCCCGCCGGCTACAGCTGTTCCTGTGACCGGGTGGGCTGTCCCACTCCGGGACAGCACCCCGTCTCGTTCGCCTGGCAGACGCAGTCCACCACGGACCGCGCCCAGGTGGAACGCTGGGTGCAGAACCAGCCCGAGGCCAACTTCATCACCGCGACCGGCATGGTCCACGACGTCCTGGACGTGCCGATCGCCGCGGGCCGCGAAGCCCTGGAACGGCTCCTCGGGGCCGGGATCGACGTCGGCCCGGTCGCGGAGTCCGGCGGGGACCGGATGTTCTTCTTCACCGCGACCCGGGGCACCCCCGAGGACGAGGACGAGTGGTGGCCCTGTGCGCTGGACTGCCATCCGGAGACGATGGACGAACACCCCGGGCTGCGCTGGCACTGCCGCGGCTCCTACGTCCTGCTCCCGCCCTCGAAGCTCCCCGGGGAGCGCTCGGTGGAGTGGGTGCGCGGCCCCGAGCACCCGTTGCCCGATCCGCTGACCCTGTTGGAAGCCCTGACGGAGTCCTGCGCCAAGTACGCGGGCGACTCCACCGGCGTGGCCTGGCCGTCGCACGGCTGACGCCCCCTGCCCCGGCCGTCTGCGGAAGGTGACACGCGACGGCGGGGCCGGGCGGACGCGGCGGAACCCTCAGATCTCGTCGGAGCGGGCGCCGGTGGCGGCCGGGGTGCCACTCGCGGTCAGCCGGGGGCGGGCCGGGCCGACGGGGGACGCGGTGTCCACGGTGAGGTGGAGGCGGGTGTCACCGTCGAGGCCGGGATAGCTGCGCTGTTCCGCGCCGGCGAAGCATTCGCGCAGCGCCTGGGCGACCGCCCGGGCCGCTTCGGGCGTCCGCGCGATGATCCGGACCTCGGCTTCTCCGAGCGACGGCAGTGTCTGGGTCTCGATGTACTTCACGTAGGGGTGTTCCCTTCGAAGTGGGTGTGGGGTCGGCCGGTGGGGCGCCGTGGCGCCGCGGTCTGAGCCTTGGGGAGGTACGCCTGCGCCGGTTCGTGGGCGAACGGGCCGCCGCCGGGTTCTTCCGGCTGACCGGGAGGTCTCGGCAGCGGGTCGCTGAAGTGGTGGGCCGCGATCCGCTCCTCGTGCTGCCCGTTCAGCCGGTGGATCAGCAGCATCCCGATGCCGATCGCGAGGACGACCACCACGACGAAGATGACGGTCTCCATGTCGTTCACCTCCACGGGTTCTCGGACAGGGGAAGGGCGCCCATGTCCGTCGGGAGCGTCCGGTCGGCCACAAGAACCGAGTGCGGAACGACGGGCCAGCGGCCGGGTTCACGGTGACGCGGGTGAAGCGGACCCGGGCTTCGTCGAGTGCGGGCACGAGCGGAAGGAGCTCGATCGCAAGGTCGCGGAAGCGGGGCCACCAGGCCGCAGACCTGCCCACGGGCCGCCCTACGGCAGCCCGGCTCTCGTGATCACCGGAAATGACGCCCGCTGGAAGCAGGCGCGCGAAGGACTCCCGGTGTTTTCACTGTACGCCCGTTCGGCTCACCCGCCCCGTCTTGACCAGCTATTTTTCGGGCGGTCCTGGCGGCGGGCCCCGGCGACGGGCACGGGCACGGGCGCCGGGAGTACCGTGAAACGACGACGGCACCACGCCCAGCAACACCGGCACCGGCGGGGTGCGGCCGTCCCCGTAGACGGGTGGACCACCATGGCTGACTCCGACACTCCCCGCGAAGCGTCCCCCCTCCTCCTGCCGGACGCGATCCACACCGCGGTCCGGCCGGGTACGGCCCTGCTGCGGCTGGTGACCACGCGGTCCCGGGAAGGGGTTCTGGACGGTGCGTGGTGGCCGCGCACACGGAACGTCGAAGCCGAACTGCCCGCGCTGCTCGGCGCACTGACCGAGCACCTCGGACCGATCACCCGCGTCGGACTCGACGCGTCCGCGTGGAACGAGCTGCCGACCCGCTTGGTCGTCGAGGGCCGCGTGGTGCATCTCGACTCCGATCCGGTCGGCGACGACACCGTCCTCATCACCCGCGGCGACAACGACCACTTCGCCCTGTTGGTGGTTCCCCCGGGCACCGCCCTCGACACCGCCCGCGAAGCGATGGCCCGAGCGGTCCGCGCCGACAACGTCACCCGGGCCGCCGAGATCCTGATCGCTGCCCTTCCCGATCTCGGGAACGAGGGCGGGGCGCCGGCCTGAGCGGAAGGGCGGGCCTACCAGGTGCAGTCGGCGCGGAGGTCGTGGATGCCGTCGGCCAGTTCCGCCGGGCGGGCGGGCCAGTTCGTGGCGTGCCAGTGCGCGATGCGCCAGCCCAGGCGCTTCGGCCAGAGCGCGGTGGTGGGCAGCTCGTCCAGCGGGATCCAGGTCGGCGTACCGCCGTGGTTGTCCAGTTCCTCGCGGGGGCCGATCCGCCCTTCGGCTTCCAACAGGAAGTAGTGCTCACGGCGGCCGTCCTTCCAGACCCGCGCGACCTCCCGGCGCACGCGCACCGTCAGACCGGTCTCCTCCCGCAGCTCGCGGACCACCGCCGCGGGCGGTTCCTCGCCGTCCTCGACCCCGCCGCCGGGTATCTCGTAGAACGGCTCCCCGTCCTCCTCGAAGCCGATGAGCAGCATCCGCCCGTCCCGGATCACGATCCCGCCGGCCCGGACCCGCACCGGTCGACCGGCGGTCGGGTCGTCCCAGGGCACCGTCCCCGGTGGCGTGCGTCCCGTCGCCCAGTCCCGTAGCACGGTCTCGGCGGTGGTGAGGGGCCGGATGCGCGCGTGCAGCGCCTCGGCCAGGGGCAGGACGCAGGGCGTGCCGTCGGGCGTCCGCCCCCGGCCGGGCCCCCGGCGAGGGAAGGAGTACGTCGCGTCCTCGTCAACGTGCCGCACCAGGGCCAGGCCGGTTCCGTCCAGTTGCACGCGCGCGCTCGGGGGGTCGTCGGTCATCCGCTGAGACTAACGGCGGCCCGCCGGGGACAGGTCGCCCGTCAGACCAGCTGGTCGGGCGCCTTGCCGCGGGTTCGGGCGAGGGTCAGGAACGCCGTCGCCGCGGCCAGGCCGGCGACGAGCTGGACGAGCGCCATCGGGACGGCGGTGTGCTCACCGGCGATGCCCACGAGTGGGGAAGCGATCGCGCCGATCAGGAAGGACGAGGTCCCGAGCAGGGCGGAGGCGGAGCCGGCGGCGTGGCCCGCACGTTGGAGGGCGAGCGTGTTGGTGTTGGGCATGACCAGGCCCATCGCCGACATCAGGACGAACAGCGCGGCGGCCACCGGCACGAGTCCCGTCTCGCCGAAGGCACCGGAGGTGATCAGCAGCAGCGCCACCGCGGCCAGCACGATCACCGCGAGCCCGAGGCCGAGGACCCGGTCGAGGCTGACGCGGCCCACCAGGAGCCGGCCGTTGACCTGGCCGACGATCACCAGGCCGATGGAGTTGAGCCCGAACAGCATCGCGAAGGTGTTCGGGGACGCCCCGTAGATCTCCTGGATGACGAACGGCGAGGCCGACACGTACGCGAACAGCGCCGCGAAGCTGAAGCCGCCCGCGAGGGTGTACCCGGTGAACGGGGCGTCGCCGAGCAGCCCGCGCATGGTGCGCAGCGCGGCGAGGACCCCGCCCGCGTGGCGCCGTTCGGGTTCCAGGGTCTCGGGCAGCCGGAACCGGACGAGCAGGGTGAGCAGCACCCCGACGAGGGCGAGCACCCAGAAGACGCCCCGCCAGTCGGTGAACCGGAGGACCTGGGCGCCGATCACCGGGCCGATGATCGGCGCGACCCCCGAGATCAGCATGAGCGTGGAGAAGAACCGGGCCATCGCCACGCCCTCGTAGAGGTCCCGGACGACCGCGCGGGCGATGACGATGCCCGCGGCGCCCGCGAGGCCCTGCACGAGCCGGAAGGCGATGAGGAGTTCGACGGTCGGTGCGATCGCGCAGGCGACGGTCGCGAGGACGTAGAGCAGCATGCCGATCATCAGCGGACGGCGGCGGCCCCACTTGTCGCTCATCGGTCCGACGACGAGTTGGCCGAGCGCCATGCCGGCGAGGCAGGCGGTGAGCGTGAGTTGCACGGTGGCGGCGGAGGCGCCGAGCACCCCGGTGACCTCCGGCAGGGCCGGCAGGTACATGTCCATGGACAGCGGTGGCAGGGCGGTGAGGCCGCCGAGCACCAGGATCACCAGGAACGCGGTGCGGCGGCCGGCGCCGGGTGGGGCGGGCGGGGGCACCACGACCGGTGGGAAGACCTCCGGTGCGGTGGCCGCCGTCACGGCGGCCCGTTGCTCGCTCCCCCGCGCACCGGTGCCTATGTGGTCCGGTCCGGTTTCCCCGTCGGGTACGGCGCCGCGCTCGGGCATGTTCCCTCCCCTGTCCGTGGCACCGTTTCCCGGCCGCCCATGGAGTTCGTCGATTCCGTTCTCTATGCTCGCAGTCCGGATCGGATGGTTGAGACCATTTATCCCCGTCCGACCCGTCTCCGTGCCCGCGGTGCCGTCAGTGCCGTGCTGCGCCGGGCTGCGCCGGGCGGTTCGCGCTCGGGGTTTGTCGGTCCTACAGGGCGGGGCGCAGTGCGCCACGAACGGACGGAGGGGGTCGCATGGCCGAGGAACGGGTGCGATGGGGAATCCTGGCGACGGGCGGGATAGCCGCGTCGTTCACGGCGGACCTGCTGGACATGCCGGACGCGGAGGTCGTCGCGGTGGCCTCGCGCACCGAGGCGGGCGCGAGGGCGTTCGCCGAACGGTTCGGGATACCGCGCGCGTACGGGGACTGGTCCTCGCTCGCGGCGGACGAGGACGTGGACGTGGTGTACGTGGCCACCCCGCACTCCGCGCACCGCACGGCCGCCGGGCTCTGTCTGGAGGCGGGCCGCTCGGTGCTGTGCGAGAAGGCGTTCACGCTGAATTCCGCGGAGGCGGCGGAACTGGTGGCCCTGGCCCGGGCCCGTGGCCTGTTCCTGATGGAGGCCATGTGGATGTACTGCAATCCGCTGGTGCGCCGGCTCAAGGCCCTGGTCGACGACGGGGCGATCGGTGAGGTCCGGGCGGTGCACGCGGACTTCGGCATCGACGGTTCGTTCCCGGCGACGCACCGGCTGCGCGATCCTGGGCAGGGCGGCGGAGCGCTGCTGGACCTCGGGGTCTACCCGGTGTCGTTCGCGCACCTGATCCTCGGGGAGCCGTCCGGGGTGACGGCACGGGCCACGCTGTCGCCGGAGGGCGTGGACCTCCAGACGGGCATGGTCCTGTCGTACGACAGCGGTGCGCTGGCGGTGCTGCACTGCGCGGTGAACGCCCACACGCCGGTCATCGCCTCGATCACCGGCAGCAAGGGCCGGGTGGAGATCCCCGCAGGGTTCTTCTACCCGGACCGGTTCGTGCTCCACCGCGACGGCCGTGACCCCGAGACGGTGACCGCCGCCGCGGAGGCCGGGCCCCGGGACACCCTGCGGCACGAGGCCGCCGAGGTGATGCGGTGCCTGCGGGAGAAGGCCACCGAATCGCCGCTCGTTCCGCTCGACGGTTCGCTCGCCGTGATGCGGACGTTGGACGCGGTGCGCGACCGGATCGGGGTCCGTTACCCCGGCGAGCGCCGCTGAGCGGTCGAGCGGCGGCCCCTCACAGGATCTACACAAGCGGAATGAATGCTTCCGTACGGTACCGCCCAGTAGCCCTCATATGCTCAACGTCCCTTCATAAGTTGGTTCATCACATCTTCACAACCGGGGTTCGTGTTGCGTATTCGCTCTGTCATACCCGTCGTCGCTGCCCTCGCCCTCGCGGCCCCGCTGCTCGCCGCCACGCCGGCCGCCGCGGCTCCCCACCAGAGGGGGCTGCACCTGGGCACCATCCAGTACGACAGCCCGGGTTCGGACCGGCCCACGACGGGGGCCAAGCTGAACGCCGAGTGGGTGAACATCCACAACAGCTCGCGCTCGGCGATCCAGCTCAAGGGGTACAAGCTCAAGGACAACACGGGCTACACCTACACGTTCGGTAGCTACAAGATCGGGGCCGGCAAGACCGTCAAGGTCCGCACCGGCAAGGGCGCCAACGCCTCCGGCGTCCGCTACTGGGGCCGCGGCAACTACGTCTGGAACAACGACGGCGACAAGGCCCGGCTGCTCAAGCCCAACGGTTCGGGGCTGGACTCCTGCTCCTGGAACCGGATCGGCAGCGGCACCGTCTCCTGCCACTGAGCCACCCCGGAGGGGATCGGGCGATCGTTCCGGGGCAGGTCGGGGGAACTCCGTCCCCGTGCGACCGGAACCGTGCGGACTACGGGAACGACCCGTGCCGCGGGACGATCGCCGCACCGTGCGAACGGCCCTCCTCCGCGTCCCGCGCAGGGCGGGGACACCGGGTCCGCCCCGGAGGTCCCCGCCCTGCGCCACGTCCGGACACCCGAACGCTGCCGCGGGCTGCGGAGCGGCCCCGGAGGTGCCACCGTGGAGAGACGGAGGTCAGGCACCCCTGAGGAGGAAGGCCATGTCCGGCTGTTTCCACGTACACCACCGCCGTGACCTGGGGCTGCTGCTGCTCCGGCTCGGCGTCGGCGGCGCACTCGCGGCCCACGGCACCCAGAAGTTGTTCGGCTGGTTCGGCGGCCACGGCATCGAGGGCACCGGCAACGCCATGGAGTCCATGGGGTACGCACCGGGCAAGCCCAGTGCGATCGCCTCCGGGCTCGCGGAAGCCGGCGGCGGCACGCTGCTGGCGGTGGGGCTGGCGACGCCGTTCGCGGGCGCGGCGGCGGCCGGCGGCATGGCGGGCGCCGCCGCCGTGCACGCGCCCCACGGGTTCTTCGCGGCCGACGGCGGCTTCGAACTCCCGGTCACCTTCGGGCTGGTGGGCGCGGCCCTCGCCCTCACCGGTGCCGGACGCTACTCGCTCGACCACGCGACCTGCCACGTCCTCGACCGCGACTGGATGGTCCCGTTGGCGTTGGCGGCGACCGCGACGGCGGCGGTGTGCGTGGTGGGCTCCCGACAGCGTCGACTGCGCAACGGCGCCGAGGAACCCTCCGGCCCGACCGAGGAAACTTCCGGTCCGGCCGCCGAGTGAGCCGCACGGCGGGCGCCACCCGTACGGCGTAACCGGTGTGGAGGTCACGGCGACGGGGGGACGAGGCTGATCCGTGCGGGGGCAGACCCGCACCACGTCCAGGGAGGTCCCAGGTGAACGCGAACGAACGAGACGCACCGCGCAGGCAGCCGCCCCGGGACGCCCGGGCTCCCCGGGAGCCGGATGCCGAGGACCCGAAGCCGCCGCAGCCCCCGCAGAACACCGCGAGGCCGGGCGACCGTCCGTCCCGGCGGGTGTTCGAGGTGGACCGCACGGGCACGGCACGGTCGGCGCCGCCCGAGGGGGGATGACCGCGGATTTCCCGGAACCGCGGGCCCGGACCGTACGCCCTACGTAGGGTCGGATCATGACCGAGACTTGGGACGAAGGCGCCCCGGGCGTACTGCGGTTGCCCTCGGGGCGACTGGTGCGCGGGCGCGGACTGCGGAACGGAACACCGCAGGGGACGGCGCCGGAGTACGGGGTGTACCTGCTGGGGCAGCAGCCGCCCGCGACCGACTGGCCGGCGGACTGGATCCGATGGCCCGACTTCCGGCTGCCCAAGGACCGCGGCGCGGCTCTCACCGTCCTCACCCGGGCCTGGGAGCGGTGCGCGGACGAACGCGTCGAGCTGGCCTGCGAAGGCGGTCGGGGGCGCACCGGCACCGCGCTGGCCTGCCTCGCCGTGCTCGACGGGGTCCCGCCGCAGGAGGCGGTGGCGTTCGTCCGTGCGGGCTACGACCGGCGGGCCGTGGAGACGCCCTGGCAACGGCGCTACGTACGGGACTTCCGCCCCTCGGCAGCCCGGGCCGAGGGTTCGCCCTGAGCGTGAGCGCTTGCGCCGTGCGGGCGCGGCACCGCACCGTTCGAAGATGACCGTGTCCCTCGCGCACCTCAGCGATCCGCACCTCACCACCGGCCCGCTGGCCGGCGCGCCCGCCGAAGCACTGGGCCGGGCGCTCGGTCGGGTGCTCGCCCTCGATCCGCTGCCCGACGCCGTGGTGATCACCGGGGATCTGGCGGACCGGGGCGAACCGGCCCAGTACGCGGCGCTGCGCCGGATCGTCGACGACTTCCCGCTGCCGCTGCACCTGGTCGCCGGCAATCACGACGAACGCGGGGCGCTGCTGGCGGAGTTCGGCGGTACGCGTTTCCTGGGCGAGGGGGCCGCGAGCCACTACGCCGTGGACCACCCGGCGTTCACCCTGGTCGCCCTCGACTCGTCGGTGCCCGGCCGCCCCGGTGGCCGGCTGGGACCGGAACAACTGGCCTGGTTGGACGGGGAACTCGCCCGCAGGCCGCACGTACCGGCGTTCGTCTGTCTGCACCATCCGCCGCTCGCGGTCGGCATCCCGTTCCTGGACGGGATGCGGTTGGCGGACGGCGAGGCACTGGCGGACGTCATCGCCGAACACCACAATGTGGCGCGGGTCCTGGCCGGCCATGTGCACCGGCCCGTCACCGCGGGCTTCGCGGGCACCCTCATGGCCGTCGCCCCCAGTACGCACCTCCAGAGCGGGCTGGCGCTGACCGGTGGGGTCCCCCAGTACTTTCCGGAGCCGACGTCCTTCCTGCTGCACCGGCTCAGTGGTGTCACCTGGATCACGCACACCGTCGCGGTGAGCCACGCCGCGGCGCCGATTGCCGGCTTCTGAAACCCGTGCCGGTACGGGATCGGCCCGAGGGCGCCGTCATTGCCGGAACTCGGAAGCTGAGAGCGCGGTTCACTTGCCCGTTACCCCTCTGGTCCGGGGCCGGGAAGCCAGCGGAGACTGTGGCTGCGGGCCCGACCGTCGTCGCAGGGTCGGGGTCCGGGAACGGTACGGAGGTGTGATCGGTGACAGTGACGGAACCAGACGTCGCGCCCGGAACGGGTCAGGCGCCCCAGCCCGGGTGGTCCGCGAGGCGGTCCCCGCGGCAGAACCGTCACGACGGTGTCGGACTCATCACAGTGGCCCTCCTCGCCGCGCTGGCCTGCTACGCCGCCTTCGCCCTCTGGCTGCCCCATGACAGCGAGCGGTATCGGGACTTCGCGGCGGCCGAGCCGTGCCCTGCCGATACTGCGGCACCGGGGCCGGAGGACTGCCTGCGCATGCTGACCTTCACGGTGCAGGACGCCACAGTCAAGGCCCGTGGCAAGAACAACCGCTACCGGGCCACCCTGCACCGCGCCCCGGCCTGGACCGAGACCGTGTCCTTCGGCGATCCGCGCCCCCTGCTGGAAGGGCTCCGGCCGGGCGACCGGGTCATCGGCACGGTCTGGCGCGGCCAGATCGCCGCTGTCGACCGGGGAGGCGTGCGGCAGGAAACCTCCGAGCATCCGCGTGACAACCCTCAGCTGGCAGCCTCCTTCGGCACCCTCGCGGGGCTCTTCGCCGCACTCAGCTTCGGCTTCGGCGCCGTTCGGTTGGCCCGCCCCCACCGCCCCGAACCCTTCGTCTGGCGCGGATACGGCAAGCAGCTGTTCTTCACGGTGTTGATCCTCTGCCCCGTCACGGGGTTCCTGGCCCTCTGGCTAAAGCTCCCCTGGTGGCTGGTGCCCGCCGCCGTGGTGCCCTTCGTGGCGTACTCGGCTCGGGCGTTCTACCAGTACCGGCTTCGGGTGCCGGTGACGGGCGCCGCCTGATCCGCGCGGCGGGTGGTCCGTCGCCGGCTAGGCCCAGATGTACTCCTCGGCGATCGCCCCGTCGCGCCACTTCGCGACGGTGACCATGCGACCGCCACCCTCGAACTCGCCGATGACGCAGGTCCAGTCACCCGACCCGAAGGCGATGGGATGCGCAGCGATCTGCGGGGGCGTGCCACCCGCCGAATCGACGTAGGCCTTCATGGCGTCGATGTGCTCCCGGACCCCATGGGTCGGAGGCTGACCCTTCCAGTCCACCAGGACGTCGGCGGTGTGGTGGTGGGCGAAGACACCGTCCCAGTCGGCCCTGTTCCAGCCGTCGAAATCGAGATCGTCCATGCCCTTGAGATTGCGGCTGACCTGGTCCTCGGCCATCGGTCTCGCTCCGTTCCTCGCCACATCCGTACGATGTGGGACTGATCGCCGGGTTCGGCACCCCGGCGCTGCGAGCCTATGGGCGGCTCCTGCATCACGCACCCGCAGCGGAGGGCAGGAACTCGACGTGGCCGTCGGTTCCGTGCACGCGGATGAGCTGCCCGTCCCGGATCAGCCGGGTGGCGCGGTCCACGCCCACCACGGCCGGCAGGCCGTACTCCCGGGCGATCACCGCGCCGTGGGTCATCAGGCCGCCCACCTCCGTCACCAGGCCCGCGATGCCGACGAACAGCGGCGACCAGCTGGGGTCGGTGAAGGTCGTGACCAGGATGTCGCCCGCTTCGAGATCGGCCTCCGCGATGTCGAGGACGACCCGCGCCCTTCCCTCGACGGTCCCGGCGGAGACCGGCAGGCCGATCAGGGCACCGGCCGGCACGTCCGCGCGCCGGTACGTCCCGGTGACGGCCTCGCCGTCCGAGGTGAGCACCCGGGGCGGGGTGAGCGCGGCGTACGACCGGAACTCCTCCTTGCGCCGCCGGAGCAGCCCGTCGTCCACCCGCTGCGAGCGCACGACCTCGTGGAACTCCCGGAAGGTGAGGAAGAAGACGTCCTCCCGCTCGCTCAGCACGCCGGCCCGCACCAGGCGCCCGGCCTCCGCCAACAGCGCGCGCCGGTAGACGAGGAGGCGACGGACGATGTCGTACTTCGGGTACTCCCGGTAGCCGATGAAGGTCCGCACCCGGTCGATCATCCGCTCGGTCTCGTCGGCCTTCCGGTCCCCGTCCGGCAGGGCCCGCAGCCGTGACAGCACGTCGAGTTCCTTCTCCCGTGCCTTCTGCCGCCCCTGTGCGAAGCGCCGGCCGGCGGCGCCCGGGCCGAAGTTCCTGACGTTGTCGAGGATCGCCGGAACGAGTGTGGCGGGCCGCTCGCACCAGCGCGGTCGCGTGAGGTCGATCTCGCCGACGCAGCGCATGCCGTACCGGTCGAGATAGCCCGCCAGGGCCTCGCGCGCCTCGGCTCCGCCCGGCAGCTCCGCCAACCCGTCGAGTCCGTCCGGCCCTTGGGGGACGTCCTCGTCCCCGATGCCCCGCAGGTACTCCACCACCTGCGGGTGCGGCCGGATCGCGTCCGCGACGTCGAGCAGCTCCAGTCCCATCTCGGAGGTGATGTTGCCGGGGGCGGACAGGGAGAGCGTGTCGGCGGCGTTCTTCTCGCCCAACCATTCCTGCAACCGGTCGTTGAGCCACCAGGTGGCCTCCATCCCGGCCATGATCACCTGAAGGCTCAGCGGATGGGCGAGCACCCGTTTGTGCTCCTCGAACGCCTCCCCCAGGAAGTCGAACAGCTCCGGTCCGGTCTTCGTCCGGACCTCGCGCTCCAGGGCCGCGACGGAGGCCCGGCTGCGGGCGACCAACTCGATGACGACGGCCGGATCCGTCGCGACCGGGGCGGGCGGAGCGCCGTCCGTGGCCAGCAGCCCGCTCGGGTCCGGGTCCGGGAGCAGGGGGATGAAGTCGTCGCGGTCCAGGACGGTCTCCAGCGCGTCCCTGACCAGCGGGTCGCCCCTGCCGATGAGGTCCAGGAGACCGGCCCGGCTCGTGGGCGAGGTGAGCCGCGCGGTGGCGTCGACGAACAGCCGCCCGCCGGCCTCCCGCATCGGCACCATGGCCGTCAACTGCCACACGGACAGGCCCAGGGGCTTCATGGGGTCGGTCATCATCTGCTGATGGCCGACCGAGACGTAGACCCGGTTCTCCGGCTCGCCGTCCCCGGCGACGGGTACGGGTACGGGTACCGGGAACAGGGTGGTGATCGGCCGGCTCTGGACGATCCGGAAACCGTCCTCGACCAGGCACCACTCGATGTCCTGCGGGCGGCCGAAGTGCGCCTCGATCCGCCGCCCGAGCCGTACGAGCCGTACGACCTGCGCATCGGTCAGCGCCGGCTGCCGCTGCTGCCGCGGGTCGACCGCCACCTCCCGGGTGCCGCCGGTGGGCAGGGCGTGGACGGCCCGCTGTTTGGCGGCGACGGTCCTGGCGACGACCTCGCCGTCCCGCACCGCGAAGACGTCCGGGTTGACCAGACCGGAGACCAGCGCCTCGCCGAGGCCGAAGCCGGCGTCCACGGTGGCGACCTTCCGGTTGCCCGTGACGGGGTCGGCCGTGAACAGGATGCCGGACGCGTCCGGGAACACCATCCGCTGCACGACCACCGCCATGTGGACCGTGCGGTGGTCGATGCCGTTGCGCTGCCGGTAGACCACGGCCCGTTCGGTGAACAGCGAGGCCCAGCAGCGGCTGAGGTGGCGGAGCACCGACGCCGGGCCCACCACGTTCAGATACGTGTCCTGCTGCCCGGCGAAGGAGGCCGTGGGCAGGTCCTCCGCGGTCGCGCTGGACCGTACGGCACGGGCGGCGGCGGGGTCTCCGTGCCGGGAGAGCGCGCCGGTGACCGCCTGCGCGATGTCGTCCGGGACGGGAGTCCCTTCGACGGCCCGGCGGATCTGGGCGCTGAGCGTGCGGATCGCCTCCCGGTCGTCCGGGTCCGCCCGCGCCAACCGGTCGAGCCGGTCGCCGATCGACGGGACGTCCGCCATCACCCGCCGGAAGGCGTCCGTCGTCACGCAGAAGCCGTCCGGCACGCGGATGCCGTCGATCCGTGACAGCCCGCCCAGGTGCGCGCCCTTGCCGCCGACGAGCGCGGTCCGCGTCTCGTCGACCTCGTGAAGATCCAGCACGTACGTCTCCGTCATCGCGACCGGCGCCTCCCCGTCCGTCACACCACCCTGGTGGTGGCGTCGGTCGACGATCTTCCGCCGAGACCGGGGCCTTGTGGCAAGCCCCCCGGTGCGCTATAAGTTGAGCACGGCAAGGAGAGCTCTCTCCTTGCCTTTGTTGTTGGTTCGGGGCCAGTGGGGCTGGTGGCCCGCCCCGCCCCGGCCGCGGCACGCCGCGTGCTCCTGGCTAGTCGCCGACCAGGGCGCCGAGTTGCATCAGGCTGTCAATCTGCCAGTCGGCGGCGGCGACCACATCGGGGTCGTCGGCCCAGAGGTGCCCCCAGGGTCCGCGCCGCAGATGCGCGACCCGCAACCCGGCGGCCTTGGCGGGGAAGACGTCGTCGCCCGGGTGGTCACCGACGTAGAGGGTGGTCGCGGCGGGCGTCCCGGCGAGCGCGAGCGCCCGTTCGAAGAACTCGCCCTTCGGTTTGGCGACGCCCCACTCGGCGGTGTCCGCCACGAGGTTGACGGGCAGGTCGAGCCCGCGCAGCAGTTCGGCGCAGCGGACGCTGGCCGCGCCCGCGACGATGATCCGTACGCCGCGTTCCCGCAGCGCTCCCAGCGCGGGCCGCACATCGGGGTACAGGTCCCGTTCGTCCAGGTACTCCCCGCGGCCGGCGGCCTCCCGGGCGCGGGCCGCGGATTCCACGTCCATGTCGGGGTTGATCAGTCGGAGCGCGTCGTGGGCGGCCCGCCCCTGTGCGACCACCGCGCCCACCAGCGCCGACACGGTGTGCCGGGGAACCTGGAGCCAGTCGGCCCACCCGTCCCAGTACCGGCCCCGGCGCAGCAGGGTCTCGTCCACGTCCAGCAGGATGGTTTCGATCACCACCGGAACATAGGCCCCACCGGTTCCCGCGCCCCGCGGGCCGTGCCGAGGCGCGCGGGAATTCAACTCGGACCACGTACGTGCGCGACCCCGAACGGCACAGGGCCTCGGGGTGCGCCCCCGGGCCGCCGTCCGGGCGGGGGTCCGCCGTGCGCCGCGGTCGCCACCGCCACCGCCACCGCCACCGCCACCAGGGACAGGGCCAGCCCGACGGCGAGCGTGCGCGGGGTCGTCACCGAGCGCGCCGCCCAAGTAGCCGAGGCCGACCGCGTATCCGACCGGGACGGTTTCGGGCGGGTCGTTCGTCCCGGCGGGCCGCGCGGCGGCAGGTGCCCGGGCGGCGGACTCCCGTCCGGGGCCGGGCCCGCCGGGCGGGCGGTGGTCGGCGCCGCCCCCGGCGGACCCGCTCCCCCGTAAGCAGTAACCTACACTATCGATAGTTCCACTATCACTAGCTTCTAGGTGGGGGTCATGACCGAAGTGACGCTGTTCTTCCAGGAGTTCACCCGGGCCCGGCGGGAAACCGGAGCCATCGCACCCAGCAGCCCTTCCCTGAGCAGCGCCCTGACCCGCTTCGTGATCCCCAGCCCCGACCATCCGCGCCGGGTGCTGGAGGTCGGCCCGGGCACCGGCGCCGTGACCCGACGCGTCCGGGCCACCATGGGCCCGTGGGACACCCTCGACCTGATCGAGGCCAACCCCCGCTTCACCGACCTGCTGCGCCACCGGTACGCGGACGACCCCCGGGTCCGCCTGTTCACCGGATTCGTCCAGGAACACGAACTGGGGACGTACGACACGATCGTGTGCGGACTGCCCTTCGCCAACTTCGACGCCCCGACCGTCACCGACCTCTTCGACCGGCTGCTCGGTGCGCTGCGCCCCGGCGGAACCCTCTCCTTCTTCGCCTACGCGGGACTCCCCGCCCTGCGTCGCGCCCTCACCGGACCCGGCACCCGGGGGCGCGCACTGCGCACCCAGTCGGTCATCGCCCGCACCCTGGAACGGCACCGCTTCCGCACCGAGACGGTGCTCCGCAACCTCCCCCCGGCCCGGGTGCACCACCTGGTCCCGGTGGGCCCGCCGGCCGAAGGCAGCCCCGTCTACCCGGGGTGAGCGAGCCGCGCCGAAGCACTCTCCTGGGCCATCCGGCGCAGGGCCGCCATCGCCGCGTCGCCCAGCACGGTACCCAGCACCACGCTCTCGACCTTGCCGTCCGCGGTGGGCACGGCGGCCACCGCGGACAGTTCGGCCCGGGCCAGGCCCTCGGCCGCCGTGGCGTACGCGTCCAGCAGCGCCAGCAGGTCGTCCCGGTCCAGGTCGTGGTAGGTGACGATGAGTTGGACCAGTGCGACGCGGCCGGGGTTCCCCGGTTTGACGGCCCAACCGTGCCGCCGGACCAACGCGTCCGCGACCCGCTCGGCCCGCTCCCGCTGCGCCTCGGTACCGCGTTCGACGCCGGATCCGCTGACCGCAGACTGGGCGACCCCGAGGACCCCGTGGACGGTGCGCCCGGGAACGTCCACCCGCTCCAGCACCTCGCGGACCGCGGCCACGGACATCCCGCCGACCTCCAGCATCGCGCGGATCAGCTTGAGCCTGGACACGTGCGGATCGGCGTAGCGCACCTGGTTGGGGCCGATGCGTTCACCGGGCGGCAGCAGGCCCTCACGGGTGTAGTACTTGATCGTGGGGATCGGCACTCCGGTGCGCTGCGCCAACTCTCCGATACGCATGGCGTCAGCGTACTGTGCGCCCGTTTCGCCCGGTCAACGCACTGAGAGCGGGGTCAGTGGCTCCAGGGGCGGCGTCGACCACGGAGGGCGGCGGGACCGGCCGGGCTGCGGGGGATGTCAGCCCGGCCGGTCCGCACCGCCGAACCGGGGCGCGCTCGATGCTTCCCCGGTCCACCGCCTGGCCCACCGCCCTTTCGGCGGGCCGGACAGGTCTCGTGAACTTTCTACCGGAGCGAGGGTTTCGGGAGGGTATCGGCGCCCGACCCGGACTTCCGCTCAGGCCTGCGCGACCACGACCCGCTGGCCCGCGTCCAGCCCCTCACCGGTGATCTGGACCCGCCCGGCGACGGAGTCGAACAGTCCCGTCTCCACCGGGACGAGCCGGCGTTCGCCGCCCGCGTCGACCCGCTCGACCGCGTAGCCGCCGCCCTGCTGGGCCAACAGCGCCCGCACCGGCACCGACAGCACGTCCTTCACCTCGGTGTTGACGATCGACACCTCGACCGGGGCGCGGTCGAACCGCCGGGTCGCCTTGGCCTCGGTCGGCTCGATCAGCACCTTGACCGCCATGCCGTCGCCCGCCCGCTCGGCCACCTTCCCGACGGACGCGACCACCCCGGGGGTGGACTTGCCGTTGGGCAGCGCGATGCTCACCTTGTCGCCGACCCGTACGTCCGCCTGCTGGCTCGCGCCGAGGTCCACGGTCACCTGGCGACGGGTCGAGGAGCCCTCCACCACCACGGAGCCCTTCCCGGCGGCGCTGCCCGCGGAACCGCCGAGGCCGGTCACGCGTATCTCCCGCTCGGGCACGAACACGGCCTGACCGCGCTTGAGTTCGCCGTTCTCCTCGACGCCCAGATCGTCCTGGAGCTTCTTGAGGGCTCGGTACGTCGACCAGCCGAAGTAGTCGGGGTCGTCCTCGAAGTCGTCCCGGTCGGCGTGACCGAGGGCGACCAGCGCGGCGTTCAACTGCCGCACGTCGGCGCCCTCCGCCCCCCAGGACAGGTCCCGGTGGACGGGCACGGACCCCTTCAGCATGATCACCGGTTCGTCGTCCACCGAGTAGAGCCGCTGGCCCTGGCGGACGACCTGCCCCACCGAGGGCAGGTCCGTGAAGGTGCCGCTGAGGTTGTTGACCACCTTGTGTTCACCGGCGTAGCCGAGGGTGCCCTTCTGGAGGGTGCGTACGGCCAGCGCCCCCCGGGTCACCTTCGCCACCGCCGTCGACGCGTCGACGCGGGCGGTCGAGCCGGTGTCCTGCGCGCCGCTGTCGAGGGGGTCGGCGAACACGAATCCCGCACCGCCGGCCACCGCCAGCGCCAGGGTGATCGCCGTGGCCACCCGCCGTCCGCGACGGCCTCTCGGGCGCCCCTTCGTCTCCGCCGCCACCGGCTGCGGCTCCGCCGGTTCGACGGTCCGCTCCGCGGTCCGCCCGTCCGGGTCTGATTCCTCGACCGGGTCCGGGGCCGCGCCGTCGGCGGTCACCACCGGCCCCGGGGGGCTTGGTCTCGGTCGGTCCCGGGGTTCGCGATGACTGTCATGGACCTCTCCACAGCTCGCCGGACTGTGTCACCCCTCCTTTGTACGCGGACGGCGGTTTCGGCAGGGTTTCACCGACCGGAACGAGCCGTCGTCGCGGCCACGCCCATTCGGGGGAACGGGAGTTGGTCGATGCCGGTCGACGTATCGATTGAACCCCGGGCCGCGCCATGGGGTAGAAACATCCCGTGCGGGCCCGTCAGGATGCCCGTGTCCGACGCGTACGGCGGCGAAGGGGCTTACAGCGTGCGAGTGCTCGTGGTGGAGGACGACGAGGAGATGGCCCAGACCGTGGCCATCGGTCTGCGTCGGGCGCAGATGGCCGTCGACGTCGCGTTCGACGGGCAGGACGGCCTCGACCGGGCGCTGTTCAGCGAGTACGACGTGATCGTGCTCGACCGCGACCTACCGGGGCTGCACGGGGACGAGGTGTGTGCCGAGCTGGTCGCCTCCGGGTGCCGGAGCCGGGTCCTGATGCTGACCGCCGAGGCGTCCGCCGAGGACCTGGTCGACGGGCTCAACCTGGGCGCCGACGACTACCTGGCCAAGCCCTTCGACTTCCCGGTGCTGGTCGCCCGGATCGGTGCGCTGGCCCGCCGTGCGCACCCGGCGGTGCCGCCCGTGGTCCGCCACGGCGACCTGGTGGTCGACACCGCCCGCCGCACCGCCAGCCGGGGCGGCCGTCCGCTGGAACTGGCGCCCAAGGAGTTCGGGGTGCTGGAACTGTTGCTGGCCTCCCGGGGCCGGGCGGTCTCCGCGGAGGAACTGCTCCAGCGGGTCTGGGACGAGGCCGCCGACCCCTTCACCAGCGCGGTGAAGATCACGATCAGCCGGTTGCGGGCCAAACTGGGGGACCCCCAGGTCATCGAGACGGTGGCCAAGCGCGGCTACCGCATCTGAACGCCCGACCGCCGGGCACCCCCAGGTGCCCGGCGGTACGACCCCGGCGCCGCCACTCCCACCCCACATGGGCGACGTCGCACCCCCCGACCGGACGGCGGGGCGGTGCGACGTCGGCAGCGCCGAGGACGTTACTTGGGACCGCCCGTCTGGAACTCCCGCGGGCCGCTCGCGACCTTGTCCAGGATCGGCTTGCACTTCTTGTCGGCGTCCTTGTACGCCTGGCTGTTCGGGTCGACACCCAGCGAGTCGCCGTTGATGTCGATGCCGCCCTCGGAGTTGGGGTCCGGGAACTTGGGCACCCCGTTGGTCCGCATGCACTTGGCGTACTTCACGGACGCCTCCTGCACCTCGGCGGGCGGCTTGGCGTCCATCGGCGGCAGCAGCGGCTTGCACGCCTTGTCGGCGGCCTGCGCCACGGCGGACTTCATGTCGACCTTGGTGCCGTCGATGTCCAACCGGCCCTGCTCGTTGGGGTCCGGGAAGTTGCTGACCCCCTTCTCCCGCATGCACTTGGCGTAGGCGAGGGTGCTCTTCTCGCCCGCCTCGCCCCCCTTCCCCTTGGCCTTCGCCGAGGCGGAGGTTCCGGAGTCGGCAGGGGTTTCCTTGTCGGTGGAGCAAGCGCCCGCGAGCAGTACGACGGCCGTCACTCCGACCATGGAGGCGAACAGCCGGGCCCGCCGCGGCCGGCCCGTACGGTTGCCGTCCAGGCGACCATAGCCAGAGGCACCTTGCATGTCATTCTCCATCTCTCGTGGGAGTTCCTACGGCTTCGTCAGCGACCGGGCGCTGTCGTAGCCAGGACGCTTGATACGAGGTTAGGGAAGAGAGGGTTTCGGCGAGGTATCACGATCGACCGTCCTCCAGCCGCACCGAAATGACCCGGGCGATCTCCGCCACCGGTTCGCCCGTGACGAGCTGCCGGTGATCGCACTCAAGGGTGTGCACCTCGACGCCGTCCGCATAGGGGTGCCAGGCTTCCGGGGCGGCCTCGGCCGTCATCATTTCCGGGCGCCCCAGGGCCGCCACGAATAGGAGGACGTCCCCGCGGAACGATTCCGGGGTAAAGGCCCGCAGCAACTGGAGGTTGTTGTTCGCGACCCGTTGCGCGGCCGGCAGCGAATCGTCGGGGTGTGCCCCGTCGACCAGCTCCGTAGTGGCCGGAGCAGGCCCGTCGGGCACCTTGCCACCATCGATGAGCTGGGTGGGGCCCTCATCGGGACGCAGCTCCCCGAATGCCTCGAATTCCGTTCCCGGCGCCTCGGTCCGGGCGATCTCCCGATGGGGATATCCATCGAGAACGGCGAGGGTGGCGACGGATTCGCCCTGCCGTTGGAGTTCCGTGGCGACGGCGTGCGCCAGCACTCCGCCGAATGACCATCCGATCAGATGATAGGGCCCGTCCGGTTGGATGGAACGAATCCGTCCGACGTAGTCGGCGGCCATTTCCCCCAGGCTTTCCGGCAGGTTTTCCGTCGTGGTGAGGCCCCGTGCCTGTACGGCGTAGACCGGCTGGTCGGCGGGAAGGTGGGCGGCCAGGGCCGCGTATTGCCAGCCGAGGCCGCCTCCGGAATGCAGGCAGAACAGCGGCGGCCGGTCCCCGCCCGTCCGCAGCGGCAGCACCCCCGCGTAGTCGTCGACGGCGGCGGTGTCCGCCTGGAGCGCCAGGGCGAGCTGGGCCACGGTGGGCCCGGCGAACAGTTCCCGAACGCCGATCTCGGTGCCGAAGGCCGCTCGGACGCGTTCCACCAGCCGCATCGCCAGCAGGGAGTCACCGCCGAGGTCGAAGAACGACTCCTCCGCGCCGACCCCCCGGTCCAGGCCCAGCGTCGCGGCGAACAGACCGCTCAGCGTCACCTCCGCGAGGGTCTGCGGCTCCCGTCCGGTGTCGGTGTCCTTTGCCGCCGGGTCGGGCAGGGCCAAGCGGTCGAGCTTCCCGTTGGCGGTGACGGGCAGGGCGTCCAGGGCGACCACGGCCGAGGGCACCATGTAGTCCGGCAGCTTGGTCGCGGCGTACTCCCGCAGTGCTCCGCCGTCCAGTTCGGGGCCGGCGGGCACGGCGTAGGCGATCAGTTGCGGGGAGCCCTGCCGGTCGGGGCGGACCACCACCGCGACCTGCCCGACCGAGGCGTGCTCGGCGAGCACCGCCTCCACCTCGCCCGGCTCGATCCTGAAGCCCCGGATCTTCACCTGGTCGTCGGCGCGGCCCGCGAAGACCAGTTCGCCTTCGCCGGACCAGCGCGCGAGGTCACCGGTGCGGTACATGCGGGCGCCGTCGCCGGCGTACGGCGAGGCGACGAACCGCTCGGCCGTACGGCCCGAGTGGCCGGCGTAACCGCGGGCCAACCCGGCGCCGGCGACGTACAGTTCGCCGGTCACTCCGGGCGGCGCCGGGCGCAGGAACTCGTCCAGGACGTAGGTCCGGCTGTTGTCCATGGGGCGGCCGATGGGCACGTTCGCCGGGACGGTACCGGCACTGGTGTACGCCGTCTGGGTGGTGAACGCGGTGGTCTCGGTCGGCCCGTAGGTGGTGCGGACGACCAGATCGGGATGCGCGTCGAGGAGGGTGCGGATCGCGGCGGACGACACCAGGTCGCCGCCCGTAGACACCTCGCGGACCCCGGCGAAGATCTGCGGGGACTCCTCGGCCAGGAGCCGGAACAGCCCGGCGGTGGCGTGCACGTTGGTGACGCCGTGCTCGGCGATCAGTCGGCCCCGTTCGGCGGCGCCCGCGTCGCCCGGCGGCAGCAGCACCAGCCGCCCGCCGTGCGCGAGGGTCGCCCAGATCTCGTAGGTCGACGCGTCGAAGGCGTGGTTGGCGTGCACCAGGACCCGTTCGAGGACGTCCCCGCGCCAACTGCGGTCGGTGGCGAACCCGACGACGTTGCGGTGGGTCACCGCGACGCCCTTGGGCCGGCCCGTCGAACCGGAGGTGTACATCACGTAGGCGAGGTGTTCCGGGCGCAGCGGGGCCGTCCGGTCGTGGTCCCCCGGCGCGGTCGCCGGGTAGCCCGCCATGTCGGCGACGGTGTCCTCCCACACCACCTGCTCGGGTGCCCCGGCAACAGTGCCGGCGTCGGTCTCGGTATCGGTGCCGGGGTCCGCCGTCGCCGCGGTGGCCCGGGTGCAGAGCACCAGTGCGGGCGCCGCGTCGGCGAGGACGAAGGCGTTGCGGTCCGCGGGGTGGGACGGGTCCACCGGCACGTACGCGGCACCCGCCTTCACCACGCCCAGGAGCACCACCAGCAGGTCGGGCGACCGGTCCATCACCACGGCAACCCGGTCGTCGGGGCCCACGCCCCGCCCGATCAGCCAGTGCGCGACCCGGTTGGACAGCGCGTCGACCTGGCCGTAGTCGAGGGTGAGGTCGTGGGAGACGACGACCGGGGCCCCGGGGGTGTCCACGGCCCGCCGTTCGAAGAGCTCGGGCAGGGTGGCGACGGGCAGCGATGCGGTGGTGTCGTTCCACCGTTCCAGCACCGTGTGCCGTTCCTCGGGCGCGATGACGTCGAGGTCGCGCAGGTGGACCCGCGGGTCGTCGGCGATCTGCCGCAGCACCGCGGAGAACCGCTCGGACAGGGTCCGCGCGGTGTCCTCGTCGAACAGGTCGGCGGCGTACTGGATGGCCCCGCCGATGCCGTCGGGCGCCCCGGACCCGTCGCGCTGTTCGCCGAGGGTGACCGACAGGTCGAAGCGGGCGGCGACCTCGTGGTCCGGGCTCAGCTGCCGGACCGAAAGTCCGGGCACGTTCCAGGCGTCGCCGGCGTCGACGGCCGGGCGACCGCCGGAGTGCACGGCCAACATGATCTGGAACAGCGGCTGCCGGGCGAGCGAGCGGGCGTGGTCGAGGTCGTCGACGAGCCGCTCGAACGGCAGGTCCTGATGGGCGTAGGCCGACAGGTCCGCGTCGCGCACCCGGGCCAGCAGGTCCTCGAACGTCGGGTCGCCGCTCACATCGGTGCGCAGCACCAGCGTGTTGACGAAGAATCCGGCCAGATCGTCCAGCGAGCTGTCACCGCGGCCGGCGACGGCGGTGCCCAGCGGGATGTCGGTACCGGCACCGAGCCGCGACAGCAGGGCCGCCAGCGCGGTCTGGATCACCATGAACATCGTGGCCGAACCGCGCCGGGCCAGCTCCACCAGCCGGGCGTGCGCCTCGGCGTCGAGACGGAACGGAACGTGTCCGCCGCGGAAGGAGGCGGTCGCGGGTCGGGGCCGGTCGGTCGGGAGGACCAGTTCCTCGGGGAGTCCGGCGAGCGCCTCGCGCCAGTAGCCGAGTTGGGCGCTGATCAGGCTGTCCGGGTCGGTCAGCTCGCCCAGCACCTCGCGCTGCCACAGGGCGTAGTCGGCGTACTGCACGGGCAGCGGCGCCCAGTCGGGGGCCGCACCGCCGGAGCGGGCCAGGTAGGCCGTCCGCAGGTCGCGTTCCAGGATGCCCATGGACACCCCGTCGACGGCGATGTGGTGGGCGACGACGACCAGGGCGTGTTCGGTGGGCGAGAGGGTCACCAGCTCCGAGCGCCAGGGCAGTTCGGCCCCGAGGTCGAAGCCCTTGCCCATCAGTTCGCCCACCACGCCGTCGACCTCGTCCGGGGTGCTCTCCCGGCGGGCGAGCGGCGGCCGGTCCCCGCGGACCTCCTGTCGGGGCACCCCGTCCGTGGAGGGGAAGACGGTGCGCAGGGTCTCGTGCCGCTCGGCGAGGTCACCGAGCGCCGCTTCGAGTGCGTCCACGTCGAGTGTGCCGGTGATGCCGAGGGCGAGCGGCACGTTGTAGCCGGCGCCGGCGCCCGACTGTTCGATCCGGTTGAGGAACCACATGCGCTGCTGTCCGTACGACAGCGGCAGCACCTCGGGGCGCTCCCCCGCGACCAACTGCGCCCGGACGACGCCCTGCCCCTCCTCCACCAGTCGGGCGAGCCCCTCCACGGTCGGCGCACCGAACACGTCACGGATGTTCACTTCGGCGCCCAGTTCGGAGCGGATGCCGGAGATCAGCCGCATCGCGAGCAGCGAGTCACCGCCCAGCTCGAAGAACGAACGGTCCGCGCTGACCCGTTCGTGCCCGAGGATGCCGGCGAACAGCCCGCACAGCGCTTCCTCCAGCGGGGTCCGCGGCTCGCGGCCCCCTTCGGTGTCGAACTCGGGGGCGGGCAGGGCGGCCCGGTCCAGCTTCCCGTTCACCGTCATCGGCAGCGCGTCCAGCACCACGAACGCCGACGGCACCATGTAGTCGGGCAGCCGTTCCGTGGCGTGCTCCCGCAGCGCCCCGTCGGCCAGCGGCTCACCGGCCGGGACCACGTACGCCACCAGCCGCTTCACCTCCGGCTGGTCCTCCCGCACCACCACCGCCACCTGACCCACACCCTCATGGGCCGCGAGCGCCGCTTCGACCTCACCCGGCTCGATCCGGAAGCCGCGCACCTTCACCTGATCGTCCGCGCGACCCCCGAACACCAACTCCCCGTCCCGGGTCCACCGCGCCAGGTCACCCGTCCGGTACATCCGCCCCCCACCGAACGGCGACGCCACGAAACGCTCCGCCGTCACCCCCGCCCGACCCGCGTAACCACGGGCCAGACCGGGCCCGGCCAGGTACAGCTCGCCGAGGACGCCCGGTGCCACCGGGCTCAGGAACTCGTCCAGGACGTAGGCGCGGGTGTTGTCCAGCGGCTTCCCGATGGGCAGTACGGCGGGGGCGTCCACGCCGGGCTCGACGAGGAACGCGGTGGCGCACAGGGTCGCCTCGGTGGGCCCGTACAGATGCCGTATCCGCAGGTCGGGCAGGGTCTCCCGGATGCGGGCCACCGAGCCGGCGGGGACGGTGTCGCCACCGGTCAGTACCTCGGTGAGGCCCGTCAGCGCCTCGGGCGACGCATCGGCGAGCACCCCGAACAGCCCCGCGGTGACATGGACGGTGGTCAGTGCGTGCTCGCCGACCAGCCGGCCCAGGGCCTGACCGTCGACCACGCCGGGCGGAGCGACGACGACCGCGGCGCCGGACACCAGGGGCACCCAGATCTCGAAGGTGGACGCGTCGAAGGCGTGCGGTGCGTGCAGCAGCACCCGGTCGCCCGGCTCCACCGCCCAACTCCGGTCGCGCACCAGGTCGGTGACCCCGCGGTGAGTGGTGACGATCCCCTTGGGTTCGCCCGTGGAGCCGGAGGTGAACATCACGTACACCGGCGATTCGGGGCCCGCGGCGGACACCGGGACCGGCCCGGTGGCCCGGGCGACCTCCGCGGTGACCTCGGGGTCGTCCCAGAGCACGGGGACGACGTCCGCGTCAGCGAGGCGATCCGTCAACCCCGTTTCGCTGAGGACGAGTTCGGGGGCGGCGCCGGTGAGGACGCGGGCGATCCGCTCGGCCGGATGCGCCGGGTCGAGCGGTACGTAGGCCGCGCCCGCCTTCACCACGCCGAGCAGCACCACCAGCAGTTCCACCGACCGGTCCAGCAGCACGGCGACCCGGTGTTCCGCGCTCACGCCGCGGTCCCGTAGCCACCGCGCCACCCGGTCCGCGCGGGCGTCCAGTTCGGCGTAGGTCAGCGCGGGGCCGCCGGCGGCGTCGACCAGGGCGGTGGCCCCGGGGGTCCGGGCGACCTGCTCCGCGAAGAGCGCACCGAGGGTGGCCCCGGTCTCGGGGCGGGCGGTGTCGTTCCAGTCCGTGAGGACCCGTTCCCGCTCGGTGTCCTCCAGGACCTCCAGCCCGCTCAGGCTGCGGCCCCGGTCGGCGGCCACCTGTTCCAGTACGCGGACCAGCCGGGCGGCGATGGCCTCGGCCGTGGCCGGGTCGAACAGGTCGGTGGCGTAGAGGAGCCCTCCGGAGATCCCGGCCGGAGCGCCCTGCTCGTCCCGGGCCTCCGCCAGGGTGAAGGACAGGTCGAACCGGGCGGCGACGGACTCCTCCGCCGGCACGGGCCGCACGTCGAGGTCGGGCAGGTCCCAACCCGAGCCCTCCTGCGGCAGGTTCTGGAGGACCAGCATGACCTGGAACAGGGGGTGCCGGGCCAGCGACCGCACCGGGCTCACCTCGTCCACCAGCCGCTCGAACGGCACGTCCTGGTGCCCGTAGGCCGACAGGTCCGCGTTGCGCACCCGCGCCAGGACCTCTTCGAACGTCGGGTCGCCGCTCACGTCGGTGCGCAGCACCAGCGTGTTGATGAAGAACCCGGCCAGTTGGTCGAGCGCCCGGTCCGCGCGACCGGCGACGGCCGTGCCGACCGGGATGTCGTGGCCGGCGCCCAGCCGGGCGAGCAGCATCGCCAACGCGGCCTGGACCACCATGAACATGGTCGAGGAGCTCTGCCGCGCCACCTCCACCAGCCGGGCGTGCACGGCCGCCGGAACCTCCACCGGCACCGAGGCGCCCCGGTGCGAGGAGGTCGCGGGCCGGGTGCGGTCCGCCGGCAGCGTCAGTTCCTCGGGGAGCCCGGCCAGCGCCTCGCGCCAGTAGCCGACCTGGGCGCTGATCAGGCTGTCCGGGTCGTCCAGCTCGCCCAGCACCTCGCGCTGCCACAGGGCGTAGTCGGCGTACTGCACCGGCAACGGCACCCAGTCGGGGGCCGCACCACCGAGGCGGGCCCCGTACGCGGCCCGCAGGTCTCCGGCGAGGACGCCCATCGACCAGCCGTCGACGGCGATGTGGTGCGCCACCAGCACCAGGACGTGTTCGGTCGCCGACAGCGACAGCAGCTCGGTGCGCCAGGGCAGGTCCCGGGTGAGGTCGAAGGTGTGGCGCGCCACCCCGTCCACGGTCGCGTGCAGTTCGTCGGGGACGACGTTGCGCACCGGCAGGTCGGTGCCCCCGGCGGGCAGGATGCGCTGTGCGGGCACGCCGTCCGTCTCGGGGAAGACGGTGCGCAGGGTCTCGTGCCGCTCGGCGACGTCGTGCAGCGCGGACCGCAGGGCCTCGATGTCGAGTGCGCCGGTGAGTTCCAGGGCGAGCGGCACGTTGTAGCCGGCGCCGGCACCGGACTGCTCCATCCGGTTGAGGAACCACATGCGCTGTTGCCCGTACGACAGCGGCAGCACCTCGGGGCGCTCCCCCGCGACCAACTGCGCCCGGACGACGCCCTGCCCCTCCTCCACCAGTCGGGCGAGCCCCTCCACGGTCGGCGCACCGAACAGGTCGCGTACGCTCACCTCCGCGGTCAGCTCGGAGCGGATGCTGGCGATCAGCCGCATCGCCAGCAGCGAGTCACCGCCCAGCTCGAAGAACGAACGGTCCGCACTGACCCGTTCGTGCCCGAGGACCCCGGCGAACAGCCCGCACAGCGCCTCCTCCAGCGGGGTCCGCGGCTCACGCCCCTCACCGCCGTCGAACTCGGGGGCGGGCAGGGCCGCCTTGTCCAGCTTCCCGTTCACCGTCATCGGCAGCGCGTCCAGCACCACGAACGCCGACGGCACCATGTGGTCCGGCAGCCGCTGCGCCGCGTGCTCCCGCAGCACTCCGTCGGCCAGCGGCTCACCGGCCGGCACCACGTACGCCACCAGCCGCTTCACCTCCGGCTGGTCCTCCCGCACCACCACCGCCACCTGACCCACACCCACGTGGGCCGCGAGCGCCGCTTCGACCTCACCCGGCTCGATCCGGAAGCCGCGCACCTTCACCTGATCGTCCGCGCGACCCCCGAACACCAGCTCCCCGTCCCGGGTCCACCGCGCCAGGTCACCCGTCCGGTACATCCGCCCCCCACCGAACGGCGACGCCACGAAACGCTCCGCCGTCACCCCCGCCCGACCCGCGTAACCACGGGCCAGACCGGGCCCGGTGACGTACAGCTCGCCCGTCACACCGGGCGGCACCGGGCGCAGGAAGTCGTCCAGCACGTACGAGTTGCTGTTCCACACCGGGGTGCCGATGGGCACCGAGGTGCGGTCCGGGTCGGGGGCCAGCGGGGCGGACATGGTGGCGCAGACGGTGGTCTCGGTCGGCCCGTACGCGTTGATGAAGTCCACCTGCGGGGCCCAGGCGTCGACCAGGGCGGGCGGGCACGCCTCACCGGCGACGACGACGGTCCGCAGCGAGGCGGGCAGCCGGTCCGCGGAGGCCAGCACCGAGGGCGGCAGCGTGACGTGGGTGATCCCGTAGTCGTCCAACAGGTCAGCCAGCGGTCCGAGCGGCGGCATCCGGTCGGCGGGGGCGGTCACCAGGGCCGCGCCCGACGTCAACGCCATGACGAGTTCCCAGACGGAGGCGTCGAAGCCGAGCGCCGCGAACTGGAGCACCCGGGAGCCCGGGCCCACCCCGAACCGTTCGATCTGGCTCCCGGAGAGGCTGGCGACCCCCTGGTGGGTGACCTCCACGCCCTTGGGGGTGCCCGTCGACCCGGAGGTGTGGATCACGTACGCGGGGTGCCGGGGGCTCAGTCCGACGTCCGGAGCGCTCGCCGGGGCCCCGGCGACCTGCGCGAACGTCGCGTCCTCGTCCCACACCACGCGTTCTGCATCCTCGGCGGCCTCGGCCAGCAGTCCCGCGGTGCCGCTGGTGCACAACACCAGCGCGGGCGAGGCGTCGGCGAGGACGAACCCGATGCGTTCGGCCGGGTACGCCGGGTCCATCGGCAGGTACGCCGCACCCGACTTCAACACGCCGAGCAGCACGGTGACCAGGTCCGGGGAGCGTTCCATCAGCACGCCGACCCGGGACTCCGGGCCGATGCCCCGGGCGATCAGCCAGTGCGCGATCCGGTTGGTCCGCCGGTCCAACTCCGCGTAGCTGAGCTCGGTCTCCCCGATCACGGCGGGCGCGTCGGGGGTCCGTGCGACCTGCGCCCGGAACAGCTCGGGCAGCGTCGCGGGGGGCGCGCTGCGCGCGGAGTCGTTCCAGTCGGTGACGACCTGCGTCCGCTCGACGTCCTGAAGGACCTCGATCCGGCTGAGGCGCACCCCCGGGTCGGCGGCGAACTGTTCCAGCACCCGGACCAGCCGGCCCGCGAGGGCCTGCACGGTGGACTCGTCGAACAGGTCCGTCGCGTACTGGAGGCTGCCGACGAGACCGAGCGGGGTGCCCTGTTCGTCCCGCTGCTCGGAGAGGCTGACCGACAGGTCGAACCGGGCGGCGACGTTCTCGTCCACGGGCACCGGCTCCACCGCCAGACCCGGGACCTCCCAGGGCGACGACTGGGAACGCGGCACGTTCTGGAGGACCAGCATCACCTGGAACAGCGGGTGCCGGGCCAGCGACCTGGCCGGGTTCAGCTCGTCCACCAGCCGCTCGAACGGCACGTCCTGGTGCCCGTAGGCCGACAGGTCCGCATTGCGCACCCGCGCCAACAGCTCCTCGAACGTCGGATCACCGCTGACGTCCGTGCGCAGCACCAACGTGTTGACGAAGAACCCGGCCAGGTCGTCCAGCGAGGTGTCCCCGCGCCCGGCGACCGCCGTGCCGACGGGGATGTCCGTGCCCGCGCCGACCCGGCTCAGCAGTACCGCCAGGGCGGCCTGCACCACCATGAACACCGTGGCGGAACCCCGCTCGGCGGCCTTGACCAGCGCCGCGTGCGTCTCGGCACCGACCTGAACCCGGACCGCCCGGCCCTCGAAGGAGGCAGCCGCCGGCCGCGGCCGGTCCGTCGGCAATGCCAGCTCGGCCGGAAGGTCCGCCAACGCCTCACGCCAGTGCGCGAGTTGCGCGCTGATCAGGCTGTCCGGGTCCTCCAGCTCACCCAGCACCTCACGCTGCCACAGGGCGTAGTCGGCGTACTGCACCGGCAACGGCACCCAGTCGGGCGCGGCGCCGCCGGCACGGGCCGCGTACGCGGTCCACAGGTCGCGGGCCAGCACGCTCATGGACCAGCCGTCGACCGCGATGTGGTGCGCCACCACCACGAGGACGCGTTCGGTCGGGGAGGTCTCCAGGAGTTCGATCCGCCACGGCAGGTCGGAGGCCAGGTCGAAGGGGCGACCCGTCGCCGCGGCGAGCAGCTCCGGCACCTGGGCGGAGGTCGCCGCCCGGACGATCGGCACCGGCCGGGCCGCCGGGCCCTCCAGGACGTGTTGCCTGGGCACGCCCTCCGTGTCGGGGAAGACCGTGCGCAGGGTCTCGTGCCGCTCGGCCACATCACCGAGCGCCGCCTCGAACGCCGCGAGGTCCAGGTCACCCACCAGCCGCACCGGCAGCGAAATGCTGTACGCGGCACCGGCGCCGGCCTCCTCCAGCCGGTTCAGGAACCACATCCGCTGCTGCCCGAACGACAGCGGCACCACATCAGGGCGCTCCCCCGCCACCAACCGCGCCCGCACCACACCGCGGTCCGCCTCCACCAACCGCGCCAACCCGGCCACCGACGGCGCACCGAACAACGCCGCGATGCTCACCTCCGCCTCCAACACCGAACGCACCCGAGCGATCAACCGCATCGCCAACAACGAATCCCCACCCAACTCGAAGAACGAATCCTCCGCCCCCACCCGCTCCAACCCCAACACCTCACCGAACAACCCGCACAGCACCTCTTCCAACGGGGTCGCGGGCCCCCGGCTGACCGAGGCCCTGGCTTCCGGCTGGGGCAGGGCCGCCCGGTCCAACTTCCCGTTCACCGTCACCGGCAGGGTGTCGAGCGCCATCACCGCGGACGGCACCATGTACTCCGGCAGCTCGCCCGCCACCAGCTCCCGCAGCGCCTCGGCATCCAGCGTGCCACCCGCCGCCACCACGTACGCCACCAGCCGTTGGGTGCCCGGCTGGTCCTCCCGGACGATCACCGCCACCTGCGCCACCGACGCGTGGCCGGCGAGCACCGCTTCCACCTCGCCCGGCTCGACCCGGAACCCGCGCACCTTCACCTGGTCGTCGGCGCGCCCCGCGAACAGCAGCTCACCGCCGGCCGTCCAACGGGCCAGGTCACCCGTCCGGTACATCCGCCCGCCGTAGGGCGAGGCGACGAAACGTTCAGCGGTGAGTGCGGGACGGTCGTCGTATCCGCGGGCCAGTCCGGCGCCCGACAGGTACAGCTCACCCGTCACACCGGGCGGGACCGGGCGCAGGAACTCGTCCAGGACGAGGACCCGGGTGTTGTCCATCGGCCGGCCGATCGGCACGTTGGCCGGGACCTCGTCGCCCGCACGGTACGGGATCTGCGTCGTGAACGCCGTCGTCTCGGTCGGACCGTACGTCGTCCGCACGATCAGATCAGGGTGCGCATCGAGCAGGGCACGGATCGCGGACGCCGACACGACATCGCCACCCGTCGACACCTCACGCACACCCGCGAAAATCTCCGGCGACTCCTCCGCCAACACCCGGAACAAGCCCGCCGTCGCATGGACATTGGTGACCCCGTAATCAGCGATCAAACGACCCCGCTGAGCCGCGTCCAGATCACCCGAGGGCGCCACGACCAGCTGACCACCACGCGCCAACGGCACCCACAACTCATACGTCGACGCATCGAAAGCATGGTTGGCCTGCACCAACACCCGCTCCACCACATCATCACGCCACGCCCGATCCGCCACGAACGCCGCGACGTTGCGATGGGTCACGGCCACACCCTTGGGCCGACCCGTCGAACCGGACGTGTACATCACGTACGCGAGGGATTCCGGAGACACCACGGGCGCCGTGGTGAGCGGGGCGGCATCGAGCAGATCGGCCACCGGGACCGTCTCCAGCCCCTCCCACACCCGGTCCGCGACCACCACCGACACCCCGGCCTCGGACACCACGCCACGCAACCGCTCCACCGGGTGCGCCGCGTCCAACGGCACGTACGCCGCACCCGACTTCAACACACCCAGCAACACCGCCACCAACTCCGGCGAACGCTCCAGCACCACACCGACCCGGTCGCCGGACCCGCCCAGCTCCCGGGCGGCCAGCCAACCCGCCACCCGGTCCGAGCTGGCGTCCAGCTCGCGATAGGTCAGTGCGGTGTCCCCGCCCACGACGGCCGCCGCGTCCGGGGTCCGTGCCACCTGGGCGGCGAACAGCGCGGGGACCGTCTCCAACGGGATCGCGTGATCCGTGTCGTTCCAGGCCTGGACGACCTTCCACTCCTCATCGGCGTCCAGCACGTCGAGAGCGCTGACCCGAAGTGCGGGATCGGCCGCCACCTGCTCCAGCACCTTGCGCAGCCGATCGGCCAGGGCGCGCGCGGTGGACCGGTCGAACAGGTCCGTCGCGTACTGGACCGTGCCGCGCATTCCGGCGGGCGTGCCCGCGTCGTCGCGGATCTCGTCCAGTCCGATCGACAGGTCGAACCGGCTGACGACCCGGTCGTCGGCGGGCATCGGCCGCGCCGTCAGCCCCGGCAGCTCCCAGGCCGCGTCGCCGCCGGCACCGGCGTTCTGCACGGCGAGCATGATCTGGAAGAGGGGGTGCCGGGACAGCGAACGGACGGGATTCAGGTCCTCCACCAGTCGCTCGAACGGTACGTCCTGGCGGGAGTAGGCGGCGAGGTCGGCGTCACGGACCCTGGCCAGGAGTTCCTGGAACGTCGGGTCGCCGCTGGCGTCCGTCCGCAGGACCAGGGTGTTCACGAAGAACCCGGCCAACTCTTCCAGCACGCTGTCGGGACGGCCCGCGACCGCCGTGCCGACCGGGATGTCGGTCCCGGCGCCCAACCGCACCAACAGCATCGCCAGCGCCGCCTGGACCGTCATGAAGGTCGTCGCCGAAGCCCGCTGGGCCAACGCGATCAGTCGGGCGTGCGTGTCGGCGCTCACGTCCACCGGCACCTCGCCCCCGATGAACGACGGCGCCGCGGGCCTGGTGCGGTCGACGGGGAGTGCCAGTTCCTCGGGCAGTTCCGCGAGCGCTTCACGCCAGTGCGCGAGTTGCGCGCTGATCAGGCTGTCCGGGTCGTCCAGCTCGCCCAGCACCTCCCGCTGCCACAGGGCGTAGTCGGCGTACTGCACCGGCAGGGCGGGTCGCTCGGACGGGGCGTCGGTGACGCGGCGCGCGGCGTAGGCGTCCTGGAAGTCCCGGGCCAACACGCCCATGGACGCACCGTCGACCGCTATGTGATGCACGGTCAGGAGCAGGACGGCGTCGAAGTCGGACTCGGGGCCGACGGGCCCGGTGGCCGAATCGGACCGTTCCTCTCCGGTACCTGTGCCTGTGCCTGTACCCGCGTCCGCGTCCGTGAGGATCAGGAGGTCCGTGCGCCAGGGGAGGTCCTGGCTCAGATTGAAGGACCGCTGCGACAACTCACCGAGCACCGAACGGAGTTCACCGCGGTGCGTGGTCCGGGTGACCAGCTCGGTCCGGCCGTCGGCACCGTCCAGGATCTGCTGCCTGGGCACCCCGCCGGTCGCGGGATACACCGTGCGCAGGGTCTCGTGCCGGTCCGCGACGTCGTGCAGTGCCGCCTGGAGGGCCGCGACGTCGAGTTCACCGGTCAGGCCCAGCGCCAAGGAGATGTTGTACGCGGCGCCGGCGCCGGCCTCCTCCAGCCGGTTCAGGAACCACATCCGCTGCTGCCCGAACGACAGCGGCACCACATCCGGGCGCTCCCCCGCCACCAACCGCGCCCGCACCACACCGCGGTCCGCCTCCACCAACCGCGCCAACCCGGCCACCGACGGCGCACCGAACAACGCCGCGATGCTCACCTCCGCCTCCAACACCGAACGCACCCGAGCGATCAACCGCATCGCCAACAACGAATCCCCACCCAACTCGAAGAACGAATCCTCCGCCCCCACCCACTCCAACCCCAACACCTCACCGAACAACCCGCACAACAACTCCTCCACCGGAGTCTCCGGGCCCCGACCGGCCGACACCACCACCCCGGGCTCGGGCAGGGCCGCGCGGTCCAACTTCCCGTTCACCGTCACCGGCAGGGCGTCCAACGTCACGAACACCGACGGCACCATGTACTCCGGCAACCGCCCGGCCGCGTGCTCCCGCAGTTCCTCGGAGTCCACCGGGTCCGCCGGGTCTCCGGCCGCGACGACGTAGGCGACCAAGCGCTTGGTCCCCGGCTGGTCCTCCCGGACGATCACGGCGACCTGCCCCACCGACTCGTGGTCGGACAGTGCCGCCTCCACCTCGCCCGGCTCGATCCGGAAGCCCCGGATCTTCACCTGGTCGTCCGCCCGCCCGCCGAACAGCAGCTCACCGCCCACCGACCACCGGGCCAGGTCACCCGTGCGGTACATCCGGCCACCGGTATCGGCGAAGGGGTGGGCGATGAACCGCTCAGCGGTCAGTCCCGGGCGGCTGTCGTAGCCGCGGGCGAGTCCGGTGCCCGCCAGGTACAGCTCGCCCGTCACACCGGGCGGCACCGGGCGCAGGAACTCGTCCAGGACGTAAGCCTGGCTGTTGTCCATCGGCCGACCGATCGGCACGGTCGCCGGGACCGCGTCCCGGGTCGTGTACACCTGTCGCGTGATGAACGCCGTCGTCTCGGTCGGGCCGTAGTTCGCCACCACCGTCATGCCCGGGTGAGCCGCCAGGACGGCACGGACCGCCGACGACGACACCACGTCCCCGCCCGTCGCCAGCTCCCGCACACCCGCGAAGATCTCCGGTGACTCCTCCGCCAACACCCGGAACAGACCCGCCGTCACGTGCACGTTCGTCACCGCGTGCTCGGCGATCAACCGGGCCTGCTCGGCCGCATCGGCCTCGCCGGGCGGGACCAGTACCAAGCGCCCGCCACGCACGAGCGGCACCCACAGCTCGTAGGTCGACGCGTCGAAGGCGTGGTTGGCCTGCACCAACACCCGCTCCACCACGTCATCACGCCACGCCCGGTCCGCCACGAACGCCGCGACGTTGCGATGGGTCACGGCCACGCCCTTCGGCCGACCCGTCGAACCGGACGTGTACATCACGTACGCCAGCCCGTTCGGAGACACCACAGGCGCCGAAGCCAGCGGGGCGGCATCCAGCAGATCGGCCACCGGGACCGTCTCCAGCCCCTCCCACACCCGGTCCGCGACCACCACCGACACTCCGGCCTCGGACACCACACCGTTCAGCCGAGCAACCGGATGCCCCGCGTCCAGCGGAACGTACGCCGCACCCGACTTCAACACGCCCAGCAACACCGCCACCAACTCCGGCGAACGGTCCATCACCACGCCCACCCGGCCGCCCGCGCCCACACCACGGCCCGCCAGCCACCCCGCGACCCGGTCCGAGCGGGTGTCCAGCTCGGCATAGGTCAGCCGCACGCCGTCGCCCACCACGGCCAAGGCGTCCGGGGTCCGCGCCACCTGCGCCGTGAACAGCCCGGGCACCGTGTCGTCCGGGATCTCGTGGTCGGTGTCGTTCCAGTCCTGGACGACCTTCCACTCCTCGTCGGCGTCCAGCACGTCGAGGGCGCTGATGCGCAGCCCGGGGTCCGCTGCGACCTGCTCCAGGACCCGCATCAGGCGGTTGGCGAGCGCTTCGGCCGTGGAGTGGTCGAACAGGTCCCTCGCGTAGTGGATCTCCCCGCCCATTCCGGCGGGCGTGCCCTCGTCGTCGCGGTGCTCGGTGAGGCTGACGGTGAGGTCGACCCGGGCGTCGACCGTGTCGCGCGCCTGCATCGGTGTGACGGTCAGGCCCGGCAGCACCCAAGGAGCGGCCGTCCGGGGGATGTTCTGGAGCACCAGCATGATCTGGAAGAGCGGGTTCCGGGACAGCGACCGCACGGGGTTGAGATCGTCCACGAGCCGTTCGAACGGCAGGTCCTGGTGGCTGTAGGCGGCGAGGTCGACGTCACGGACCCGGGAGAGCAACTCGGTGAAGGTGGGGTCACCACTGGCGTCCGTCCGCAGGACCAGGGTGTTCACGAAGAACCCGGCCATCTCGTCCAACGCGCTGTCGCCACGTCCGGCGACCGTGGTGCCCAACGGGATGTCGGTTCCGGTGCCGAGCCGGACGAGCAGCATCGCCAGCGCCGCCTGGGCCACCATGAACATGGTCGCCGAGCCCTGCTGGGCCACCTCCACCAGCTGGGCGTGCGTGTGCCCGTCGATCCGTAGGGGCAGGGCACCGCCCTCGAAGGACGACACCGGGGGCCGGAGCCGATCGACCGGGAGGGACAGTTCCTCGGGGATGCCGGCGAGGTTGTCCCGCCAGTAGCCGAGCTGGGCACTGATCAGGCTGTCCGGGTCGGCCAGCTCGCCCAGCGTCTCCCGCTGCCACAACGCGTAGTCGGCGTACTGCACCGGCAACGGGGACCAGTTGACGGCCGATCCGGCGTGTCGAGCCGCGTACGCGGCCTGGACGTCCCTGGCCAGCACGCCCATGGACCAGCCGTCCACGGCGATGTGGTGGGCCACCAGCAGCAGGGTGTGGTCGGTGGGCGACGGGGCGAGCAATTCCACGCGCCACGGCAGTTCGCGTGCCAGGTCGAAGCCCCGCACGGTGCCGGCCTCCAGCGCCCGGGGCAGCTCCTCCTCGGCGATCTCACGGACCGCGACCGGGGGGTGCCCGTCCCGACCGTCGACGATGACCTGTCTGGGGACGCCCTCGGTCTCCGCGTAGAGCGTCCGCAGCGACTCGTGTCGATCGGCCACGTCGGCGAGGGCGGCCGTCAGGGCCGGCAGGTCGAGGTCCCCGACCAGCCGGAGCACCAGTGAGATGTTGTACCCGGCCCCCGCGCCCGCCTCCTCCAACTGGTTGAGGAACCACATCCGCTGCTGCCCGTACGACAGCGGCAGCACCTCGGGGCGTTCCCGGGCGGCGAGCGGTGCCCGCACCTGCCCCTGGTGCTCGGCCACCAACCGTGCCATCTCGGCCGGCGAAGGGGCGCCGAACAGCTCACGGATGCTGACCTCGGCGTTGAGCACCGCACGGATGCGGGGGATCAGCCGCATGGCGAGGAGCGAGTCACCGCCGATGTCGAAGAACGAGTCCTCCGCGCCCACCCACTCCAGGCCCAGCACCTCGCCGTACAGCCCGCACAGCACCTCTTCCAACGGGGTCGCGGGTCCCCGACTGACCGAGGCCCTGGCTTCGGGCGCGGGGAGGGCGGCCCGGTCGAGCTTGCCGTTCACCGTGACGGGCAGGGTGTCGAGGGCGATGACCGCGGACGGGACCATGTACTCCGGCAGCTTGCCGGCGACGTGTTCGCTCAGCGCCTCCGTGTCGAGGGAGTCGGCTGCCGCGACCACGTACGCGACGAGTCGCTTGGCGCCCGGCTGGTCCTCCCGAACGATCACCGCGGCCTGACCCACCGACTCGTGCGCGGCAAGCACCGCCTCGACCTCGCCCGGCTCGATCCGGAAGCCCCGGATCTTCACCTGGTCATCGGCACGCCCCGCGAACAGCAACTCACCGCCGGTCGTCCAGCGGGCCAGGTCACCCGTGCGGTACATCCGCCCACCACCGTGGGGCGAGGCCACGAAACGTTCGGCGGTGAGACCCGGGCGGTTGTCGTAACCACGGGCGAGACCGGCTCCCGACAGGTAGAGCTCGCCCGTCACACCGGGCGGGACCGGGCGCAGGAACTCGTCCAGGACGTACGCCCGACTGTTGTCCATCGGGCGACCGATCGGGACGTTGGCCGGGACCTCGTCGCCCGCGCGGTACGGGATCTGCGTCGTGAACGCCGTCGTCTCGGTCGGACCGTACGTCGTACGCACGGTCAGATCGGGGTGCGCATCGAGGAGAGCGCGGATCGCGGACGCCGACACGACATCGCCACCCGTCGACACCTCACGCACGCCCGCGAAAATCTCCGGCGACTCCTCCGCCAACACCCGGAACAGACCCGCCGTCGCATGGACATTGGTGACCTTGTGCTCGGCGATCAACCGACCGCGTTCAGCCGCGTCCAAGTCACCGGAGGGCGCCACGACCAGCTGACCACCACGCGCCAACGGCACCCACAACTCATACGTCGACGCATCGAAGGCATGGTTGGCCTGCACCAACACCCGCTCCACCACATCATCACGCCACACCTGATCCGCCACGAACGCCGCAACATTGCGATGCGTGACCGCAACACCCTTCGGCCGACCCGTCGAACCCGACGTGTACATCACATACGCCAGCGCATCCGGAGACACCACGGGCGCCGAAGCCAGCGGAGCAGCATCGAGGAGTTCCGTCACCGAGACGGTTTCCAGCCCCTCCCACACCCGGTCAGCGACCACCACCGAAACGCCGGCCTCGGACACCACACCCTTGAGACGAGCAACCGGGTGCGCCGCATCCAACGGCACGTACGCCGCACCCGATTTCAGTACGCCCAGGAGCACCGCCACCAACTCCGGCGAACGGTCCAGCACGACGCCCACCCGACCGTCCGGGCCCACGCCGCGGCCCACCAGCCCGCCCGCCACACGATCGGAGAGGGCGTCCAACTCGGCGTAGCTGAGGCCTTCCCCGTCGGCCCCGGTCACGGCGACCGCGTACGGAGTCCGGGCGGCCTGGGCCGCGAACAGCTGGGGGACGGTGTCGCTCGGGTCCTCGTCGAGGGTGTCGTTCCACTCGGTCAGCCGGGTCCGCTCGGCCGGGTCGAGGACGTCCAGCTGGGCCAGCGGTCGGCTGGGGTCCTCGGCTATCTGCTCCAGGAGCCGGACCATCCGGTCACCCAACGCCTGCACCGTCTCGGCGTCGAACCGGTCGCGGTGGTAGTCGAGGCGGAGTTCCATGTGCTCGCCCGGGACGACACCGAGGATCAGCGGGTAGTGCGCGGTGTCCGAGCTGGACGAGCCCGTGATCTGGAGGCCGTCACCGGAGGGTGCGAGGTCGCCCTGAGCGGGCACGGGGTAGTTCTGGTAGACGAGGAGCGTGTCGAACAACTCCCCCTGACCCACCACCCGCTGGATCTCCGCCAACCCCAAATGCTGATGCTCCAACACCCCCGCCTGCCGCTCCTGCAACTCCCCCAAGAACCCCTCCACCGACCGATACGGATCCACCACCACCCGCACCGGAACCGTATTGATGAACAACCCCAACATCCGCTCCACACCCACCAACTCAGCCGGACGACCCGCCACCACCGCCCCAAACACCACATCCGACCGACCCGTCAACACCCCCACCAACACACCCCACACACCCTGCACCACCGAGTTCAACGTCAACCCACGCTCACGCGCCACCCCACGCAACACACCCACCAACCCACCACCCACCCGCACCACCACATGACCCACACCACCTACACCCTCACCGTCACCGTCACCGTCACCCTCAGCAGAAACCACACCACCCACACCCGCCGACCCCACCAACGTCGGCTCCACCACACCCTCCAACAACCCACCCCACGCCAACCGCGCCGCACCACGATCCTGACGCCCCAACCACGCCAAATACTCCCGATACGACGTCACCACCGGCAAAACCGAAACATCACCCCCAGCCCCATACACCTCAGACAACTCACCAAACAACACCGGCAACGACCAACCATCCATCAAAATATGATGCAACGTCAAAACCAACTCAAACCGCGACTCATCCAACCGCAACAACAACACCCGCAACAAAGGCGGCACACCCACATCAAACCGCCGACCACCCTCCTCCGCCTTCAACCGCGCAGCCTCAACCCCCACCTCCCCCACCGACAACCCCGACAGATCCACCTCACGCCACGGCAACTCCACACCCTGGGCCACGACCTGCACGAACTGCTGCATTCCGGCGGGCTGCTGGAACCCCACCCGGAGGCTGGCGTGGCGGTCGAGGAGCGCTTGGAGGGACGCCCGCAGAACCGCGGGGTCCAGCGGAGCCGCCAGACCGGTCACGAACTGCTCGACGTAGACGTCGTCGGCCTGCTCGTCGTACTGGGAGTGGAACAGTAGCCCTTCCTGAAGGGAGGACAAGGGCCACACGTCCTCGATACGCAACTCGCTCACTGCGTCACTCACTCCTTCTCGCCTGAGAGCTTGCTCTGAAGCGCATCGATCTGGCTCTGTGCCAGGGCGACGAGCGGAAAGTCCGAAGGTGCCTGCTTGTCTTGGTGCGTTTCCGGGTGGTGGGCCGCGAGCCCCGTGAGCATCGCCACCCACCCGTCGATCAGGTCCTGGAGGGCCGCCTGATCGAGGGGTCCGACCGGGCAGACCAGGGAGACCGTCAGTTCGGGGCCTTCCGGCAGGTCCCGAACGATGCCGCCCGCCTCCAGCAGATGGGCGGCGGGAGTGTCCGCATCGGCCGTGCCGCCGAGCACCGAGTCCCCCGCCGGCTGCCAGGCGGTGTCCCCCTGCGGGTCCGCCTGGCCGGCGCCGAACCGGCCCAGGTAGTTGAAGCCGATCTGGGGGCTCGGCAGCCCGGCCAGCGCCTCGGAGGTCTTGGGGTTGAGGTGGCGCAGCAGCCCGAAGCCCAGCCCGTCGCCGGGCACGGCCCGCAACTGCTCCCTGACCCGACGGACCAGTCGGGCCACCGCTGGGCCCCCGGAGCGGATCACCGCGTACTCGGTGGTGCCGGGGTCGAGCCGCACGGGGTGGCTGCTCGTGAACCAGCCGACCGTACGGGTGAGGTCCATGTCGTCGGAGAGCGGCTCACGGCCGTGACTCTCGATGTCGACCAGTACACCGCCCGCCAGGTTGCGACCCTTGCGGCGCCGCCATTCGCCGACGGCTGCCACCAGGCCGGCCAGCAGCACGTCGTCGACGCCGGCGTCGAAGGCCGCCGGGACACGGGTGAGGAGGTCATTCGTGACCGGAACCGGGAGCCTGGCCTCGATCAGCCGCACCCCGCCGGCGACGGTGTCCACCGCGGGGTCGAGTGCGCGCTTGCCGAGCAAGGGGTTGGGTCCGCGCAGGGAGCGCGTCCAGGTGGACAGTTCGGCGGTCCGCTCGGAGCTCAACGCCTCGTTCTCCAGGGTCCTGGCCCAGCGCCGGTAGGACGTTCCGCGCACCAGGTCCGGAGTCCCGCCGTCGGCCAGGGCCGCGGCTGCGGCGGCGAGGTCGGGCACGAGCACGCGCCAGGAGACTCCGTCGATCACCAGGTGGTGGGCGACCAGCAGCAGACGCCCGGGGGCGTCGGGTCCCGCGTCGAACCAGACCGCCTGGAGCATCGCGCCGGCCCGCGGGTCCAGCCGGTCCACCGCGCGGCGCCCCTCTGCCTGGAGCAGTTCGGCGGCCGTTTCGACGTCCAGCCCCGCGGTGTCCACCCGCAGTAGGCGTTCGGCCGCCGGGACCGGTCCGGGTACCTCCAGGTAGGTGGAGTCGTCGGTGACGAGCCGGGCGCGCAGGATCTCGTGGTGGTCCAGCACCGCTTGGAGGGCCGATTCCAGCAGGGTCAGGTCGAGGCCGGCGGGAGTTTCGATCAGCATCGACTGGGACAGCACCCCGGTCAGTGCCGCGGGGCCGGAGCGCTCCACCAGGTCCAGCATGACCGGGGTGAGCGGGGCCCGTCCCGTGCCGATGTCGTCCTCTCGGGGGCCCGCGCCCGCCTCGTGGGCATCGGTGGTCACGGCGACCGCGGCGAGCGCGGCCGGGGTCTTCCGTTCGAACACCTGTCGAGCGGTGATCACCACACCGGCGCGCCGGGCCCGGGCCACCATCAGCATCGACATGATCGAGTCGCCGCCGAGTTCGAAGAACGAGTCCTCCGCGCCGACCCACTCCAGGCCCAGGACGTCGCGGAACAGCCCGCACAGCAGTTCCTCGACCGGGGTCTGTGGACCCCGACCGGCCGACACCGTCACCTCGGGCGCGGGCAGGGCCGCCCGGTCGAGCTTGCCGTTCACCGTGACGGGCAGGGTGTCGAGCGCCATGACCGCGGACGGCACCATGTACTCCGGCAACCTGCCCGCGACGAGCTCGCGGAGCGCGTTGGTGTCGAGCGAGTCGCCCGCCGCGACCACGTACGCGACGAGCCGCTTGGCGCCCGGCTGGTCCTCCCGGACCACCACCGCCACCTGACCGACCGACTCGTGCGCGGCGAGGACCGCCTCGACCTCACCCGGTTCGATCCGAAAGCCCCGGATCTTCACCTGGTCGTCCGCCCGCCCGCCGAACAGCAGCTCGCCCCGCTCGGTCCACCGTGCGAGGTCACCCGTGCGGTACATCCGCCCACCGAACGGCGAGGCGATGAACCGCTCGGCGGTCAGTCCCGGGCGGCTGTCGTAGCCGCGGGCGAGTCCGGCGCCCGACAGGTAGAGCTCGCCCGTCACACCGGGCGGGACCGGGCGCAGGAACTCGTCCAGGACGTACGCCCGACTGTTGTCCATCGGCCGACCGATCGGCACCGCATCAGGCACGACATCGGACACGGTGTACGGAATCTCCGTGGTGAACGCCGTCGTCTCGGTCGGGCCGTACGTCGTCCGCACGATCAGATCGGGGTGCACTTCGAGGAGGGCCCGGATCGCGGACGCGGAGACTACGTCACCACCTGTCGAGACCTCACGGACCCCGGCGAAGATCTCCGGCGACTCCTCCGCCAACACCCGGAACAGACCCGCCGTCGCGTGGACGTTGGTGACCCCGTAATCGGCGATCAACCGACCGCGCTGAGCCGCGTCCAGATCACCCGAGGGCGCCACGACCAGCTGACCACCACGCGCCAACGGCACCCACAACTCGTACGTCGACGCGTCGAAGGCGTGGTTGGCCTGCACCAACACCCGCTCCACCACATCATCACGCCACGCCCGGTCCGCAACGAACGCCGCAACATTGCGATGCGTGACCGCAACACCCTTCGGCCGACCCGTCGAACCCGACGTGTACATCACGTACGCGAGGGATTCCGGAGACACCACGGGAGCCGTGCTGAGCGGAGCAGCCGCCAGAACATCGGTCACCGGGACGGTTTCCAGGCCCTCCCACACCCGGTCAGCGACGACCACCGACACCCCGGCTTCGGACACCACACCCTTGAGGCGAGCAACGGGATGCGCCGCGTCCAGCGGAACGTACGCCGCACCCGACTTCAGTACGCCGAGGAGCACCGCCACCAACTCCGGTGAGCGGTCCATCAGCACGCCCAGCCGGCCGCCCGGGCCCACGCCGCGGCTCGCCAACCATCCCGCCACGCGGTCGGAGAGGGCGTCCAACTCGGCGTAGGACCAGTGCGCTTCGCCTCCCACCACGGCCGCGGCGTCGGGCGTGCGTGCCATCTGCGCCGCGAACAGGGCCGGGACCGTCGAGGCGGGCAGCTCCCGTTCCGTGGCGTTCCAGTCCTGGACGACCGTGCGTTCCTCGTGGGGTTCCAGTACGTCGAGGTCGGCGAGGCGCAGTCGCGGGTCGGCGCCGACCTGGTCCAGGATCCGTGCGAGCCGTTCGGCCAGGGTCTTGACCGTCGGTCCGTCGAACAGGTCGGCGGAGTACTGGACGCCGCCGCCGAGGCCGGCCGGTGCGCCGTGGTCGTCGTGGTGTTCGGTGAGGTTGACCGAGAGGTCGAAGCGGGACGGGAGGGCGGCGTCCGGGAGGGTTTCGGACTCCTGCTGCTGCATGGTCAGTCCGGGCAGTCCCCACTCCGCGGTGGGGATGTTCTGGAGCACCAGCATGATCTGGAACAGCGGGTGGCGGGCGAGGGAGCGTTCGACGCCGATGTCGTCGACGAGCCGTTCGAAGGGCACGTCCTGGTGGGCGTAGGCGGCGAGGTCCGCCTCCCGGACCCGGGTCAGGAGCTCCTCGAACGTCGGGTTGCCGGTCGTGTCGGCGCGCAGCACCAGGGTGTTGACGAAGAAACCGGCGAGGTCCTCCAGTGCGGAGTCGCCGCGTCCGGCGACGGCGGTGCCGACGGGGATGTCGGTGCCGGCGCCGAGTCGGGTCAGCAGCATGGCGAGGGCGGTCTGCACGACCATGAACAGGGTTGCGGAGCCTCGTCGGGCCGCGTCCAGCAGGCCCGCGTGGGTGGCCGGGCCGAGGTCGAGCGGTACGGAGCCGCCCCGGAACGTGGGAATGGCGGGGCGGGTCCGGTCGGTGGGGAGGGCCAGTTCCTCGGGGATTCCGGCGAGGGCGTCGCGCCAGTGGGCGAGTTGGGCGCTGATCAGGCTGTCCGGCTCGTCGAGGTCGCCGAGGACCTCGCGCTGCCAGATGGCGTAGTCGGCGTACTGGACGGGCAGCGGCTGCCAGTCGGGGGCGGAGCCGTCGCGGCGGGCCCCGTAGGCGGTGCGCAGGTCGCGGGCGAGTACGCCCATGGACCAGCCGTCGACGGCGATGTGGTGGGCGACCAGCATCAGGACGTACTCGGCGGAGGTTCCGGACGGCGTGTCCGTGGTGGTTGCGTCGGCGTCCGTGGTGGTGAGGTCCGTGCGGACCAGGAGTTCCGTTCGCCAGGGCAGGTCACGGGCGAGGTCGAAGCCGCGGGTGGCGGCGTCGGCCAGTGCGTCGGGCAGTTCGGGTCCGGTGACGTGTCGGACGCGCAGTGGCGGCGCCGAGTCGAGCAGTCGGGGGCGCGGGCTGCCGCCGGTGGCGGGGAACACGGTGCGCAGGGTCTCGTGCCGGTACGCGACGTCCCGTAGGGCCGCTTCGAGGGCTTCGACGTCCAGCGGGCCGGAGAACCAGAGGGCCAGCGGCACGTTGTCGGCCGACTGGGCTCCGCTCTCCTGGAGTTGGTTGAGGAACCACATGCGTTGCTGTCCGAACGACAGCGGGAGGACTTCGGGGCGTTCGCGGGCGACGAGGCCGGTGCGGGTGCCGTCCTCGTTGGCCTCGACCAGTCGGGCGAGTGCGGCGACGGTCGGGGTGCCGAACAGCTCCCGCACGGTGATCTCGGTGTCCAGGACCGCGCGGACGCGGACGACGAGCCGCATCGCCAGCAGGGAGTCGCCGCCGAGGTCGAAGAAGGAGTCGTCGGGGCCGACCCGGTCCAGGTCCAGTACCTCGGCGTAGAGCGCGCAGAGCGCTTCTTCCGCCGCGGTGGCGGGTGCCCGTCCGGTGTCGGCGGCGTACTCGGGGGCGGGCAGGGCGGCGCGGTCGAGCTTGCCGTTCACGGTGAGCGGCAGGGCGTCCAGTTCCACCACGGTGGGGACCATGTACTCGGGCAGGTGCTCGGCGGCGAAGTCCCGTAGTCCGGTGAGGTCGGCGTCCGCCCTGGGCACGGCGTAGGCGACGAGGCGCTTGACGCCCGGGGTGTCCTCCCGGGCGAGCACGCCGACCTGGGCGACGGCGGGGTGCCGGGTGAGGACGGCCTCGATCTCGGCGGGCTCGATGCGGAAGCCGCGGACCTTCACCTGGTCGTCGGCGCGCCCCACGAACTCCAGCGTGCCGTCGGGCAGCCAGCGTACGACGTCGCCGGTGCGGTACATGCGGGCGGCGGCGGGTGCGAAGGGGTCGGCGAGGAACCGTTCGGAGGTCAGGGCGGCGCGGTCGAGGTAGCCGCGGGCGAGGCCGGTCCCGGCGATGTACAGCTCGCCGGGCACCGCTTCGGGCACGGGCCGCAGGGCGCCGTCGAGCACGTACACCCGCATGTTCGCCATCGGGCGGCCGATGGGGACGGAGTCGGGTACCCCCTCGGCCCGGGTGAGGGGGTGCGCGGTGGCGAAGGTGGTGGTTTCGGTGGGGCCGTAGCCGTCGACGACGGTGGTGCCGGGGGACGCTTCGAGGACCCGGCGGACCGCTGCGGCGGGCACGGCCTCGCCGCCGGTCCACACCTCGCGGACGCCGTGGAAGCAGCCGGGCGCCTCTTCGGCCAGCAGCCGGAAGAGTCCGGCGGTCAGCCACAGTGCGGTGATCCCCCGGTCGGGGACGAGGCGTTCCAGGGCGCGGGCGTCCACGTCGGGGGGTGCCACCACGAGGGTGCCGCCGCCGAGGAGGGGGACCCACAGTTCGTAGGTGGAGGCGTCGAAGAACTGCGGCGAGTGCAGCAGGACGCGTTCCCGGCTGCCGCTGCCGTCCCAGCGGGGGTCCAGGGCCAGTCCGATGACCGCGCGGTGGGTGACCGCGACGCCCTTGGGGACGCCGGTGGAGCCGGAGGTGAACATCACGTACGCGAGTTGCTCGAGGTGGCCGGGCCGGTCCGGGTCGGAGGTGGGGTCGGTGGCGGTGGTCGCCGGTTCCCGGGCCGTGTCGGACGGTTCGGCGTCGACGAGGACGACGGTGTCGGCGCGCTCGGCCGCCGCGGAGGTTAGCAGGGCGCGGTCCGTCAGCAGGACGGTGGCCGAGGCGTCGTCGACGATGCGTCGGAGCCGGTCGGCCGGGGCGTCGGCGTCCAGGGGCACGTAGGTCCCGCCGGCCTTCAGCACGGCGAGGATCGACACGATCAGTTCGGGGGACCTGCGGTGCAGTACGCCGACCCGGTGTTCGGGGCCCACGCCGAGGGCGATCAGCCGGTGGGCCAGTCGGTTGGCGCGGCGGTTGAGTTCGGCGTAGGTGGTGGGGGTGCCGTCGTGGTCGACGGCGATCGCGTCCGGGGAGCGGCGGACCCGCTCTTCGAAGAGTTCCGGCAGGGTCGCTTCGGGCAGCGGGTGCGCGGTGTCGTTCCACCGGGTGACCAGCCGCTCGTGTTCGGATTCGAGGAGGAAGCGGATGCGGCTGGTCGGGGCGTCGGGGGCGGCGGCCATCGCGGTGAGGATGCGCCGGGTGCGGTCCACCAGGGTCTGCACGGTCGCCTCGTCGAAGAGGTCGGGCCGGTAGTCGAGGCGCAGTTCGAGTCGGTCGGCCGGGGACGCGATCAGGGTGAGCGGGTAGTGGCTGGCCTCGTCGCCGCTGCCCCCGGTGATCCGCAGTCCGCCGAGTCGTTCGCCGGAGTCCGGGTCGTGGGGGTAGTTCTCGTAGACGACGAGGGTGTCGAAGGTCGCCCCGGGGCCGGCCAGGCGTTGGATCTCGGTGAGGCCGGTGTACTGGTGGGCGATGAGTCCGGCCTGCTCGGCCTGGAGGGCGGTGAGCAGGTCGAGGACGCTCTGCCCGGGGTCGATGCGGACCCGGACGGGGACGGTGTTGATGAACAGCCCGAGCATCCGCTCGACCCCGGGTATCTCCGCGGGCCGCCCGGCGACGGTCGTCCCGAAGACGACGTCGTCACGGCCGGTGAGCAGGGCGACGAGCACCGCCCAGGCGCCCTGGACCACGGTGTTCAGGGTGAGGCCCTGGGCCCTCGCCGTCTCCCGCAGTGCGGTGGTGACCCGGGCGTCGAGCAGGGCGGTGACGTGCTGGGAGCGCAGGGGTTCGGCGTCCCGGTCCATCCGGGTGACCAGGGTCGGTTCGGTGACGCCGGACAGGGCGGTCCGCCACGCCTCGGCGGAGACCTCGCGGTCCTGGCGGTCCAGCCAGGCCAGGTAGTCGCGGTACGGGGTGACGGGCGGCAGTCCGGAGGCGTCGCCGCCGGCCGCGTAGACCTCGGACAGTTCGCCGAACAGCAGCGGCATCGACCAGCCGTCCAGGACGATGTGGTGCATCGTCATGACGAGGCGGTGACGGGCCGGCCCGGTCCGCAGGAGCAGGAAGCGGAGCAGGGGCGGGGTGGTCAGGTCGAACCTGGTGTGTTCCTCCGCGGCGAGCCGCAGTGCCTCGGTCTGCGCTTCGGCCGGGGGCAGCGACGACAGGTCCACCTCCCGCCAGGGCGGCCGGACGCCGGTGGCGACCACCTGGACCGGGGTGCCCGCCCCGGTCCGCTGGCGGATTCCGGTGCGCAGGCTGGCGTGGCGGTCCAGCAGGGCCTGCCAGGAGGCGCGGAGGGTCGCCGGGTCGAGGTCGCCTTCGAGGTCGAGGGTCCGCTGGCCGACGTACACGTCCTTGGTGCCCTCGTCGTACCGGGCGTGGAAGAGCATTCCCTCCTGGAGCGGGGACAGCGGCCAGATGTCGGTCAGGTCGGGGACCGCTTCCTCCAGCTCCTCCACTTCGTGCTGGTCGAGGTCGACGAGCGGGAAGTCGGAGGCGGTGTGTCCGCCGCCCGCCGGGTCGGCGGCGCGGGTGGCGAGACCGGTCAGCATCGCGACCCAGTGGGAGGTGAGTTCCTGGAGCGCCTGCTGCTCGACGAGTCCGGCGGGGCTGCCCAGGCTGAGGGTCATCTCGGGGCCGTCCGCCAGGTCACGGACCAGGCCACCGGCTTCGAGGGCGTGCAGCAGGGCCATCCGGGGATCGGCGGCGCCACCGAGGACCGTACTGGAGTCGGGACTCCAACTGCCGCCCGTGTCTGTGTTGTTGGCGGTGTTGGTGGTGAAGCGGCCCAGGTAGTTGAAGCCGATCTGCGCGCTGGGCAGGGCGTCGAAGGCCGCTGCCGTCGCCGGGTTGGCGTACCGGAGCAGACCGTAGCCGAGGCCGTCCCCGGGGACCGCCCTGATCTGTTCCTTGACCGTCTTCAGCAGCCGGGCCGCCTCCGGGCCGCCCGCCCGGACTCCGGCGCCGTCGACGCCCTCGGCGTCCAGGCGCAGCGGGTGGGAGCTGGTGAACCAGCCGACCGTGCGGGTGAGGTCCATGAACTCGGCGAGCGGCTCCCGGCCGTGGCCCTCCACGTCGACGAGTACGGGGCCGGGGGTGCCGCGCCATTGCTGCACGGCGGCGACCAGGCCGGCCAACAGGACGTCCTCGATCCCGGCGTGGAAGGCGGCGGGCACCCGGGTCAGCAGGTCGGCGGTGACCGACGCCGGGACCCGCACCTCGACCTGGTGGGCGCCCGCGGCTGCCGTGTCGACGTCGGGGTCGAGCGCCCGGCCGCCGAGCGGGGTGTCCGAACCCTCCAGGATCGCCGTCCACTGCGGGAGTTCGGCGAGCCGGTCGGCGCTGGTGGCCTCCCGGGCGAGCGCCAGCGCCCACTGGCGGAACGACGTTCCCACCGGGTCCGGGCGGTGGTCCGCCGACGGTTCGCCCGCGGCGTCGTAGGCCGCGGCGAGGTCCGGTACGAGGACCCGCCAGGACACTCCGTCGACCGCGAGGTGGTGCACCACGAGCAGCAGCCGACCGGTGGTGTCGGGGCCCCGGTCGAACCAGACCGCACGCATCATCGGGCCGGTGACCGGGTCGAGTTGCTGCACGGCGGTGCGCTCGGCGCCGCGGATCAGTTGGGTGAGGTCCCCGTCGCTCGCGTCGACACGGTCCACCGGCACGGTGACGGTTCCCGCGTCGGGGACGGTCAGTCGGTCCGGTGCGCCGTCGACCAGTTCCAGTCGGGCGCGCAGTACGTCGTGGTGGTCCACGACCGCGTGGAGTGCCGCCTCCAGTCGGGGCAGGTCCAAGCCCGCCGGTACCTCCACGGCCGTCGACTGGGAGAAGGTGCCCGTCAACGCCACCGGCCCGGCCCGTTCGACCAGTTCGCGCATCACCGGTGTCAACGGCACCGCGCCGACCGCCGGCACCGCGGCGCCGTCCGGCGCCCCGGCGCCCGACAGTTCCCGGGCGACCACGGCGAGCCCGGCCGGGGTCTTCCGCTCGAAGACCTCGCGCGCCGTGATCACCACACCGGCCCGCCGCGCCCGCGCCACCACCAGCATCGACATGATCGAGTCGCCGCCCAGCTCGAAGAACGAGTCCTCCGCGCCGACCCGGTCCAGGCCCAGCACCTCGCCGAACAGGCCGCAGAACAGTTCCTCCACGGGTGTCCGCGGACCCCGGCCCTCGGACACCCGGATCTCCGGGGCCGGCAGGGCGGCCCGGTCCAGCTTCCCGTTGACCGTCACCGGCAGGGCGTCCAGGACGACGAACGCGGCCGGCACCATGTACTCCGGCAGGGTCAGCGAACCGTGCTCCCGGAGCGCTTCCGTGTCGACGCCCTCGCCCGCCGGGACGACGTACGCCACCAGGCGCTTCACGCCCGGCTGGTCCTCCCGGACGACCACCGCCACCTGGCCGACCGACGCGTGCGCGGCGAGGACGGACTCCACCTCGCCCAGCTCGATGCGGAAGCCGCGGATCTTCACCTGGTCGTCGGCCCGGCCCAGGTAGACCAGCTCGCCGTCCTTGGTCCAGCGCGCCAGGTCTCCCGTCCGGTACATCCGCTCGCCGGGAGCGCCGAACGGGGAGGCGACGAAACGTTCGGCCGTTAGCCCCGGGCGCCCCGCGTACCCGCGGGCGAGTTGGACGCCCGCGAGGTGGAGTTCACCCGACACCCCCGGGGGCACCGGCCGCAGGGAGTCGTCCAGTACGTACGTCTGCGTGTTCCACACCGGTCGGCCGATCGGCACGGGGCCGGCGGGGGCCCCGTCGGTGCCGTCCCAGGCGGTCACCTCGACCGCCGCCTCGGTCGGTCCGTACAGGTTGTGCAGGCGCACCCCGATCCGCTCGCGGAACTCCGCCACCAGCTCGCCCGTGAGGGCCTCGCCGCTGGCGAAGACGCGGCGCAGTCCCGGGCAGTCCCCCGGGCCGACCTCCTGGAGGAACGCCCCCAGCATCGACGGCACGAAGTGGATCACCGTCACCGCGCGGCGTTGCACGACGTCGACCAGGTAGGCCGGGTCCCGGTGCCCGCCCGGCCGCGCCATCACCAGCGCGGCGCCCGTGAGCAGCGGCCAGAACAACTCCCACACGGAGACGTCGAAACCCGTCGGCGTCTTCTGGAGCACCCGGTCCTCGGCGGTGAGGCCGTAGGTGTCCTGCATCCACAGCAGCTTGTTGGCGATGGACCGGTGGCTGACCACCACGCCCTTCGGACGGCCGGTGGACCCCGAGGTGTAGATGACGTACGCCGCGGTGCCCGGGGTGGGCGGGGTACCCGGTGCCGTGGTGGGGTACGAGGCCACGTCCCGGACGGTGTCGGGCGCGTCCCACACCGTCCAGCCGTCGGCACCCGCCCGGTCGCCGCCGGTGGAGGCGGTGCACAGGACCACGGTGGGCGCCGCGTCGTCCAACACGTAGGCGATGCGCTCGGCCGGGTGGTCCGGGTCCACCGGAACGTACGCGGCCCCGGCCTTCAGCACGCCCCACAGCACCACCGACAGGTCGACGGACCGCTCCAGCAGCAGCGCGACCCGACTACCGGGGCGCACCCCGCGGGCGCCCAGCCAGTGCGCGACCTGGTTGGCGCGCTCGTCCAACTCCCGGTACGACAGCGTGGACCCTTCGTCGGTGACCGCCACCGCATCGGGGGTCCGCCGGGCCTGGGCCACGAACAGGTCGGGCAGGGTGGTGGGTTCGACGGGCCGCCCGGTGTCGTTCCAGGTCCGGACGACGAGGTCGCGCTCGTCGGCGCTCATGACCTCGAACTCGTCGGCGTGCCGGCCCGGGGCCCGGGCCACCTGGTCGAGGAGCCGTTCGAGCCGCACGGCGAGGGTGCGGGCGGTGTCCTCGTCGAACAGGTCGACCGCGTACTGGAAGCCACCCTCGATGCCGGTGGGCGCGCCCTGCTCGTCGCGGCGTTCCACCAGCCCGAGGGAGAGGTCGAAGCGGGCCGAGAACGTCTCGTCGGCCAGCACGGGACGGACGTCCAGACCGTCGAGGCCCCAGGAGGCGTCGGCGCCGGGCGTGTTGTCGACGGTGAGCAGCACCTGGAACAGGGGGTGCCGGGACAGCGACCTGGCCGGGCTGAGGTCGTCCACCAGCCTCTCGAACGGCACGTCCTGATGGGCGAAGGCGGCGAGGTCCGCCTCCCGGACCCGGGCGAGCAGCTCCTCGAAGCTCGGGTTCCCGGCCGTGTCCGTGCGCAGCACCAGGGTGTTGACGAAGAACCCGGCGAGGTCGTCGAGCACCGGATCGGGGCGCCCCGCGACGGGTGTGCCGACGGGGATGTCCGTGCCCGCGCCGAGCCGGCTGAGCAGCAGGGCCAGTGCCGCCTGCACCACCATGAACACCGTCGCCGAACCGCGTCGGGCGACGGCCGCGAGTCCGGCGTGGGTGTCCGGGCCGACCGTCATCGGGACCCAGCCGCCGCCGAACGTTCCGACGGCGGGCCGGGGCCGGTCCGCGGGGAGGTTCAACTCGTCGGGAAGTCCGGCGAGCGCCGTCCGCCAGTAGCCCAGCTGGGCGTTCAACAGGCTGTCCGGGTCGGTCAGTTCGCCGAGCGTCTCGCGCTGCCACAGGGCGTAGTCCGCGTACTGGACCGGCAGCGGGGACCAGTCGGGGCCCGCACCGTCGAGACGCGCCGCGTACGCGGTCCGCAGGTCCTCGGACAGGACGCCCATCGACCAGCCGTCGACGGCGATGTGGTGGGCGAGGAGGAGCAGAACGGACTCCGACTCGGAGACCGCCAGCAACTCGGCCCGCCACGGCAGGTCCCGGGTCAGATCGAACGGCTGGCTCGCCAACTCCGCCATGACACGCGCTAGTTCGGCTTCCGTGACCGTCCGAGTGCGTAAGGCGGGGCGCCCGTCGGGTCCCTCGACGACGAGTTGTCGGGCGACGCCCTCCGCCGCGGGGAAGACGGTGCGCAGGGTCTCGTGCCGGTCGGCCACGTCCCCCAGGGCCGCTTCCAGCGCGCCCGTGTCCAGCGCACCGGTCAGTCGCAGCGCCAACGGCATGTTGTAGGCCGCGGCGGCACCCGACTCCTCCAGCCGGTTGAGGAACCACATCCGCTGCTGTCCGAACGACAGCGGCAACTCGGCGGGGCGCTGCTCCCGGGCGACGATCCCGGGCCGCGCCGGACGCCCCGGGACCTCGGTGATCCGTGCGGCGAGACCGGCCACGGTCGGGGTCGTGAACAGTTCACGGATGCCGACCTCGGTGTCCAGGGCCGCGCGGATCGACGCGACCAGCCGCATGGCGAGCAGCGAGTCACCGCCGAGTTCGAAGAACGAGTCCTCGACGCCCACCAGGTCCGCTCCGAGGACCTCGGCGAACAGTCCGGCGAGGATCTCCTCCAGGGGGGTGGTGGGCGTCCGGCCGGAGGTCGGTTCCTGGGTCGGAGCGGGCAGGGCGGCCCGGTCCAGCTTGCCGTTGGGCGTCAGCGGAACGGCGTCCAGGACCACGACCGTCGACGGCACCATGTGGTCGGGCAGGGTCAGCGCCGCGAAGTCCCGCAACGCCTTGCCGTCCAACGGCACGGGAGCGGCGGAGGGCGCGGGCACCACGTAGGCGACGAGGCGTTTCACGTCCGGTTGGTCCTCGCGCACCACCACCACTGCTTGGCCCACGGATTCGTGGGAGGCCAAGGTCGCCTCGACCTCACCCGGCTCGATACGGAACCCCCGCAGCTTCACCTGGTCGTCCACACGCCCCACCACGACCAAGCCGGCAGCACCGCCGCTGTCGCCGTCGCTGTCGCTGTCGTTGGCCCAGCGGACCAGGTCACCCGTCCGGTACATCCGCTCACCCGCACCACCGAACGGGCACGCCACGAACCGCTCCGACGTCAAACCCGAACGACCCACATACCCCCGAGCAACCCCACCACCCCACACATACAACTCACCCACCACACCACGCCCCACCGGACGCAACCACTCATCCAACACCGCCACGCCCGCACCCCACACCGGCCCACCCACAGCCACGCCCACGCCGGTAGTCGTGGTGGGCGTCAGCGCGTGCGACATCGTCGCGCACACCGTCACCTCGGTCGGCCCGTACGCATTGACCAAGCCGCCCGACAATCCGGGGCCCCAGCGCTCCACCAACCCCGGCGGGCACACCTCACCCGCCACCACCACCGACACCACCGAACCCGGCAACGACCCCACCCCACCCAACACCGACGGCGGCAACGTCACATGCGTCACCCCGAACTCCCCCAACACCACCTCCACATCCACAAACGGCGGCATCCGATCACCCGGCACCACCACCAACGCAGCACCCGACCACAACGCCATCCCCACCTCAGACACCACCGCATCAAAACCCAGCGCCGCGAACTGCAACACCCGCGAACCCACCCCCAACCCCAACCGCTCCACCTGCGCACCCACCAAACCCCCCAACCCCACATGCGACACCACCACCCCCTTCGGCACACCCGAAGACCCCGACGTAAACACCACATACGCCCCATTCGCCGGCACCAAAGGCCGCAACCGATCCCCATCCACAACCTTGGCCGACGACAACCCCGCCAGTTCCTCAAGCCCCCACACCCACCGCTCCACACCCTCAGGAACCAACCCCACAGTCCCCGCCTCACACACCACCAACCCCACACCCGCACCCTCAAGAATCAACCCCACCCGACCCGCCGGATAACCCGGATCCACCGGCACATACACCCCACCAGCCTTCAACACACCGATCATCACGACAACTTGATCGATCGAGCGATCCATCACCACCGCCACCCGATCCTCCGCACCCACACCCCGCGCAATCAACGCACGCGCCACCCGATTCGCCCGACCATCCAACTCCTCATACGACAACGAACCACCCACACCCACCACAGCCACCGCACCAGGAGTCCGCGCCACCTGCGCCTCAAACCCCTCCGACCACAACACCACCGGCGCTACCCCATCACCCACCACCGGCACCGGATCACCCTCAACCACCACACCCAACCCACCCACCCGCACCCCAGAATCCAACGCAACCTGCCCCAACACCCCCACCAACCGACCCACCAACAACCGCACCGACACCTCATCGAACAAATCCAACGCAAACTGCACATCCCCACTGATCCCCACCGGCACACCCCGCCCATCACGCCGCTCCGCGAGGCTGAGCGACAGATCGAACCGGGCGGGCAGTACCTCGTCGGGCAGCGCTTCGGCACTCAGCGGAAGCACGGTCAGGCCCGGCAGGTCCCAGGGTTCGGCGGGGGCGTTCTGGAGCACCAACATGATCTGGAACAGCGGGTGCCGCGAGAGGGAACGCACCGGGTTCAACTCGTCCACCAGCCGCTCGAACGGCACGTCCTGGTGGGTGTAGGCGGCGAGGTCGGCGTCCCGGACCCGGGCGAGCAGTTCATCGAACGACGGGTCACCGCTGACGTCGGTGCGCAGGACCAGAGTGTTGACGAAGAAGCCGGCGAGGTCGTCCAGCTCACGGTCGGCGCGCCCGGCGACCGCGGTGCCGACGGGAATGTCGGTACCGGCGCCGAGTCGGGCCAGCAGCATCGCGAGGGCCGCCTGCACCACCATGAACACCGTTGCCGAATGCTGCCGGGCGAGGTCCACCAGCGCGGCATGGGTCGCACCGTCGATGTCGACCGGAACCGACCCGCCCTCGTACGAGGCGACGGTCTTCCGGGACCGGTCCACGGGGAGCGTCAGCTCCTCCGGCAGGTCAGCCAGTGCCGTACGCCAGTAGTCGAGTTGCCCGCTGATCAGGCTGTCCGGGTCGCTGGGGTCGCCCAGCGTGTCGTGCTGCCACAGGGCGTAGTCGGCGTACTGAACGGGCAGGGGCGACCAGTCGGCCGGGGTACCGGAACGGCGTGCCTCGTACGCGGTCCGCAGGTCACGGGAGAGAACGCCCATCGACCACCCGTCGACGGCGATGTGGTGGGCCACCAACAGCAACACGGACTCCGTGTCGGACAGCACCAGCAGGGTGACCCGCCAGGGCAGCTCCCCGGCCAGGTCGAAGCCCTGCGCGGCCTCGGCCACCAGCACCGCGGGGAGGTCGGCCTCGTCGATCGGACGCACCTCCAGCACGGGGCGACCCGCCGCACCGGTCAGGACGTGCTGTCGGGGCACCCCCGCCGTGTCGGGGAAGACCGTGCGCAGGGTCTCGTGCCGGTCGGCGAGGTCGCCCAGCGCGCCCTCCAGAGCCGACACGTCCATCACGCCGGACAGTCGTAGCGCCAAGGGCATGTTGTACGCCGCGCCGACGCCCGCTTCCTCCATCCGGTTGAGGAACCACATCCGCTGCTGTCCGAACGACAGCGGCAACACCTCGGGGCGCTCGCGTACGACGATCCCGCTCCGGCCGCTCTGCCGAGCGCCTTCGATCAGCCGCGCGAGTCCGGCGACGGTGGGCGTGCCGAACAGTTCACGGATGCCGACCTCGGCGTCCAGGGCCGCACGGACCCGGGCCGTGAGCCGCATGGCGAGCAGGGAGTCACCGCCGAGGTCGAAGAAGGACTCCTCGGCGCCGACCCGGTCCCGCCCCAATACCTCGCCGAAGAGCCCGCAGAGCAGTTCCTCCAGCGGGGTCGCCGCGGCCCGGCCGCCTCCGTCGCCCAGGTCCGGCGCGGGGAGCGCGGCTCGGTCGAGCTTGCCGTTCACCGTGACGGGCAGGGTGTCGAGCGCGATGACCGCGGACGGCACCATGTACTCCGGCAACCGCTCGGCCACCCGGGCGAGCAGGGCTGCCGTGTCCACGTCCGCCCCTGCGGCCACCACGTATGCGACGAGCTGCTTGACGCCCGGCTGGTCCTCCCGGACGATCACCGCGGCCTGGCCCACCGACTCGTGCGCGGCGAGCACCGCCTCGACCTCACCCGGCTCGATCCGGAAGCCCCGGATCTTCACCTGGTCATCGGCACGCCCCGCGAACAGCAACTCACCGCCCGCCGTCCAACGAGCCAGGTCACCCGTGCGGTACATCCGCCCACCACCGTGCGGCGAGGCCACGAAACGCTCAGCGGTCAGACCCGGACGACCGTCGTAGCCGCGGGCCAGACCGGCTCCCGACAGGTAGAGCTCACCCGTCACACCGGGCGGCACCGGGCGCAGGAACTCGTCCAGGACGTACGCCCGACTGTTGTCCATCGGCCGACCGATCGGCACCGCATCAGGCACGACATCGGACACGGTGTACGGAATCTCCGTGGTGAACGCCGTCGTCTCGGTCGGGCCGTACGTCGTCCGCACGATCAGATCGGGGTGCGCATCGAGGAGAGCACGGATCGCGGACGCCGACACGACATCGCCACCCGTCGACACCTCACGCACACCCGCGAAAATCTCCGGCGACTCCTCCGCCAACACCCGGAACAGACCCGCCGTCGCATGGACATTGGTGACCTTGTGCTCGGCGATCAACCGACCGCGTTCAGCCGCGTCCAAGTCACCGGAAGGCGCCACGACCAACTGACCACCACGCGCCAACGGCACCCACAACTCGTACGTCGACGCATCGAAGGCATGGTTGGCCTGCACCAACACCCGCTCCACCACATCATCACGCCACGCCCCATCCGCCACGAACGCCGCGACATTGCGATGCGTGACCGCAACACCCTTCGGCCGACCCGTCGAACCCGACGTGTACATCACATACGCCAGCGCATCCGGAGACACCACGGGAGCCGTGCTGAGCGGAGCAGCCGCCAGCACATCGGCCACCGGGACCGTGTCCAAGCCCTCCCACACCCGGTCCGCGACCACCACCGACACCCCGGCCTCGGACACCACGCCCCTGAGGCGAGCAACGGGATGCGCCGCGTCCAGCGGAACATACGCCGCACCCGACTTCAGTACGCCCAGGAGCACCGCCACCAACTCCGGCGAACGGTCCAGCAGCACGCCGACCCGCCCACCGGTTCCCGTACCGCGCTTCGACAGCCAGCCCGCAACCCGGTCCGACCGGGCGTCCAAATCGGCGTACGACCAGGACGTCTCGGCGCCGATCACCGCCACCGCGCCGGGCGTGCGCGCCACCTGCGCCGCGAACAGCTCGGGAAGCGTTTCGACGGGGACCTCACGGTCCGTGTCGTTCCAGCGCCGGGTCACCTGGTCGTGTTCGGAGCCGTCGAGCACGTCGAGGAGAGGTACCGGCAGGTCCGGGTCGGCGGCCACCTGTTCCAGTAGGCGCCGCACCCGCTCCCCGAGGGCGCGGACCGTCTCCTCGTCGAGGACGTCAGGCCGGTAGTCGAGCTGGAGCTCAAGTCGCTCGGAGGGCGAGACGACCAGGGTCAGGGGGTAGTGAGCGGCTTCCTCGCCGCCCCCGCCGACGATGTGCAGTCCGCCGAGGTCACGTCCGGCGTCGGGGTCGTGCGGATAGTTCTCGTACACGACCAGGGTGTCGAACGCCGAGCCGGGGCCGGCGGTGCGCTGGATCTCGGCCAGACCGATGTGCTGGTGCCCCATGAGCTCGGCCTGCTGCGCCTGGAGTCCGGTGAGCAGCTGGGCGATCGTGAGCCGGGCGTCGAGCGTGACCCTGACCGGGATGGTGTTCATCAGCAGGCCGAGCATCCGCTCGACCCCGGGGAGTTCGGCGGGGCGTCCGGCGACCGTGGCGCCGAAGACCACGTCGCTCCTGCCGGTGAGCACGCCGAGCAGGGCGCCCCAGACCCCTTGCACCACGGTGTTGAGCGTCAGTCCGCGCACCCGCGCCGTCTCGCGCAGCGTTCGGGTCAGCGGCTCTTCCAGTTGGAGGACGACGTGTCGGGGCTGCACCGACTCGGCGTCCCGGTCCAGCGGGGCCAACACGGTGGGCTCGGTGACGTCCGCGAGCAGCTCACGCCAAGCGGTCCGGGCGGCCTCCGCGTCCTGGCGGTCGAGCCAGGCGAGGTAGTCGCGGTACGGGGTGACGGGAGGCAGGCCGGACGCGTTGCCGCCGGCCGCGTGGATGTGGGAAAGCTCCTCGAAGAGCACGGGGAGCGACCAGCCGTCCATGACGATGTGGTGCATGGTGATGACCAGGCGGTGCCTGGTGTCGCCCAGCTTCAGCAGGAGCAGCCGAAGCAGCGGGGGCTTCGTGAGGTCGAAGCGCTGGTGTTCCTCGTCCGTGAGCCTGCTGATCCCGGCGTCCGGGTCGGGCAGGTCGGAGAGGTCCACCTCCCGCCAGGGCAGCACCACCCCCGCCGAGACCACCTGCACCGGATCTTCCAGGCCCGCCGGCTGCGGGAACGCGGTGCGCAGACTGGCGTGTCGATCGAGCAACACCTGCCAGGACCGGCGCAGCGACTCGCCGTCCAGCTGGCCTTCGAGGTCGACGAAGCGCTGGCCCACGTAGGCGTCGTTGCCCGTCTCGTCGTAGCGGGCGTGGAAGAGGAGTCCTTCCTGCAACGGGGAGAGCGACCACACGTCCACCAGATCGGGAACCGCCGCCTCCAACTCCTCCACCGCACCCTGCCCCAGCCCAGCCACCAACGGGAAGTCCGACGGCGTATGCCCCCCACCCGACTCCTCCACCACATGCACCACCACACCCCGCAACACCGCCACCCACGCCTCACCCAGCGCCTCCAACTCCACCTCACCCAACACCCCCACCGGGCACACCAACGACACCGTCAACACCGGCCCCACACCCTCC
>NZ_JBHWIQ010000003.1:0-205366 GCF_042732055.1 Streptomyces sp. NPDC059816
TCCCCCCTGCCACCCCACCCGGCCCCCCCCCCGGCCCCCCCCCGGCCCCCCTCTTCGTCGGGGGGGGGGCCCCCGCCCCGGCGCCCGCCCCCCACTCGCCTACGTCGATCCCGCCGGGCGGGACGGTTCAGGACGCGCCGAGCGATCCCGCCATCATGCCGAGCCGGGTGAAGGAGGCGGACCCCAGGACGACGGTGGTCGCCCCGTCCTCGGTGCGGACGAGCGCGTCGTACCGCTCGCCCTCGTACTTGCGCCAGGTCGCACCGTCGACGGCCTGGGTGGCACCGGTGTCACGGGCGCCCCGGGTGACCCGCTCCACGAACGTGCGCGGCTTCTCGGTGGACTGCTCCACGGCCACGTACTTGTTGTCGGGCGAGCGGAAGCCGAGGTGCCAGTGGTGGGACTCGGAGCCCCGGTAGCGGACGGAGGTCGCCCGCCACTCGCCGTCCAGCCCCTTGGGGGCGGCCACCGGGTAGGGCGCCACACGCTGGGCCGTGACCAGCTCGACGCGGTAGTCGACCGGCTTCAGCACCGGGTCCTTGTCGCCGTCGTGCGGGAGGAACAACCAGATGAATCCCGCGAAGAGCACTGCCACCGAGAGGGACAGCATCATGTTCCGTACGCTCTGCTTGCCGAGTCGGCTCGTTCCTGCCACGCCTCCCATCGTCGCAGGTGCCCTTCCCGCCCCCGGCACCGGCCCCGCGGCGATGCCCCCGCCCGCAGGCCGCTCAAACGTGGCCCCCCCTGCTCATTGCTGCAACCTGCGGATAGAGTCGCATTACACCCTCATCCGGCCGTCGTCGTATCAGAAAGGTGCGTCTCGATGACCGAACATCATCAGTTGCCGACCGAACTCGAAGTGCCGTCCGAGGCCCCGGACCGCAACCTGGCCCTGGAACTCGTCCGGGTGACCGAGGCCGCCGCCATGGCCGCGGGCCGTTGGGTCGGGCGCGGCGACAAGATCGGCGCCGACGGCGCGGCCGTCCGGGCCATGCGGACCCTCGTCTCCACCGTCTCGATGAACGGCATCGTCGTCATCGGGGAGGGCGAGAAGGACGAGGCACCGATGCTCTTCAACGGGGAGCGCGTCGGAGACGGCACCGGCCCCGAGTGCGACATCGCCGTGGACCCGATCGACGGGACGTCCCTGACCGCCAAGGGCATGCCCAACGCGGTGGCGGTCCTCGCGGCGGCCGACCGGGGCGCCATGTTCGACCCGTCCGCCGTCTTCTACATGGACAAGCTGGTGACCGGCCCCGAGGCCGCGGACTACGTCGACATCGACGCCCCGGTCGCCGTGAACATCCGCCGGGTCGCCAAGGCCAAGCGCTCCTCGCCGGAGAACGTGACCGTCGTCATCCTCGACCGGCCGCGCCACGAGGGGGTCATCAAGGAGATCCGGGAGACCGGCGCCCGGATCAAGCTGATCTCCGACGGCGACGTGGCCGGTTCGGTGCTCGCCGTCCGCGAGGGCACCGGTGTCGACCTGCTGCTCGGCATCGGCGGCACCCCGGAGGGCATCATCTCGGCCTGCGCCATGAAGTGCCTGGGCGGCACGATCCAGGGCAAACTGTGGCCGAAGGACGACGAGGAGCGGGAGCGGGCGATCGCCGCCGGGCACGACCTCGACCGGGTGCTGCACACCGACGACCTGGTCTCCGGCGACAACGTGTTCTTCGTGGCGACCGGCATCACGGACGGCGAACTGCTGCGCGGGGTGCGCTACCGCTCCGAGACGGCGACCACCTCGTCCCTGGTGATGCGCTCCAAGTCCGGCACCATCCGTCAGATCGACTCGGAGCACCGGCTCGCGAAGCTGCGCGCGTACAGCGCCATCGACTTCGACCGCGCCAAGTAGCCCCCGTACCACCACGGCTGCGGCCGTGGACCCCGGTACGGCGACGGGGGTGCCCTGCTGTGCGGGAGGGCACCCCCGTCGGCGTACGCAGTCCGACGGGGCACCCGCGCGACGTGGCCGCCCCGCGCGTGGGAGCGGTCAGCCGGCCGCCGCGATGTGGTCCGTCGCGTGCGCCGCCTTCTTCAGCTCCACGTCCCGCCTGCGCCGACGGGCGAGCACCACCCTGCGCTCGGCGGCGGTCAGCCCGCCCCACACCCCGTAGGGCTCGGGCTGGAGCAGCGCGTGCTCCCGGCACTCGATCATCACCGGACAGCGGGCGCAGACCCCCTTGGCGGCCTCCTCGCGGGAGAGCCTGGCCGCGGTGGGTTCCTTGGACGGCGCGAAGAAGAGCCCCGCCTCGTCCCGGCGACAGACCGCTTCCGTGTGCCACGGGGAGTCCTGATCCCGATCCTGTGCTGGTAGCCGCTGTGGTGGAACGGCGGCGACCTGCAAGTTCTGATGCGGCGGATGCAGCACGATCTACTCCTGACGACGGCTTCGCAAGGGAGCGGCGATGGAGCAAGCCCTACCCGCTGTGCGTGCGCCTATGCACTGCGTTCCCGTACAGAGGTGTTCTCGGACAGGTACGGACCAGTGCCGGAGCCCTCGCGCGTCAGCCGGAGTCGTCGGACGTCAGAGGCCGAGGTGCTTGCGCACCCGGTCCCCCGGGCGGTCCTTCAGCGCGTCGACGATCCGGCGGCCCTTGCGGGCGGTGGCCTCGATGTTGCCGAGGACCGACCAGCCGTCCACGTGGACCACGGGCGCACCGGGTTCGGCCGAGTCGACGGTGTCCACCTCGAAGTTGCCGAGGATCCCGCCCCCGTTGCCGCGCAGCGAGACGTTCTCGGGGACGACGATCTCGACGCTCCCGAAGAGGCTGAACGCCTTGATCATGATGTGCGGGTGTTCGAAGACCGCCTCGCTCAGGTCGATCTCCACATTGCCGAAGATCGCGTAGGCGTGCGTGCGCGGGGAGACCCGCCAGCGGCCCCGGCGGCTACTGCTGCTGAACACGGCCACCAGGTTCTCCGGCGGCGCGAACGGCACCCCGCCGACCGGGGGCCGGGCGGGCACCTGCTGCGGGACCGGGCGCGGCGGGGCGAACTGGGCACCGGCCGGCAGGTCCTGGACGAACGGTGCCAGCTCGGCCACCGTCTTGGCGCTGTACACCCCCTCCACCCGCTCCGAGTGCTCCTCGGCGGTGAGGCGCCCCTCCGCGAGCGCCTCCCGGAGGATGTCCGCGACCCGGTCGCGGTCGGCGTCCGAGGCGCGGAGCCCCACGGGCTTCGACGGGGCCGGTTCCTGGGCTGTTGGGCGCTTTTCGAGGTCCACGAACCCAGATTACCCAGACGCGATAGATCGCGACTAGGGGCCGTGGCGGAAGCCGTACCTGCGAAGGGAGGGACGCGTCCACCCCGGGGCGGGTTGCCGGGGGCCGCGGATTACGCTGAACGGTGCGCCGCCGACGCCGGGGGCGCTCAGGGCCGCTGAGTTAAGGAATGGGCGTCATGCCAGAGTTTGCGTACTCCGATCTGCTTCCGCTGGGGGCGGACCACACGCCGTACCGCCTGGTGACCGCCGAGGGTGTCAGCACCTTCGAGGCGGACGGGCGCACGTTCCTGAAGGTGGAGCCCGAGGCGCTGCGCAAGCTCGCCGCCGAGGCGATCCACGACATCCAGCACTACCTGCGGCCGGCGCACCTCGCCCAGCTGCGGCGGATCATCGACGACCCGGACGCCTCCGGCAACGACAAGTTCGTCGCCCTGGACCTGCTGAAGAACGCGAACATCGCCGCCGCCGGGGTGCTCCCGATGTGCCAGGACACCGGCACGGCGATCGTCATGGGCAAGCGCGGGCAGAACGTCCTCACCGAGGGCGGCGACGAAGAGGCGCTGTCGCGCGGCATCTACGACGCGTACACCGAGCTGAACCTGCGCTATTCGCAGATGGCCCCGCTCACCATGTGGGACGAGAAGAACACCGGCTCCAACCTGCCCGCGCAGATCGAGCTGTACGCCACCGACGGCGGTGCGTACAAGTTCCTGTTCATGGCCAAGGGCGGCGGCTCGGCCAACAAGTCGTTCCTGTACCAGGAGACGAAGGCCGTCCTCAACGAGACCTCCATGATGAAGTTCCTGGAGGAGAAGATCCGCTCCCTGGGCACGGCCGCGTGCCCGCCCTACCACCTGGCGATCGTGGTCGGCGGCACCTCGGCCGAGTTCGCGCTGAAGACCGCCAAGTACGCCTCCGCGCACTACCTGGACGCCCTGCCCACCGAGGGCTCCCCGCTCGGCCACGGCTTCCGCGACGAGGAGCTGGAGGAGAAGGTCTTCGAACTGACCCAGCGGATCGGGATCGGTGCGCAGTTCGGCGGCAAGTACTTCTGCCACGACGTGCGCGTGGTGCGGCTGCCGCGGCACGGCGCCTCGCTGCCGGTCGCCATCGCCGTGTCCTGTTCGGCCGACCGCCAGGCCGTCGCGAAGATCACTGCGGAAGGCGTGTTCCTGGAGCAGTTGGAGACCGACCCGGCGCGGTTCCTGCCCGACACCACCGAGGCCCACCTGGCCGAGTCGGGCGACGTCGTCCGGATCGACCTCAACCAGCCGATGGACGACATCCTCGCCGAGCTGACCAAGTACCCGGTCAAGACCCGGCTGTCGCTGTCCGGGCCGCTGGTCGTCGCGCGGGACATCGCCCACGCGAAGATCAAGGAACGGCTGGACGCGGGCGAGGGCGTGCCGCAGTACCTCAAGGACCACCCGGTCTACTACGCCGGTCCCGCGAAGACCCCCGAGGGCTACGCCTCCGGCTCCTTCGGCCCCACCACGGCGGGCCGCATGGACAGCTACGTGGAGCAGTTCCAGGCCGCGGGCGGTTCCAAGGTCATGCTGGCCAAGGGCAACCGTTCCCAGCAGGTCACGGACGCGTGCGGGGCGCACGGCGGCTTCTACCTCGGTTCCATCGGCGGCCCGGCCGCCCGGCTCGCCCAGGACTGCATCAAGAAGGTCGAGGTGGTGGAGTACGAGGAGCTGGGCATGGAGGCCGTCTGGCGGATCGAGGTCGAGGACTTCCCGGCGTTCATCGTGGTGGACGACAAGGGCAACGACTTCTTCAAGGACCCGGCCCCCGCCCCCACCTTCACCTCCATCCCGGTACGGGGCCCGGGCCTGGGCTGACCGCTGCGCCGGACCGCGCGTCCCCCGTGGGGCGTGGGACGGACGGGAAAGTCGGGTCGGCGGGGAATAGGTGGGGCGGAGCCGTCCGCTCACCAAGGCGGGGACCCCGAGCACCGACCCGACGCACCGGCCCGACCCACGGACCGGCCCACCCAGGAGGCCAGACGAGATGGCGACCGCTCACGACGACCGCACCGGCACCACCACGGGAGACGACTACCGGGTGGAACACGACTCGATGGGCGAGGTGCGGGTGCCGGCCCACGCGAAGTGGCGCGCCCAGACCCAGCGGGCGGTGGAGAACTTCCCGATCTCCGGGCAGCGTCTGGAGCGCGCCCACATCGAGGCCCTGGCCCGGATCAAGGGCGCCGCGGCGAAGGTCAACGCCGAGCTGGGCGTGGTGGACCGGGACGTCGCCGAGGCGATCGTCGCGGCGGCTTCGGAGGTCGCCGAGGGCCGCTGGGACGCACACTTCCCGGTGGACGTGTTCCAGACGGGTTCGGGGACCTCGTCCAACATGAACACCAACGAGGTGCTGGCGACCCTCGCCAGCGAGCGGCTGGGGCATGAGGTGCACCCCAACGACCACGTGAACGCCTCGCAGTCGTCCAACGACGTGTTCCCGTCCTCGATCCACATCGCGGCGACCGCGGCCATCACCCGGAACCTGGTCCCCGCCCTGGAGCACCTGGCCGCCTCGCTGGAGCGCAAGGCGGAGGAGTTCGCGGACGTCGTGAAGTCCGGGCGGACCCATCTGATGGACGCGACCCCGGTCACCCTCGGCCAGGAGTTCGCCGGGTACGCGGCGCAGGTCCGCTACGGGGTGGAGCGGCTGCGCTCCTCGTTGCCGCGGCTGGCGGAGCTGCCGCTGGGCGGGACCGCCGTGGGCACCGGGATCAACACCCCGCCCGGGTTCTCGGCGGCCGTGATCGCCGAGGTCGCCGCGGACACCGGGCTGCCGCTGACCGAGGCCCGGGACCACTTCGAGGCGCAGGGCGCCCGGGACGGGATCGTGGAGACCAGTGGACAGCTGCGGACGATCGCGGTCGGGCTGACGAAGATCGCCAACGATCTGCGGTGGATGGCGAGCGGACCGCGCACCGGGCTCGCGGAGATCGAGCTGCCGGACCTCCAGCCCGGGTCGTCGATCATGCCGGGCAAGGTGAACCCGGTGGTGCCGGAGGCGGTGCTGATGGTCGCCGCGCAGGTCATCGGCAACGACACCACGATCACGGTGGCCGGGTCCTCGGGGAACTTCGAGCTGAACGTGATGCTGCCGGTGATCGGCAAGAACGTGCTGGAGTCCATCCGGCTGCTGTCCAACGCCTCGCGGCTGCTCGCCGACCGCACGGTGGACGGGATCACCGCGAACCGGGAACGGGCCCGGGAGTACGCGGAGTCCTCGCCCTCGGTGGTGACGCCGCTGAACAAGTACATCGGGTACGAGGAGGCCGCGAAGGTCGCCAAGCGGGCGCTGGCCGAGCGCCGGACGATCCGCGAGGTGGTGCTGGAGGGCGGGTACGTGGACCGGGGGGACCTGACCGTGGAACAGCTCGACGCCGCGCTGGACGTCCTGCGCATGACCCGCCCCTGACCTGCGTGACGCCCGGCCCGGGGCACCCCGGAGCCGGGCGCCGGGTCCCTCACACGCGTGACCGGGGCCGTCGGTGGGCCACCGGGATGACGTATTCGGCGCGTCGCCCGGCCCGGGAACCTACTATCTGGGCATGACGGGCGAAGACGGGGTGCGCGGATCGTGGGACGCGGGGGACCAGATCCTGTGGCGGTACCGGGCGAACGGCGGCGACGGGTTCCACATCTGCCGTCCGGTGACCGTCGTCCGGGACGCCCCGGACCTCCTCGCCGTGTGGATGGCCCCGGGCACCGAGTGCGTGCGCCCGGTCCTCGCCGACGGCACCCCGCCGCACGAGGAGCCGCTGGCGACCCGCTACACCAAGCCCCGTACCGTCCGGCGCGACCGCTGGGCGGGCACCGGCGTGCTGAAGCTGGCCCGCCCCGGCGAGCCGTGGTCGGTGTGGCTGTTCTGGCACCCCGACTGGCGGTTCAAGAACTGGTACGTGAACCTGGAGGAACCACGTGTCCGCTGGGACGGCGGGGTGGACTCGGAGGACCACTTCCTGGACATCTCCGTGCAGCCCGACCGCAGCTGGCGGTGGCACGACGAGGACGAGTTCGCGCAGGCGCAGCGGGCCGGGCTGATGGCCCCGCGGCAGGCGCGCCGGGTACGGGAGGCGGGAGACGCGGCGGTCGAGGCGATCAGGGCGTGGGGGGCACCGTTCCGGGACGGTTGGCCGGCGTGGCGGCCCGATCCGGTATGGCCGATTCCGGCCTTGCCCGAGGACTGGGATCGTACGCCCGCGCATGTGTCCTCATGAGACCCTTGATGCGCCCCCGTGGGTCAACCGTAGGATCGTCCTCCACAAGGGCGCACAGCAGCAACTCCTTGGGCTTGCGCGAGGTCTGACCGGATGTCATCGAGGGGTGGCCAGAACGTGAGCGAGCGCGACGAGGCGTACGCGGCCTACGAGGGACCGGACGAGGGTGCTCCCGACCGTTCGGGCCAGGCGGAGGCGTTCGACGCCATCGGTGGGCGTTACGACGAGGCCTTCCCCCACAAGGAGGGGCAGGTCACTGCGGTGTCCCGGCTGCTGGCCGAGCTGCCGCCGGGTTCACGGGTGCTGGACGTGGGGTGCGGCACCGGGATTCCCACCGCCCGCCAGCTGGTGGACGCCGGACACTCGGTCCTCGGGGTCGACCTCTCCGAGGGCATGCTGGAACTCGCCCGCACGAACGTGCCCGAGGCGGAGTTCCAGCAGCGTGATCTGGCCACGCTGCGCGTCGCCGGGCCCGACGGCTTGGGCCACTTCGACGGGATCACGTGCTTCTTCACACTGTTGATGCTGCCCCGATCCGAAATACCCTATGCGTTGCGGCAGTTCCACCAGCTGCTGAAGCCCGGCGGAGTCCTGGCGATGTCCATGGTGGAAGCTGACCTGGATGATGCGGAGATCCCGTTCATGAGCCACTTCATCCGGGTGTCCGGCTTCCTGCGGGAAGAGCTGTCCCAGGTGGTACGGGAGGCCGGGTTCGAGATCACTGACGAGGACCTGCTTTCGTACGCGCCCTCGCGGGCGGACGCACCACCCGAGCACCAACTGTTCCTCAACTGCCGACGCACCTGATCACCGTGTGCCGCGCGGACGGCTCCGGCACCTCCCGGTGACCGCCTGGCCGCACGGTGCGCAGCCCCGGACGGACGGATTCGACACGCGTGACGGAGCATCCCCTCCCCCCTGAGGGCCGCCAGTACGGCACGGCCGGTCCTCCCGCTGCCCCCGTGGACCCCCGCGGGGCGCTGCTGCGTGCCCAGACGTCCCCGGAGGCGAGCGCTCCCGGGACGACGTCCGCGATGCCGTCCCAGCCCCGCCCCGGCGGGGCGCGCGGCGGCGCCGACGCGGAGTCCGGCACCGAGCACGCCCAGCCCGGAGCCGACGGTTCGGCCGCCCACCGTGCCCGGCCGGCCCCGGACGAGGGCCCGGCGGGGCACGACGGCGTCCGCACGGACGGCCAGGAGACCCACGGCGAGAGTCCCGGTGACACCCGCAGCGACCCGGAGGGCCCCACGGAACACGGACAGAGCGCGACGCGTCAGAGCGACGGCGGCCCCTCGTCCGCGGAGAGTCCCGGGCCGCCCGACGGCGTCGAGCGGCGGGGCGCGGGGACCGCGGCGGGTGTCCAGCCCGGGATGACCCACATGCGGCGGGACGGCGACCGGCTGCGCTTCGTGGGCGCCGCCACCCGGCGGATCGCCCGCGGCCTCGACCTGGACGAGATCGTGATGGGGCTGTGCCGGGCGACCGTGCCGACCTTCTCGGACGCGATCCTCGTCTACCTGCGCGATCCGCTGCCCGTCGGTGACGAACGGCCGATGGGCCCGGTGGTGCTGCGGCTGCGGCGCACCGACCGGATTCCCGAGGAGCGGGACACCGAGATGGGCGGCTCGCTGCCGGCCCTCCAGCTCGACCTGGACGCCACCGGGACGACCGAACTGTGCACGGTGCGGCCCGGCGGGGCGCTCGCCGAGGTGTTGCGCGGGGTGCGGCCGGTGTTCGCGGAGGACGCCCTGGACGCCCTGCCGGAGCTGCTCGGGGAGACCCGTACGGTGCCGGGCGGGCGGCACACGATCCTGGCGCCGTTGCGCGGGCGCCGCCGGGTGATCGGCGCGGCGATCTTCCTGCGCCGTCCGGACCGGGTGTCGTTCGACAGCGAGGACCTGTTGGTGGCGGCGCAGCTCGCGACGCACAGTGCGCTGGGCATCGACAAGGCCGTGCTGTACGGGCGCGAGGCGTACATCGCGGACGAGTTGCAGCGCACCATGCTGCCGGAGACCCTGCCCCGGCCGACCGGGGTGCGGCTGGCGTCGCGGTACCTGCCGGCGGCCGAGACGGCGCGGGTCGGTGGTGACTGGTACGACGCGATCCCGCTGCCCGGCAGCCGGGTCGCCCTGGTCGTGGGCGACGTCATGGGCCATTCGATGACCTCGGCCGCGATCATGGGTCAGCTGCGGACCACGGCGCAGACCCTCGCCGGTCTCGACCTGCCGCCGCAGGAGGTCCTGCACCACCTGGACGAGCAGGCGCAGCGGCTCGGACACGACCGGATGGCGACCTGCCTGTACGCGGTGTACGACCCGGTATCGCACCGGATCACCATCGCCAACGCGGGCCATCCGCCGCCGGTGCTGCTGCACCTGGGCGGCCGGGCGGAGGTGCTGCGGGTGCCGGCGGGCGCGCCGATCGGGGTCGGCGGCGTCGACTTCGAGGCGGTGGAGCTCGATGCTCCGGCCGGGGCGACGCTGTTGTTGTACACGGACGGTCTCGTCGAGTCGCGGCTGCGGGACGTGGTGGCCGGGATCGAGCAGTTGCGGGCCCGGTTGGCGGCCACCGCGCAGCTCACCGGCCCGGACCATCCGCCGCCCTTGGAAGCCCTGTGCGACGAGGTCCTGGACATGCTGGGGCCGGGCGACCGGGACGACGACATCGCCCTGTTGGCGGCCCGCTTCGACGGGATCGCCCCGAGCGATGTGGCGTACTGGTTCCTGGAACCGGACGAGAAGGCCCCGAGCCGCGCCCGGCGCCTGGCCCGGGTGGCCTTGGCCCGGTGGGGTCTGGAGGAACTGTCGGACTCGGTGGAGCTGCTGGTCAGCGAGGTCGTGACCAATGCGGTGCGGTACGCGTCTCGGCCGGTGACGTTGCGGCTGCTGCGGACGGACGTGCTGCGCTGCGAGGTGGGCGACGACGTCCCGCAGCTGCCGCGGCTGCGGCAGGCGCGGGCGACCGACGAGGGCGGTCGGGGGCTGTACCTGGTGAACAAGTTGGCGCGGCGCTGGGGCGCCACCCGGCTCAGTACGGGCAAGGTCGTGTGGTTCGAGCTGAACCGGAACCCGGGCCCGCAGGCGTAGGTCCGGTGCGGGGACGGCACCCCGCACCGGCACGCACCGGCACGTGTCGGGCGGCCAAATGTTGCCGACCTCCTGTCGGCGGAGTTGACTGGCGTGGTGGACGAAGCGACCACGCCCCGGGGGACATCCCCCGTGTCCCCCGGCTCCCCCTCATGCATGGGAGGACGCTCGTGACCGAGGCACCGGATTCCGCCCCGTACACGACGAACAACGCCGGCATCCCCGTGGAGAGCGACGAGCACTCGCTGACCGTCGGCTCGAACGGGCCGGTCCTGCTCCAGGACCACTATCTGATCGAGAAGATGGCCCAGTTCAACCGGGAGCGGGTCCCGGAGCGGGTGGTGCACGCCAAGGGCAGCGGCGCGTACGGCTTCTTCGAGGTCACCAATGACGTCAGCCAGTTCACCAAGGCGGACCTCTTCCAGCCGGGTCGGCGCACCGAGATGTTGGCGCGGTTCTCGACGGTCGCCGGTGAGCAGGGCTCCCCCGACACCTGGCGGGACCCGCGCGGATTCGCGTTGAAGTTCTACACCGACCACGGCAACTACGACCTGGTCGGCAACAACACCCCGGTGTTCTTCGTGCGGGACGCGCAGAAGTTCCAGGACTTCATCCGCTCCCAGAAGCGCCATCCGCGCACCGGTCTGCGCAACAACGACATGCAGTGGGACTTCTGGACGCTGTCCCCGGAGACCGCGCACCAGGTGACCTGGTTGATGGGCGACCGGGGCGTCCCCAAGTCGTACCGCTTCATGAACGGCTACGGCTCGCACACGTACATGTGGGTGAACGGGGGCGGCGAGCGGTTCTGGATCAAGTACCACCTCAAGACCGACCAGGGCATCGACTTCCTCACCCAGGCGGACGCCGACGCGTTGGCGGGCACCGACGCGGACCTGCACCGCCGGGACCTGTACGAGTCGATCGAGGCGGGCGATCCGCCGTCCTGGACGATGTACGTGCAGATCATGCCGTTCGCGGACGCGCCGGACTACCGTTTCAACCCGTTCGACCTGACGAAGGTGTGGCCGCACGGCGACTACCCGCTCGTCGAGGTGGGCCGGATGACCTTGAACCGGAATCCGGAGGACTACTTCGTCCACATCGAGCAGGCCGCCTTCGAGCCGTCGAACCTGGTGCCGGGGATCGGCCCGTCGCCGGACAAGATGCTGCTGGGCCGGCTGTTCTCGTACCCGGACACCCACCGGTACCGGATCGGACCGAACTACGCGCAGCTCCCGCCGAACCGGCCGCACTCGGTGGTCGGCTCGTACGCGAAGGACGGCCCGATGCGGTACGACCCCGCGAACGTGGCGGCGCCCTACGCGCCCAACTCGTACGGCGGTCCGGCGGCGGACACCGCACGGTTCGGGGAGATCGCCGGCTGGGAGTCGGCCGGCGAGATGGTCCGCGAGGCGTACGCACTGCACCGGGAGGACGACGACTGGGGTCAGGCCGGGACCCTGGTGCGGCAGGTCCTCGACGACGCGGCGCGGGACCGGCTGGTCTCCAACGTCAGCGGGCACCTGTCGGCCGGGGTGAGCCGTCCGGTCCTCGACCGGGCGGTCCAGTACTGGCGCAACATCGACAAGGCGCTCGGTGACCGGATCGCCGCGAACGTCAACGGCGGCTGACCGCCGCAGCCACGGTCCGGGCGCCGTACCCCCGCGGGGTGCGGCGCCCGCACCCCGCGGGGGTACGGCGGATCAGCCCTCGTCGGGCGCGCCGAGCGCGGGGGGTTGTTCGGCGGACTGGCTGGCGGAGGCGCTGGGGCTGGTCGAGGTGCTCGGCTCCGGGGTCTCCTCGCCGTCGCCCGGGTCGGGGCTCTGGCTGGTGGTCGGTGGCGGGGTGTTGGTCTCGGGGTCGGTCGGGGGCGTGGACGCCTCGGTGCTGGGGCTCGCCGGTTCCTTGGTCTCGCGGTCCGGCTCCGGGGAGGTGGAGGCGGACGAGGCGGGGGCGGACGGCGGCTCGGAGGACGGGGAGTCGCTCGGCTCGGCGGGCGGGGAGACGGCCGCGCCCTGGTCCGTTTCGAGGTCGAACTCGCTGGGAGCGCCCATCGCTTCGAAGGTGTAGGCGGCCCAGATCCTGGCGGGGAAGCCACCGCCGCTGACCCTGCCCCCGCCCACCGCGCCCTTGAGGCTGGTCTGCGAGCCGCGGGCGACCTTCTTGCCGTCCTCGCCCTTGCGGTCCTTGGCCGCCTCGCCGAACAGGCCGACGGAGGTGACCAGGTCGGGGGTGTAGCCGGAGAACCAGGCGGAGCGGTTCTCGTCGGAGGTGCCGGTCTTGCCGGCCACGTCCTGCCGGGGGTCGCGGACGGCGCGGCCGGTGCCGTCGTCGACCACTCCGGTGAGCACCGAGGTCACGGCGTCGGCGGTGGAGCGTTCGACGACCTGGCCGCCGACCGGGTCGGGGAGGTCGACCGCGCGGTCCTTGTGGCTGGCGGACTTGAGGACGGCGGGCTTCACCTTCTTGCCGTGGTTGTCCAGGGTCGCGTACACCCCGGCCATCTCCAGGGGGCTGGCGCCCATGGTCCCGAGGGTCTGTGCGGGCACCGCCTCCAGGCCCTTGACGTCCATGCCGAGCAGGCCGGCCGTGCGCATCACGTCGTCCATGCCGACGTCGACGCCCATCTGCGCGAAGACGGAGTTCACCGACTTGTTCATGGCCTTCTGGACGGTGACGTCGCCGTAGTCGACGTCGTCCTCGTTGGGCGGGGCGAACGCGACGTCGCTGCCCACGACGGGGCGTCTGCTGTCGCCGTCGTAGACGGTCTTGGCGGAGATCTCCTCGCCGTCCTGGGTCTCGGCGTCGTTCTCCAGCGCGGCGGCGTAGATCAGCGGCTTGAAGGTGGAGGCGGGCTGGTAGTCGCGGCGGGTCGCGTTGTTGGTGAAGTGCTTGACGTAGTCGACCCCGCCGTACATGGCGAGGACGGCCCCGCTCTTCGGGTCGACGGACACGGCGCCCGCCTGGACGTCGCCGTCGACGGTGCGTTCCTTCGGGTCGAGCTTGCTGGTGAGTTCGTCCTTGACGGCCTTCTCCAGCAGGGCCTGCTTCTTCTTGTCGATGTTCAGGGTGAACGTCCAGCCGCCGGCCTGGACCAGCGTCTCGGCCTGCGACTGGGTCATGCCCTCGCGGACGAACTGCTGCTCCAGCTCGCGCTTGGCGGCCTCCACCAGGTAGCCGGCCTGGCCGCTCATCCCGGGCGCGGGGCGCGGCTCCTTCGGCACCGGGAACTTCAGCGCCCGGCGGTCGGCCTGCTCCAACCAGCCCTTCTCGACCATGTTGTCGAGGGCCTTGTTCCAGCGCTCGGTGACCAGTCGCTTGCCCCGGTCGGAGGCGGCGGCCCAGTCGTACTGACTGGGGGCCTGGAGGAGGGCGGCGAGGTAGGCGCCCTGCGCGACGTCGAGGTCCTCGGCGTCCACCCGGTAGTACGCCTGCGCGGCTGCCTGGATGCCGTAGGCGCTGCGGCCGTAGTAGCTGGTGTTGATGTACCCCGCGAGGATGTCCTCCTTGGACTTCTCGCGGTCGACCTTCAACGAGATGACCAGTTCCTTCAGCTTGCGGCTGACGGTCTGGTCCTGGGTGAGGTAGTAGTTCTTGACGTACTGCTGGGTGATCGTCGAACCGCCCTGCTTGCCCTTGCCGGCCAGGGTGTTGAGCACTCCTCGGGTGGTGCCCTTGAGGTCGACGCCCTTGTCCGAGTAGAAGGACTTGTTCTCGATCGCGACGAAGGTGCGCTGGACGTCCTCCGGCACCTTGGCGAGGTCGACTATCTCCCGGTTGATGTCACCGGTGCGGGCCAGGATCGTGCCGTCGCGGTACTTGTAGATGTTGCTCTGTCGCTTGGCGTCGGCGTTGCCCTCGGGGACGTCGACCACCATGTACAGGATGACGAAGCCGAGCATGCCGAGCAGGATGACGCCGAAGAAGGTGCCGAGCAGCTTCCGCCAGGTGAGGAACCTGCGTATGCCGGTGCGACCCCCGCTGGTCGAACGTCCGCGCCGCGCACGCCGCCCGGCACGCTGCCGGGCCCGTCGTTCCTCCGCTCGCCCCATGGGTCCGCTCGCTCCGATTCGTCTCGTCTGTCTCGTACGTACTGCTCGTCTTGTTTGCTGCGCTGTGCACCGGTCACGTACCCGCGGTCAGCTCTGCAAGCTAACACCGCACCTCGGGACAGACTCCGGCAGATCAGTCGATTTGCTGACGTGACAATGAGCACCCGCCCCCCAGGAACCGACCGCCGAGGGGTGCGGAAGGTTGCCGTTCGGGTTAAAGTGATATCACTTTGCTAGAGCGGCGCCGGGCGGGCGGGACGTCCAGCCTCGGCCCATCGAAGAAACGGGGGGCACCCATGCCCAAGGAGCACCAGGGACCGGGTACGGAGCATCAGGTCACCGACGGCGGCGCGGGCACCGCGCGTCGGAGCACGGAGCCGGGCGAACTGCCCGAGATGCCGGCACCGCGGGTCACCGAATTCCCGGCCCACAGCGTCGGCGGCGGACGCGCCCTGCTGTTCGGGCTCGCCGGGGTGCTGGTGGGCGCCGGCCTGATCGTCCTCGGGGCGGTCAGCGGGAACGGCGCCGCCCTGGCGACCGGGCTGGCCTGCGGCATCACCCTGACGACCCTCTCGGCGATCGCGATGAGCGGGCTCAACATGGTCGCGCCCGGCGAGGCCCGGGTCGTCCAGCTCTTCGGCCGCTACCGGGGCACGATCCGCACCGACGGACTGCGCTGGGTCAACCCGCTGACCACCCGACAGAAGATCTCCACCCGGGTGCGCAACCACGAGACCGCCGTACTCAAGGTCAACGACGCCTACGGAAACCCGATCGAACTGGCGGCCGTCGTGGTGTGGCGGGTCGAGGACACCGCACAGGCCACCTTCGAGGTCGACGACTTCCTGGAGTTCGTCGCCACCCAGACCGAGGCGGCCGTGCGGCACATCGCCATCGAATACCCGTACGACGCGCACGACGAGAACGGGCTCTCGCTGCGCGGCAACGCCGAGGAGATCACCGAGAAGCTGGGCGTCGAACTGTACGCACGGGTCGAGGCCGCCGGGGTGCAGATCATCGAGTCGCGGTTCACCCACCTCGCCTACGCCCCCGAGATCGCCTCGGCGATGCTCCAGCGCCAGCAGGCCGGCGCGGTCGTCGCGGCCCGCCGGCTGATCGTCGACGGGGCCGTGGGCATGGTCGAGGCCGCGATCGAGCGGATCACCGAACGGGACCTCGTGGAGCTGGACCAGGAGCGCAAGGCCGTCATGGTCTCCAACCTGCTGGTCGTGCTCTGTGGCGAGCGGGCAGCCCAGCCGGTGCTCAACACGGGATCGCTGTACCAGTGACCCCCGACGACCGGGACCCCGCCGAGGGCGACGCCCCGGAGCAGCCCCCCGCCCCGCGCCGGAAGGCCGCCGCCCCGCGCAAGCAGGTGCTGCTGCGCCTCGACCCCCTGGTCTACGAGGCGCTCGCCCGGTGGGCCGGCGCGGAGCTGCGCAGCGCCAACGCGCAGATCGAGTTCCTGTTGCGCAAGGCGCTGAAGGAGGCCGACAGGCTCCCCAGGTCCGCGGGTCCGATCGCTCGACGAGGGCGACCGCCCGGCTCCTCGGACGCCCCCGGCGACTAGCACCACAGAATTGTGACAATCGGCTCTGACCTGGGAGAACACCACCCCGAAGCACCAGGGCACCGGATCTATACACACCACGTATACACGGCATGTATACGTGGTGCGTATAGTTCTCGGCATGTCCATCGGTCACACATTGCTGGGACTCCTGGAGTCCGGCCCCCGCCACGGGTACGACCTCAAGCGGGCCTTCGACGAAAAGTTCGGGCAGGACCGCCCGCTCCACTACGGCCAGGTCTACTCGACCATGTCCCGCCTCCTGAAGAACGGTCTCGTCGAGGTCGACGGGATAGAGGCGGGGGAGGGTCCCGAGCGCAAGCGGTACGCAATCACCGAAGCGGGCGTCACCGACGTCCAGCGCTGGCTCGCCAGCCCCGAGAAGCCGGAGCCGTACCTCCAGTCGACCCTGTACACCAAGGTCGTCCTCGCGCTGCTCACCCGCCGCAACGCCGGCGACGTCCTCGACACACAGCGCGCGGAACACCTGCGAATGATGCGCATCCTCACCGACCGCAAGCGTCGGGGGGACCTCGCGGACCAGCTCATCTGCGACCACGCCCTGTTCCACCTCGAAGCCGATCTGCGCTGGCTGGAACTGACCGCCGCGCGCCTCGACAAGCTCGCCCAGGAGGTGCGCCCATGACCCCCGCCGGTTCCCTGCTGACCGCGACGGACCTGCGCAAGACGTACGGTCCGACCCCCGCACTCGACGGCGCCCACTTCTCGATCCACCCCGGTGAGGTGGTGGCCGTGATGGGCCCCTCCGGATCGGGCAAGTCGACGCTGCTGCACTGCCTGGCCGGAATCGTCACCCCGGACTCGGGCTCCATCCAGTACCAGGGCCGCGAGCTGAGCTCCATGTCCGACGCCCAGCGCAGCGCCCTGCGCCGCTCCGAGTTCGGTTTCGTGTTCCAGTTCGGACAGCTCGTGCCCGAGCTGACCTGCGTGGAGAACGTGGCGCTGCCGCTGCGGCTGAGCGGGGTCGCCCGCAAGCCGGCCGAGGCCGCCGCGATCGACTGGATGCGCCGCCTCGAAGTGGACGACCTCAGCGGCAAACGGCCCGGCGAGGTCTCCGGCGGCCAGGGCCAGCGGGTCGCCGTGGCCCGCTCGCTCGTCACCGGACCGCGGGTGCTGTTCGCGGACGAGCCGACCGGCGCCCTCGACTCCCTCAACGGCGAGCGGGTGATGGAACTGCTGACGGACGCGGCCCGGTCCACCAACGCGGCCGTCGTCCTGGTCACCCACGAGGCACGCGTCGCCGCCTACTCCGACCGTGAGGTCGTCGTGCGCGACGGCAAGTCACGCGACATGGAGCGGGCCATATGACGGCCACCGACACCCGGCCCGCACGTCCTCGGGCCGCCGGCGGCCCGCCCCGGCCCGCCGCGGGCGGCACGAGCGTGCTGCGCGATCTGGCGATGGGCATGCGCTTCGCCCTCACCGGCGGACGCGAGTCCTGGGTGCGCACCGTGCTCACCGCCGTCGGCGTCGGACTCGGCGTCAGCCTGTTGCTGCTGGCCAGCTCGGTGCCGGACGCCATGGCCAAGCGCGACGCCCGCTCCACCGCCCGCTCGGACTTCGCGACCTCGGACGAAACCCGGCCCCAGGACAACACGCTCCTGCTGGCGATGGCCAACACGGACTTCCGCGAGGGTGACGTCCGCGGTCGGCTCCTCCAGCCGGAGGGCCCGAACGCGCCGCTGCCCCCGGGGCTGAGCGCCTTCCCCGCCCCCGGCGAGATGGCCGTCTCACCCGCGCTGCGCGAACTGCTGGAGTCCCCCGAAGGCAAGCTGCTGCGCGAGCGCATCCCGTACGAGATCACCGCCACCGTGGACCGGTCCGGCCTGATCGGCCCGCACGAACTCGCCTACTACGCCGGCTCCAAGGACCTCGACGAGGCCGAGGCCAGCCACCTGGTGGTGCGGCTCGACTCGTTCGGCACGCCGCCCACCCCGGAACCGCTCGACCCGGTCCTGATGCTGCTGGTCCTGATCATCCTCGTGGTGCTGCTGATGCCCGTGGCGGTGTTCGTCGCCGCCGCCGTCCGCTTCGGCGGCGAGCGCCGGGACCGCAGGCTCGCCGCACTGCGCCTGGTCGGAGCCGACTCCCGGATGATCCGCAGGATCGCCGCCGGCGAGGCCGTCGCGGGCGCCCTGCTGGGGCTCGTCGTCGGCGCCGGACTGTTCCTCGCCGGACGTCAGCTCGCCGCCCGGATGTCCGTCCAGGACATGTCCGTCTTCCCCGAAGACCTCACGCCCACGCCGCTGCTGGCCGCACTGGTCGTCATCGCCGTGCCGCTCGCCGCCATCGGGGTGACCCTGCTGGCGCTGCGCGGAGTGGTCATCGAGCCGCTGGGCGTGATGCGCGCCGCGCTCCCCCGCCCGCGACGGCTGCTCTGGCGACTGCTGCTGCCCCTCGTCGGCCTGCTGATCCTCGTCCCCCAGATCTGGACGGGCAGCGGCGACTACTTCAACACCTACATGGTGGTCTTCGGCACGGTCCTGCTGCTCTTCGGCGTCACGGCCCTGCTGCCCTGGGTGGTCGAGGCCGTGGTGGCCCGCATCGCCCGGGGACCGGTGGCCTGGCAGCTCGCCACCCGCAGGCTCCAGCTCAGCAGCGGAACGGCGGCCCGGATGGTCAACGGCATCGCCGTGGCCGTCGCCGGCGCCATCGCGCTCCAGATGCTGTTCGCCGGGGTCGACGAGGACTACGCGCAGGACAGCGGCCACAACCTCCAGCGCGCCCAGATGGAACTGACCTTCCCCAGCACGGTGTCCTTCGACCGGGCGCAGCAGGCCGTGGACTCCACCACCGGGGTCCGGAGCACCGTGGGGATCAGCACCGCCTGGGCCTCGCACCGGCCGATCGACCCCAACGACTCCCTGATGGAGGTGGCCGTCGGTGACTGCGCGGCGCTGCGCGAGGTGGCGAAGCTCCCCTCGTGCCGCGACGGCGACGTCTTCCGCGTGCACTCCGACACCGATCAGGGCAAGGAGACCCTGGCCCGTGCCAAGCCGGGCGCCACGATATTCGTGGACCCGCCCTCCGCCGAGGTCAAGGCCGCCGACGCGAAGTGGCGCCTGCCCGAGGAGCTGAAGAAGGCCGAACCGGCCCTCGATCCCCTCGGTTACGAGCGGGACGGCATCCTCGCGACACCCGGCGCGTTCCCCGAGAGCCTCAGGCCGGTGCTGCACAGCCGGATGTTCGTCCAGATCGACAAGGGAACACCGGACGCGATGGAGCACGTCCGCACGACGGCGGCCAAGCTCAGCCCGTTCGCCGGGGCCATGACCTACTACCTGCTCAAGGAGTCCAACCAGTTCGCGAGCATCCGCACGGGCCTGTTCGTCGGGGCGACCTGTGTGCTGCTGCTGATCGGGGCGAGCCTGCTGGTCTCGCAGATCGAACAGCTCCGCGAGCGCAAGAAGCTGCTGGCCGTCCTGGTCGCCTTCGGCACCCGGCGCCGGACGCTGGCCTGGTCGGTGCTGTGGCAGACGGCGGTCCCGGTGGCGCTGGGACTGGTCCTGGCCGTGTTCTTCGGACTGGTGCTGGGCATGGTGCTGCTGCTCATGGTCCAGCAACCGCTCTCCATCGCCTGGTCGAGCATCGGTGCGATGACCGGGGTCTCGGCGGGGGTCGTCCTGCTGGTGACCGCACTGTCCATGCCGGCGCTGATCAAGCTGATGCGCCCGGAGGGCCTGCGCACCGAGTAGCCGTCACGGGCCCGTGCACGACGGGGGGGGTGCCCCCGGCCGTTCGAAGCCGAACGGTCGGGGGCACCCCCCCGTCGTGCGTCCTACGCGGGTGGGTCCAGCAGCCGCACGGGCAGGGCGGTGAGGCTGCTGCGCAGGGCGGCGGCCAGCGCCGCGTACTCCGCGGAGCGGGCGGCCCCGGCGCGCATGGCGAGGGCGACCCGACGGCTGGGTGCGGGCGCCGCGAAGCATCCGGTGACGAGCCGTCCGTCCCGTGCGGTCTCCACGTCCACCGCGGTCCTCGGCAGCAGGGTCACGCCGAGTCCCCCGGCGACCAACTGGACCAGGGTGGGCAGTCCGGCCGCGGTCATCGAGACGGGGCCCTCCTCGCGTCCGGCGTCCCGGCAGACGTCGAGCGCCTGGTCCCGCAGGCAGTGACCCTCGTCCAGGAGCAGCAGGTCGAGTTCGCGCAGCACGTCGCGCGAGATGCCCTCGCGTCCGCCCAGGGCGTGGCCGCGCGGGGCGACGAGCACGAAGTCCTCGTCGAAGAGGGGCAGCTCGGTGACCCCGGGCACGCCGAGCGGCACGGCGATCAGCAGCAGGTCCAGCCGGCCGGCGGCGAGTCCGTCCAGCAGGGACGCGGTCTGTTCCTCGTGCACCTGGAGGTCCAGCTCCGGGTAGGTGTCGTGGGTGAGGCGGAGCACCGCCGGCAGGAGGTAGGGCGCCACGGTGGGGATGACGCCGAGCCGTAGCGTTCCGGTGAACGGGGCGCGGACGGCCGCGGCCTCCTCCAGCAGTTCGCCGACCGCGTCCAGCACCTTCCTGGCCCGGACGGCGAGCCGTTCCCCGGCGGGCGACAGCAGCACCTTGCGGGTGGTCCGCTCCAGCAGCCGTACCCCCAGGGTCTCCTCCAGCGCGGACACCGCTCCGGACAGCGCGGGCTGGCTCATGCCGATCGCCGCCGCGGCGTCCCGGAAGTGGAGGTGCTCGGCGACCGCCGCGAACGCCCGGAGCTGGGCGATGCTCGGCTGCTTGGCCCGGCCCGCCACGCCGGTGCCCCGACCGGTCCCCGTCTTCGCCGCCACTGGTACGTTCCTTCCGATCTGCCATCACGCGATCCGAACCGGTCCCGCTCGGTCCGCCCCGATCCGATCCGGGCTCGCTGCGAACACTTCCCCGATCCTGCCCGGACCTGGCCGTTCCCCCAGATGTACCACCCGGCCGCATTGATCGGCGAATCGGATCACACTGACCGCACTGATCGATTTCACCGGCGGTCGCGCTGTGTGACAGGGTGGATTTGTCCAACCCCTCACGCACCATGGAGTAGCACTGTGCTCACCGTCGGCGACCAGTTTCCCCCGTACGACCTGACCGCCTGCGTCTCCCTGGAGACCGGCAAGGAGTTCGCCCAGGTCGACCACAAGACCTACGAGGGCAAGTGGCGCGTGGTGTTCTTCTGGCCGAAGGACTTCACGTTCGTCTGCCCGACCGAGATCGCCGCGTTCGGCAAGCTGAACGACGAGTTCGCCGACCGTGACGCGCAGATCCTGGGCGCCTCCGGTGACTCCGAGTTCGTGCACCACGCCTGGCGCAAGGACCACGCCGACCTGCGCGACCTGCCCTTCCCGATGCTCGCCGACTCCAAGCACGAGCTGATGCGGGACTGCGGCGTCGAGGGCGAGGACGGCTTCGCGCAGCGCGCCGTGTTCATCGTCGACCCGAACAACGAGATCCAGTTCACCATGGTGACCGCGGGCTCCGTCGGCCGTAACCCCAAGGAGGTCCTGCGGGTCCTCGACGCGCTCCAGACGGACGAGCTGTGCCCGTGCAACTGGAGCAAGGGCGAGACCACCCTGGACCCCGTCGCGCTGCTGGCCGGTGAATGACCGTGGCCCTCGATGAACTGAAGTCCGCGATACCGGACTACGCCAAGGACCTGCGGCTGAACCTCGGTTCGGTGATCGGCAACAGCGACCTCCCGCAGCAGCAGCTGTGGGGCACGGTCCTGGCCTGCGCGATCGCCTCCCGCTCGCCGATCGTGCTGCGCGAGCTGGAGCCGGTGGCGAAGGAGAACCTCTCCCCCGAGGCGTACACCGCCGCCAAGTCCGCCGCCGCGATCATGGCGATGAACAACGTCTTCTACCGCACCCGGCACCTGCTGTCGGACCCGGAGTACGGCACGCTGCGCGCCGGTCTGCGGATGAACGTCATCGGCAACCCCGGTGTCGAGAAGACCGACTTCGAGCTGTGGTCCCTCGCGGTCTCCGCGATCAACGGCTGCGGCCAGTGCCTCGACTCGCACGAGCAGGTGCTGCGCGGGGCCGGCGTCGAGCGCGGGGTGATCCAGGAGGCGTTCAAGATCGCCTCGGTGATCCAGGCCGTGGGCGTCACGCTGGACTCGGAGGCCGTGCTCGCCGGCTGAGCGAGCACATTGCTCCCCGCACCACGGGGAAGGGGTCCGTACCTGCCGTACGGGCCCCTTCCGCGTATCCGGTTACCCGAACCGGGCCCGCCCGGAGCGGGTCAGAGCGGGTCAGGCCGGGTGTTACTCGCCCGTGCCGCCGTTCGGCGCCTTCGTACCAGTGGCACCGGTGGCTCGTTCGCCGTCCGGCCGGCCCGGTGCCGCGCCCGGGCCCTCCCCGGCGGACTCGGCGGCCGGCCGGGAGGCCGCCGGAACCACCGGTGCGACACCGAGGGCCGTCGCCCCGTGCGGCGCGGGCGAGCCGCGCAACGCGTACCCGCGGGAGTACGCCCGCAGATATCCGACGACGGTGTTGGTGACCGCGACCAGCGGCACCGCGACGACCGCGCCGCCGATCCCGGCGACCAGCCCGCCCGTCGCCACCGAGAGCACCACGGCCAGCGGATGGACCCGCACGGCCCGGCCCAGGATGAACGGCTGGAGCACGTGCCCCTCGATCTGCTGCACCGCGAGCACCACCGCGAGGGTCATGACCGCGGTGAACACCCCCTGGGTGACCAGGGCGACGACCACCGCGAGCGCCCCCGACACCACCGCGCCGATCAACGGGATGAACGCGAACAGGAAGATGAACACCGCGAGCGGCACCGCCATCGGCACCCCGAGGAAGTAGATCCCCAGGCCGATGAAGACCGCGTCGATCAGCGCCACCAACACCGTGCCCCGCACATAGGCGGTGAGGGTCCGCCAGGCGCGCGGCCCGGCACCGGCGATGCCCTCCCGGGCGGCTCCCGGCACCAGCCGCAGCAGCCACTCCCAGATCCGCCGGCCGTCGTACAGCAGGAACAGCGTGGAGAACATCGTCAGCAGGATGCCGGTCAGCGCCTCCACGAGGACCGTGACGCCCTCCAGGCCCGCGGAGGTGATGGAGTCGGTGTTCGCGCCCACCGCGTCCCGCAGGGTTCCCGCGATGTCGTTGATCTGATCCTCGGTCACATGGAACGGGCTGTTGAGGAGCCACTTGCGCAACTCCTCGATGCCGTCCTGGACCTGGTCGGAGAGGTGGTCGATGTTCTCCATCACCTGCCACACCACGAACCAGCCGACCAGCCCGAGGAGGACGAAGCCAAGGACCGCGGTGAGCACGGTCGCGAGCCCCCGGGGCACCCCGTGGCGCTTCAACTTCGCCACGGTCGGCTGGAGCAGGGCGGTGATGAGCAGCGCGGCGACGAAGGCGAGGATGACGAGTTGCACGGCGCTGATGACCCGCATCAACACCCACACCGCGCCGGCGAGGACCAGCAGCCGCCACCCCGCCTCGGCGGCGACCCGCAGGCCCCAGGGCACGGCCTGTGCCGGATCGGGCCGCGCGGTGACGGCGGGCAGATAGGTGACGGGGGTCGACGGACCGGCCGCCGGGTCACCGGCCGGCGCCGCGGGGGCCGCTGACCTGCCGTCACCGGTGGTGGCGGGCCCGCTGCCGCCCGGTGCGCCGGACCCGTCGGGCGCGTCGGGGTCGTCCCGCCGTTGCGCTGCGTCGCGTCGGGCCTCCCACCGCGCGCCGAGACCGGTCAGCCCGGCTCCCCACCGGCCCAACCAGCCTGGCACTCGCGACATGACCCGTACCTTTTCCCGCCGTCCGCCGTGCTTCTCGCGCCCGGCACGTACCCCGCGTGCACGTCCGTCGTTGCGTACGTTGCGCACCGCTCCCCCCGGGTGTCCCCGGAGCCCGCCCAACGGTACATGCCACGGGCCCCTCACCGAAGGACGGCGAGGGGCCCGGAAAGGTTGAACCGCGATCGACGCGGGGCGGGCTTCAGTACCAGCGGTTGGCCTGCCAGAAGTCCCAGGCGCCACAGGGGCTGCCGTAGCGGCCCTCCATGTAGCTGAGGCCCCACTTGATCTGGGTGGCGGGGTTGGTCTGCCAGTCCGCACCCGCGGAGATCATCTTCGAGGCGGGCAGCGCCTGGAAGAGCCCGTACGCGCCCGAGGAGGGGTTGACGGCCTTGTAGTTCCAGTCGGACTCGTGGTCCACGATGTTGCTGAAGCACTGGAACTGGTCGGCAGGGACCACCGCACGGGCCATCGCCTGGATCTCGGCGATGGTGTACGAGCCCTTGGCGGTGGTCGGGAGGCTGCCGGTGCCGGAGGCGGTGCGCGTGTCGGACCGACTCGCCTTCTCCTGCTTCTCCTTGGCCTCCTTCTCGGCGCGCTCCTTGGCTTCCTTCTCGGCCTTCGCCTCGGCCGCGGCGCGCTCCTTGGCGTCCTTGGCCGACTTCTGCTTGGCGACGGCGTCCTTGGCGGCCTGGACGCGGGCCGTCTCCTCGGCGGTCTTCTTCGCGGAGGAGTCAGCGGCGATCGCCTGGGCGTCCGCCTGCTGCGTCAGCGAGGAGGTCATGACCTGGGCCTGCTGGCCCGAGGGGATGTCCGCGAGGAGCGTCGAGTCGCTCGCCGTCGCCTCGAAGTCGTTCGAGGACTCCTGCGGGGTGCCCGAGGCGACACCGACGACGGCGCCGACTGTGGTGACCGCGGTGGCGGAGGCCACAGCGAATCCCCGGACGGAGATCCGGCTCACACGTTTTCCTTCCAGCATCGCCCGCACGGGTGACCCTCACGGACGCGATCGTGCCCTTGGCACTGGCCTCCGATACTGCGGGGTCACGGGAGGCACGGGCCCGGTGGACAACTCCCGCGACGGGAGCGCCCGGTGGTACTCGGGCGGCATACGACGGGCTCTATGAAGTTCGGTGTACGGCAGTGTGCCACGGCGCCGGTGGTGCTCTGGCGACCGGAAGGCGGCACGGTGTGTCGTATGCGGGGCCTGACAGGACTGAGACTCTGCCGCAGCCGCACACCGCAAGGCAATTCCGGGTTGAGTGGGATAGATCACACCTGGCACGACTCGGGCCTTTGTTCCGAACTCCCCCACCACGGGCCGCCGCCCGGCTAGGCTCTCGTGCCCTTTCGGCTACGAGTCCCCACCGGGCGGCACCCAACACCCCCTCGAAAGGGGGCCAATCAGGACCAGCTCCCCTACAGGTGTCCGTCCTCCAACATCTCGGTCACCAACGCGGCGATCTGGGAACGCTCCGAACGGGTGAGCGTCACATGTGCGAAGAGCGGATGTCCTTTCAGTTTCTCCACGACGGCGACCACCCCGTCGTACCGGCCGACGCGCAGGTTGTCCCGCTGCGCCACGTCATGGGTGAGCACCACCCGGGAGTTCGCCCCGATCCGGGACAACACCGTCAGCAGGACGTTGCGCTCCAGCGACTGGGCCTCGTCCACGATGACGAACGCGTCGTGCAGCGAACGGCCCCGGATGTGGGTGAGCGGCAGCACCTCCAGCATCCCCCGCGCGGTGATCTCCTCGATCACCTCACGGCTCGTCACCGCCGACAGCGTGTCGAACACCGCCTGCGCCCACGGGCTCATCTTCTCGGCCTCGGAACCCGGCAGATAGCCCAGCTCCTGCCCGCCCACCGCGTACAGCGGCCGGAAGACCATCACCTTCTGGTGCTGGCGGCGCTCCAACACCGCCTCCAGACCCGCGCACAGCGCCAGTGCCGACTTGCCGGTACCCGCCCGGCCGCCCATCGACACGATGCCCACGTCCGGATCGAGCAGCAGGTCCAGCGCGATGCGCTGCTCCGCGCTGCGCCCCTTGATCCCGAACGCCTCGCGGTCCCCGCGCACCAACTGCACCCGGCCGTCCGCGGCGACCCGGCCGAGCGCCTTGCCCCGCTCCGACTGGATGCGCAGCCCGGTGTGCACCGGCATCTGGGCGGCCTCGGGCACGAACAGGCCGTCCCCCTCGAAGAGCAGGTCGACCTGTTCGGCGGAGAGCGACAGCTCGGCCATCCCGGTCCACCCGGAGTCGGTGATGGCCAACTCCGCCCGGTACTCCTCGGCGAGCAGGCCCACCGAGGACGCCTTGATGCGCAGCGGCAGGTCCTTGGAGACGACCGTGACGTCGTACCCCTCGGCCTGGAGGTTGCGGGCCACGGCGAGGATGCGCGAGTCGTTGTCGCCGAGTCGGTACCCCGCCGGGAGGACCCCCGGATCGGAGTGGTTCAACTCGACGCGCAGCGTGCCGCCCAACTCCCCCACCGGGAGCGGGGCGTCCAGTCGGCCGTACCGGACGCGGTAGTCGTCCAGCAGCCGCAGGGCCTGCCGGGCGAAGTACCCCAGTTCCGGATGGTGGCGCTTGGCCTCCAGTTCCGTCACGACGACGACCGGCAGGACGACTTCGTGCTCGTCGAAACGGCTCATCGCGTTCGGGTCGGCCAGCAGGACGCTGGTGTCGAGGACGTAGGTGCGCCGGTCTGGCGTACGGCGCTTTGAGCTGGTCACCACGGAAGGACGTACCCCCTCGGATGAGGTCGGGGAGCGCCGGGGCAGTGGAACGCCCCCTGCGACACCCCACGGGGAAGGAACGAACCGGGTTCGGGCCGCGGGGCGCGGGCCGGACGCCGGCCCTCCGCCTCGTCCGTACGGTACGTACGGTGCACCTGGTGCAAAGAGCCTCCCGGGCGGGCGGCCTGCTGCCGTCCGCTGGATACGGCATCCCTCCCGGTACCGCCGACCGATACCGCTCGGATGCCGACCTGGGTGGCTTATTCCCTTCAAAACGCGCCGCCATGCCAGACCAGTTGGAGGCACGTGGATGAACACCTCGTGACACGGCCCCCGGTGACCGCCCTACGGGGGGAGCGTCAGCCGCCGTAGCGCCGGTGGCGGGCGGCGTAGTCGCGCAGCGCCCGCAGGAAGTCGACCTTGCGGAACGCGGGCCAGAAGACCTCGCAGAAGTAGTACTCGGAGTGCGCCGACTGCCAGAGCATGAATCCGGAAAGCCGCTGTTCACCGCTGGTCCTGATGACCAGGTCGGGGTCCGGCTGGCCGCGCGTGTAGAGGTGCTCGGAGATCACGTCGATGTCCACCAGCTCGGCGAGTTCCTCGAAGCTGGTGCCCCGCTGCGCGTGGTCCAGCAGCAGCGAGCGGACCGCGTCGGCGATCTCCTGGCGACCGCCGTAGCCCACGGCGACGTTCACGAGTATCCCCGTGTTGTCGATCGTGGCCTGTTCCGCCTCCTTGAGGACCGTCTGCGTCGGGCCGGGCAGCAGGTCCATCGTCCCCGCGTGGTGCACCCGCCAGCGGCCGTCCCGCGCCAGACCGCGCACCGCGTCCTCGATGATGCCGAGCAGCGGTACCAGCTCGTCCTCCGGACGGTCCAGATTGTCCGTGGACAACATCCACAGGGTGACGACCTCGACGTCGGTCTCGGCGCACCAGCCGAGGAACTCGGAGATCTTGTCGGCCCCGGCCCGGTGGCCCTGCGCGGTGGTCTCCCCCGACGCCTTCGCCCAGCGCCGGTTCCCGTCCAGGATGACCCCGATGTGCTTGGGCACCTGGTCGTGGTCGAGGCGGCCCTCCACCCGGCGCGCGTAGAGTCGATACACCAGGTCGCGCAGGTTCACGTCTGTTCAGCCCCTTGGTGGAAATAGCCGTCCCCGAGGGGCGCCACCCTACCGGTGTGCACGAGGTCCGCCGAGCCGGGGGCGAGGCCCGACTGAAGTAGTTTCGAGCCCATGGACGACACCATCCTCTACCGAGCGCGACCGGACCGTTACGACTCCATGGAGTACCGGCGCTCCGGCCGAAGCGGCCTGAAACTGCCCGCGGTCTCCCTCGGACTGTGGCACAACTTCGGCGACGACCGCGCGCTGACGACGCAGCGGGCGATCCTGCGTCGCGCCTTCGACCTCGGCGTCACCCACTTCGATCTGGCCAACAACTACGGCCCCCCGCCCGGCTCGGCCGAGCTGAACTTCGGCAAGCTCTTCCGCCAGGACTTCGCCCCGTACCGCGACGAGCTGGTCATCTCCACCAAGGCCGGCTATCTGATGCACCCCGGCCCGTACGGCGAGTGGGGCTCCCGCAAGTACCTGCTGTCCTCGCTCGACGCCTCCCTCGCCCGGATGGGCCTCGACCACGTCGACGTCTTCTACTCGCACCGCTTCGACCCGCACACCCCGCTGGAGGAGACCATGGGCGCGCTCGCGTCCGCGGTCCAGCAGGGCAAGGCCCTCTACGTCGGGGTGTCCTCCTACACCAGCGAGCAGACCGCCGAGGCGGCCCGGCTGCTGCGCGAGATGGGCGTGCGGCCGCTGATCCACCAGCCCTCGTACTCGATGATCAACCGTTGGACGGAGGACGACGGCCTGCTCGACACGCTGGAGGCGGCGGGCATGGGGTGCATCGCCTACGTGCCGCTGGCCCAGGGCCTGCTGACGGGCAAGTACCTGAACGGCATCCCGGAGGGATCCCGCGCCACCCAGGGCAAGTCCCTGGACCCGGGCCTGCTCAGCGAGGAGGTGCTGCGCCGGCTGCGCGGGCTGAACGGCATCGCCGAGCGGCGCGGGCAGAGCCTCGCCCAGCTCGCCCTGGCGTGGGTGCTGCGCGACGAGCGGATGACCTCGGCGCTGATCGGCGCGTCGAGCGTCCGGCAGTTGGAGGAGAACGTGGCCGCGCTGGGCGGTCCGGCGCTGACCGCGGAGGAACTGCGGGACATCGACGAGTACGCGGTGTCGACGCCCGGGACGAACATCTGGGCCGGACGGGGCTGATCCCCTTCGGCGGGGGCGCTGCGGTCGGGGCGCCGGGCCCGGGGTTCTGACCGGGGCTTTGCGGTCGGGGGCCTTGGCCGGGGCGCTGCGGTGGGGCCGTGGGGGCGGGCGCCTCGGCCGGAGCGCTGCGGTGGGGGGCCTGGCCGGGGCGCTGCGGTGGGGGCAGGACCGGGGCGTCACGGCCGGGAAAGGAAAACGGGCCGGTCCGTGGGGGGGGATACGGACCGGCCCGAGGGGGGGCTTCCACCATAACCCTTCGTATGCGGCATCGCGGGCATTGACGGCCGACAACTACTCTCCGCAGTCTTCCCGGGCACCCGCCGGGCGCCTGTGGCACGCGTGACGGGGACGGTTGGCGGAGGAAAACCGCTGGTGCGCAGTGGTGTGGCGCGCGGCGCGGCGCGGCCGTCGAGGGACGGTGGCCCGGTGTGGCCGTCCCTCTCCGGGGCGAGGGCGCCCGAGGCGTGAGGTTGACGCCGGAGGCGGGTGGCGGAGGCGGGTGGCGGAGCGGGAAGCCGGGCGTGGAACGAGGACTCGGGCGTGGAGCGGGAACACGAGCGGCGGGTCCGGTGCCGGAAGCCGCACGGCACCGCGCAGCCCCCTCCACTGCACGGTGCCGCCCGCGCAGCTTTGCTCACGCGAATTACCTTGGTCTGAACTTACGCTATCTTTACCTGGGGATCGAGCCACACCCGATAACGATGTGGAGAACGTCGTTCGGGAACGGCCGCCCGGGTCGTACCGACGGCCCGCACCGGCCCGCCGTCCCCGTCAGGCCTCCTCGACGCCCCGCACCGGGCGGGCAGTGCGGCTACCGCTCTGCGTACGGCCGGTACCGGGAGCACGCAGCACCCGGGGTGCGCGCGGGTGGTCGACGTCGATGTCCGCGTCCGGGTTCCCCGCCGCGGCGACCCGCGGGGAGGGATCGGCGGGGGGAGCCTCGCCGGCGGCGGGCTGGACGGCGGCGGATCGGAGGGAGGCCGCGTACTCGGGGTGCTTGCGGGCGACGATCGCGGACATGTTGCGACCGCCCCACTCGCCGAGCGGGCCCAGCGCGAAGTTCAGCTGGGACCCGATCTCCGTGAGCGAGTACTCGACCCGGGGCGGAACCTCCGGGAAGACCTCACGGTCCACCACCCCGTCCGCCTCCAACTCCCTCAGCTGCTGGATCAGCATCTTCTCGCTGACCCCCGGCACCTGGCGGCGCAGCTCACCGAACCGGAGCGGACCCTCGGCGTCGTCCAGGGCCCACAGGATCAGCGGTTTCCACTTGCCGCCGACGACGTCGACCGCCGCGTCGAGACCGCAGATGTACGGGCCCTTGCCCATGGACAACTCCTCACGACAGCTCATCACTTACCCCGTCGACAGTACTGCCGGTCCGGACCTCGGGCACGTTCGTTTCCCGAGCGGGCGCGGGAAGGGCGCCCGGGCCCGCTCGGAGGGGGCATCCGAAGGGCCCGGTGGGACGACGTCCGGGCCCGACTGCCTCAGGGGGCTGCCGAACCCGCGGCCTCGTCACCGCCGCGGCTCGGCTCGGCCGCCGCCCCGCCGCGGGGGAAGGACACCTCGACGCGCCGGTTCTTCCGCCGCCCCTGCTCCGAGGAGTTGTCGGCGATCGGATAGTCCTCGCTGTACCCGCGCACCTCGTAGGTGACCTCGGGGCCCAGGTCGGCGGCGAGCGCGTCGTGGACGGAGTCGGCGCGGCGCTTGCTGAGCAGCTTGCCGTGCTCGTAGGAGCCGAGGTCGTCGGTGAAGCCGAAGACCCTGATGTTCGTCGCCTTCAGTTTCCTGATCTCGTCCGCGATCGCCTTGATCCGGGACAGCGCCTCCGGGTTCAGCTTCGGGCTGTTCTTGGGGAACAGCACCTCGGCCTGGAGGGCGAACTTCACCTCCGTGTTGGTGTCCTCGCGCCGCTCCTCGCCGCCCATTTCCTCGACCACCGACTTGATGTCCAGCACCTTGGCGGGCGCGAGGCTGGCCCCGTCGGCGAGGCGCAGGCCCGGGCTCTCGGGGTCCACCTCGGGCGCGGGTCCCCCGTCCGAGACGCTGCCGGGGGGGGTGCTGGGGTCGCTCGGGGCGGCTTCGGCCGGGGCTCCCGTGACGAGGAGACAGAGGAGGGCGGCGAGCGTCACGGGTGCGGCGATCGCACGGGTGCGTGACGCCGGGCGCGGGGCGCGGTCGGGGACGTTCAGCGGGGCTCCGGGGGTGGGGGCGGAGTCGGTCATCGGCTATTCGCCCTCGCTGATCTCGATGGACGCGGGGGGCATGGAGCCCACTTGGAAGTCGACCTTCGTCGTGCCTTCGGGCGGGGCGGGGAACTGAGCGAACCATTCGGCGGTGTCGCCGGACAGGATTCCCCCTGTGAAACGGGTGCACAGGCAGCGCCCTTCCGTGTCACGGAGGACGAGGTACTTCTTTCCCTCGCGCTTGTCCACCAAGTTGGCTCCCGCGATGGAAGCACCGTTCTTGACCAACTCGTTCTCGTCGCTGCGCCATCCGGCCGCGACCCATGACTTGCCGGTTCCGTTGGTCACGGTTCCTTGGACCGTGATGTATCCGCCCTGATCACGAACTGCTGACGTGATGGCCATCGTCAGTCCACCCTCGCCTTTGGACTCCCCGAGAACATCGTTCGCAGGCTGCGTTGAGGACTGGTCATCAGCCGTAGGCTCGTTCTCCTGGTCCTGTGACGACTGCGAGGCCGGCCGGGATTCCCGTTTTCCGTCGTCGCTACCGCTCTCGCCCCCGCCACAGGCCGCGCCAGCAAGGATCAGCCCAGTAGTGAACGCCGCCGCGGTCAGTGTTCTGCGCGTCCTCGCGTGGGGGAGCTTCATGGGTACTGCTTCCTTTCACTCAGCCAGATACACGGAGAACAGGTCGGACGCATCGGGCAGGTCTTCCGGCCGAAACTCCTGGGGATCGATCTCGACAGTCTCTCCGTCGCAATCAAGTTCGATGACATCCCTGGGATCGGCGTCCACGTCGAATTCACACCGCGGCTCCAGAACGGCAGTGGCCTGCGCCCGGGCCCGCATCGACTCCGTGCCGGGGATGATCGATTCGCCCACCGTGTAGTTGGTCTCGATCTCCACCTGAAATCCTGGATAGCCGTTCACCTCAGCCGGACCGAATCCCGTCACACTGGCATCGTTCTCGCCGGCCAACTGCTCTGCGGCGGTCTGCGCCCCCGCCTCTTCGAGGAGATCCCCGGTAAGCCAGTCCAACCAGTCCTCTTCACCACCGATGGCGGTCGCCAAGCCGTCGAGCATCTCCTCCCGGGACGCCTGCGCGGCTGCCAGTGCAGCGGCATCGGCCGCTGACTGCGCCCCGTTGCGCGCAGAGGCAGCCTGAGCGAAAGCGAAGAAGCCGAACGCGACGAAGAGCAGAATTCCCGTGGTCCAGATGTAGATGGGCAGCGTCTGGCCTCGGTCCGTTGCAGGGAACTGCGAACGGCTCAACCCCCGATGACGTTGTTCACCGCATCGAGGATCGCCCCCGAGATCAACCCGTCCAAACCCAAGCTGTCGATCAGGGTGAAGATTCCCGCGATGATGATGAGTAGGCCGGCGTATTCCACGAAGCCGGCGCCGCGGTCGCGTGCGGGGCCCCTCAGGTGGGTCAGGGTCCGGTGGCGCCAGGTGGTCAGGCGAGTCCTCATCGTGGGTCCTTCCGTCCGGGTGCCGTGCACGTCCGACTACGGAAAGGTACGGGACGGGGACGGTCGGACTCGTGGGCCCTGGGGCCCAACTCGCAGGTGAGGGGGTCAACGGGACCACCCCTCCCGCAGGGAGGACGGGGCGGTTCCGAGCCAGTGGGCGATCGCTTCGCTCCGGCTCCCGCTCTGTAGCTTCGCGAAGATCCGGTTGATGTGGTTCTTGACGGTCTTCTCGCTGATGAAACAGGTGGCGGCGATCTGTTGGTTGTTCATGCCGGACGCGATGAGATCCATGACCTCCACCTCCCTGGAGCTGAGACCGAAAGCGAACGGACCTCGCCCGCCCCCGCGTTGCTCGCGGGGGCGACCCTCACGGGTCCACCACGACTCTCCCACAGACCGTTGCACCTGCGAAGCAGGTTGGGGTGATCCGGGCGGACGGGTCGGGCGATCCGAGACGTCCGGCTCCGTGGGGGACCCCGTCGTGGACCACACGTCCCGTGCCGACGGGGTGCAGGTGCCGTGTCCGTCCGCCGTTCTCCGTACCGCCAGGAGGAGTTCGTCCGTGGTGAACTCCCCGTGCACCAGGTATCCGCGGGCGCCGAGCCGGTGCGCGACGCGGACGGTTTCGGGTTCCGCGCTGTAAGTGAGCATCAGGACCGGTGCCAGGCGGGCGAGTCCGGGAAGCGCGGTGAGGCCGTCCGTACCGGGCATGCGGACGTCGAGCAGGACCAGGTCGGGGCGGTGCCGTCGGACCGCGGTCAGGGCTTCCGCGCCGTTCGTGGCCTCGGCGACGACGGTGAGGCCGGGGCGGGTGCCGAGGAGGGCGGCGAGTCCGGCCCGGACGACCGGGTTGTCGTCGGTGACGACGACCCGCAGCGCTGGCGGCTCAGGGGGCATGGTCGGCCTCCGGGAGCAGGGAGGGAACGGGACGGTTGCGGTACGCCGGGTGCCGTGTCGGCGGGGCGGGCCGGGGGACGGTCAGGCGGACGCGGGTGCCGGGGGTCCGGGCGGTCGGGCGGGGGTCCGCCGGGGTGATCGTCAGGGTCGCGTCGAGTGCTGCGGCGCGTTCGACCATGCCGAGCAAGCCGAACCGGCCCCGGGCCCGCAGTGCGGCGAGTCGTACCGATCCGGGGGCGAGGGTACCGAGGGCGCTGCCGGGGATGCCGTCGCCGTCGTCGGTGACGGTGACCGTCAGGCTTCGGGCGTCGCCGGTGACGGTGACGGTGACGTGGGAGGCGCGGGCATGTCGGTGGGCGTTCTCCAGGGCCTCGCCCACGATGGTGGCCGTTTCGTGGCCCGCGGGCGCTGGGACGGTGAACGTCGATGCGGGGGCCGGTTCGGCGCGCAGGGTGGCGGGCGTGCCGGTGCGGGCGCGGAAGTCGGTGACGACGGCGTCCAGTTCGGCGAGCAGGTCGGTGGGCGGCGGGTGGGGTTCCGTGCCGCGGAGGTCGCGCAGCAGGGTGCGGGACTCGGCGGCGGCGCGGCGGGCGGCGTGGGCGACCTCGTCGGCGCGGGCCCGCAGGACGTGGGGGTCCACCCGGTCCGCCCCGGTGGCCAGGGCTTCGGCGGACAGGGCCAGGCCGTGCAGGGTCTTGGCGACGGAGTCGTGCATCTCGCGGGCGAGGCGGGCGCGTTCGGATTCCACGGCGTCCCGGACGGCGAGGTCGGCGTTGGCTTCGGCGAGGGCACGGGTGGCGGCGCCGAACCGGAACATCAGGTTGCGCAGGGTCACGCCGATGATGCCGGCGGCGACGCAGAACCCGGCGAGCAGGGCGGTGCTGGGCCCGGTGCCGGGGCGGTGTTCCCAGGCGCGGTACGCGGTGAGCAGCGCGACGATCTGGAGGCCGGTGAAGACGCCGGCGCCGCGCCAGCCGTACAGGAGTCCCGACAGCAGGGGGGTGCAGACGGCGACGTAGCCGAGGGGGGACGCGGGGGACGCGGTGAGCAGGAGTATCGAGCCGACGAGAAGGTCCGCCCCCATCAGGGTGGGGTGGGCGAGGACGCGGGGGCCGAAGCGTTCCCAGTCGCGGAGCATCGCGTAGGAGCTCATGAAGCCGGCGATGCTGGCGGCGAGGACGGCGTACCTGGGGGCGCCGTCGGCGGCGCCGGCCATGGCGAAGGGCACCCCGATGGCGATCATGGCGAGGCGGGCGCCGAAGACCTGGCGGCACAGGGCCTGGAGGGCGCTGAGCTGGATGCGGAGGCTGGGCGCGGGTGCGTCGTCCTCGATGGCGGAGGGCCAGGGTCCGGGCCGGGTGGCGAGCGGGGAGCCGGTGCGGCGTCCGTGGTGGAGCGCGCGGGCGAGGCGGGCCCGTAAGCGGTGGGGGAACGCCGTGCGGGGTGCGGGGTCGGGGGTGTGTCGCATCAGCGCCCCAGGATGGAGCCGAAGTCGCTGCCGGAGCCGAGGAACATGCCGGTGGCGATGAGGATCATCGTGGCGGGCAGCATGAACACCAGGGTCACCACGGTGGCCTTGGGGATGGTCTTCGCGGCGCGGCGGCGGGCGTTCTGGGCGTCGGTGCGGCGCATGTCGCCGGCGATCTGGATGAGGGTCTCGGCGATCGGGGAGCCGAGTTCCTCGCCCTGTTGGAGGGCGGAGACGAACTGGGCGACCTGTTCGGAGTCGTTGCGGCGGCGCAGTTCGTCGAAGGCCTGGCGGCGGCTGACGCCCATGTCCATCTGGCGCAGGGTGATGCGCAGTTCGTCGGCCCAGGGGCCTTCGTACCGTTCGGCGACCCGGTCGAGGGCCTGGCGGAAGCCGAGGCCGGCGGAGACGACGACGGCGAGGACGTCGAGGAAGTCGGGGAGGGTGCGGTCGATGACGGCGCGGCGTTCGCGGACGGCCTGCCAGATGAGGGCGTCGGCGGCGAACAGGCCGAAGACGAGGGTGAGGGCGGCGAACAGGGGCTGTGCGTTGTTGAGGAAGACGAGTCCGAGGACGACGCCGAACACCCCGTAGACGGCGCGGCGGGCCGCGTACCGGTCGACGGTGAGGCCGCCGGGGTTGCCGGCCCGGTCGATGCGGCGGCGTTTGGCGTCCACGCGTTTGGGGCCCATCAGGCGTAGGACGAGGGGGGCGCAGCGCATGCCGAGGCGGTCGACGGCGGAGTCCGTGGTGGAGACGCGGGTGGCGCCGACCTCCAGGGCCAGGGCGAGGTCGCCGGGGAGTTTGGTCTCCGTGCGGTACAGGCGGATGCCGAAGAGGGCGCCGAACACGGCGGCGCCCGTGAGCGCGGCGAGCAGCAGGGCCGTCATCGTCATCGGGGGGAACCTCTCACACTTCGATCTTGCCGAGGCGGCGGATGACGAAGAACCCGACCGCGTAGAGCCCAAGGGCGATCAGCATCAGGGCCTGGCCGACCGGGGAGCCGGTGACCCGGGCGAGGGCGCCTTCGTTGGAGGAGTTGACCAGGAGCAGGGAGCCCAGGCCGAGCAGGGGGACGGTGAACGCGGTCGCGTTGACCTCGGACAGCATGGTCCGCACCTCTCGGCGGGTCTCCTTGCGGTCCTCCAGGGTCTGGGTGAGGTTGCGCAGGGAGCTGACGACGGAGCCGCCGGCCTTGTTGGACAGGACGAGGGTGGTGACGAGGACGACGAGTTCGCGTGAGGGCAGTCGGCGGGCGAGTTCGCCGAGGGCGTCGTCGACGGAGCGGCCGAGGGTGAGCTGGTCGGCGACGAGGGAGAGCTCTTCGCCGGCGGGGGCTTCGAGTTCTTCGGCGGCCATGGCGAGGGAGGTGCGCAGGGCGAGTCCGGCAGCGGTGGCGTTGGCGAGGAGCCGGGCGACGTCGGGGAGCTGGTTGATGAACGCTTCGATGCGTTTCTGTCGCTGCCAGTTGAGGAAGATGACGGCGCTCCACACGCCGACGGCGGCGGCGAGGGGGCCGAAGAAGGGGGCGAGGGCGGAGGACGCGACGAGCCAGAGGCCGATGACGCCGGCGAGGGCGTAGGTGAAGAACTCGCCGGCGGTGAGGTCGAGTCCGGTGGCGGCGAGCCGCAGGCTGATGGCGCGGCCGAGGCGGGTGTGGCGCAGCCGGCGGTCGACGGCGACGAAGCGTCGGGTGCGGCTCGCGGGGCCGTGGACGGGGCCGCCGGAGAGGCGGTCGACGAGGGCCTGGCGTTGGGCGCGGCCGGTGGCCCAGCTGTGCAGTCCGGCGATGGCGAGGGTGCAGCACAGCAGGGTGGCGCCGAGGGCGAGGAGGGCGAGTTCGCTCATGCCGGGCTCCGCGGGGGTCGGTTCATGCGAGGGCCTGCCTGGTGTGGGGCGGGGCGATGCCTTCGGTGGCGACTCCGAAGGCGGGCGGGACCGGTTCGCTGGCGACGTACAGCTTCTCCGCGACGGCGCGGGGCAGGGGCAGGTGTTCGAAGTGGCCGTGCACGATCCGGTCGGCGCCGGGGGGTCGGGGGACGAAGCGGGAGACGGTGGCGATGCGCAGGGGTTCGCGTCCGTGGGAGACGAGGAGCGCGATCTCGACCACGCGGCGGGAGCCGTCGGCGTGTCGGGCGAGTTGCACGACGACGTCGACGGCGGAGTTGATCTGGTCCTTGAGCGCTTCGAAGGGGATGCGGACCTCGGACATGGAGCCGAGGGTCTGGAGGCGCATCAGGGCGTCCTCGGCGCTGTTGGCGTGGACGGTGGCGAGGGAGCCGTCGTGGCCGGTGGACATGGCCTGGAGCATGTCGAGGGTCTCGCCGCCGCGGACCTCGCCGACGATGATGCGGTCGGGGCGCATCCGCAGGCTGTTGCGGACCAGGTCGCGGATGGTGATGTGGCCCTTGCCCTCGACGTTCGGGGGGCGGGACTCCAGCCGGATCACGTGTTCCTGTTGGAGTTGGAGTTCCGCGGAGTCCTCGATGGTGATGATGCGCTCGCGGTCCGGGATGAGTCCGGACAGGGCGTTGAGGAGGGTCGTCTTCCCGGAGCCGGTGCCGCCGCTGACGATGACGTTGAAGCGGGCGCGGACGAACGCGGACAGGAGCAGCAGCATCTGTTCGTCGAGGGAGCCCAGGCCGATGAGTTCGGTGAGGGTGTAGGCGCGGGGGAAGCGACGGATGGTGAGGGTGGGGCCGGTGAGGGACAGCGGGGGGATGATGACGTTGACGCGTTCGCCGGTGGGCAGTCGGGCGTCGACCATCGGGTTGGACTCGTCCACGCGCCGGTTGACGGTGGAGACGATGCGTTCGATGGTCTGCATGAGCTGTTCGTCGGAGGCGAAGCGCAGCGGCAGCTGTTCGACGCGGCCGGCGCGCTCCACGAAAACGGCGTCGGGTCCGTTGACCATGATCTCGGTGATCGACGCGTCGGCGAGGAGCGGTTCGAGGACGCCGAGGCCCAGGGCCTCGTCCACCACGCGGCGGATGAGTTGGGCGCGTTCGCTGGTGGAGAGGACGGGCCCCTCGCGGCTGATCAGGTGGCCGAGTACGCGTTCCAGCCGGACCCGGCGGTCGGCGGCGGCGAGCGAGGACATCTCGGCGAGGTCGATCTCTTCGAGGAGTTTGGCCCGGTAGACGGCGACGAGGTGGCTGTCCTCGCGTGGCGTGCCGGATTCCTGGGGGGTGGCCGCCAGTCGGGAGCGCAGGCTCATGGGCTCTTCCTCCTTCCGTTCGGGTTCCGGTTCGGTGCTACGGCTCTGGGTCGGCTGGCGGTGGTCGGGGGTCGGGGGTCAGTCGTCGGTGGGCATGGTGACCGTTCGGGTGACCTGCCAGCCGGAGCCGACGAAGGGGACGAGTACGGGGACGGTCACGGTGGCGGTGGCCCGGGAGAGTTCGCCGTCGTCCGCGGTGTCGACGTCGGCGTCGAGTCCGCTGTCCATCGCGGCGCGTCCCGCAGCGGCCCCGTCGCCGCCCTGGGCGGTCACCCGGGCCGCGGCGCGGGCCCCCGAGCCGGCTTGGCCGGCCGCGTAGCCGATCAGGCCGAGTTGGATGGCGGCGAGGCCGATCACCAGGAGGATCGGCAGGAACCCTGCGAACTCCAGCACGCTGACGCCCCGGTCGTCCTTGAGGACGCGGCGGGGCGGTGTCCTGCGGGGTCGGGGGCCGCCGCCCGGGCTGCGCCCCGGCCCCGTACGCACGGGCCCGGCACGCCCCACCCGCGCACGGTCGGTTGCGCCGCCACGTACGCCCGCGGGTGCGGGGGTGGCGGGGCGTACCCCCGCGCGTACGGGTACGGGGCGCCGCACGCCCGTGCGCGCGAGGCGGACTCGCGGTGCTGCCCGCCGCTGGTGGGTCCATCCCCGCTCGCGCGGGGCGCGCTTCACGGTGCCGGTCGACTCGGTGTACCCCTCGGGACCACCCCCGCGTGTGCGGGGAGCGCCGGGCGAGGGCGCTCCCGCCGGGTTTCGCGTTCGGCACGTCGTCTCCGCGCGCCGCGCCGCCGTCCGTAGGACCCGGGAAGACCCCGCCCCTGCCCGGACGGGCATGACCCGACGCGTCCTGGCCTTCCGTACGGGTACCGTGCGCCGCGCCCGCGCGAGGGCGGGCGCGGGGAGCTTCCGCCCCGTCCGGGCGGGCGCGGGCGACTGCACCCCCGTACGGGCGGACGCCGGGGGCCGGACCCCCGTGTGCAGGGCCCGGGAACGCCACGGCCCCGTACGGACGGACCCGCCACGACGTGCCCCCGTCCGGGCGGGCGCGGAGGGCTGCGGCGCGAGGCGGGCAGACGCACGGCGCGACACCACCGTCCGGGCGGGCGGGGGCGACGACGGCCCCGTCCGGGCGGGCGCAGCGGGCCGAACCCTCGTGCGCACGGCCCGGGGGCGGCGCCCGCTCGTGCGGGGGGTCACGGGGCACCGCCCGCGGCGACTTCGTCGCCTTCGACGGCCGCCCCGGCCTCCGCGTCGACCGTCCACCCGGTGCTCACTCCGGGGAAGAAGACGGGCACCTCGGCGCTGACGCTGGCCCGCCAGACCAGTCCGTCCCGGGCGCAGGACACGTCCGCCCCCTGCCAGGCCGCGGGCAGGTGCTGCTTCGCGGCGGCCACGCAGGCGCCTTCGCCGCCCTCGCCGAAGGCCGCCGCGGCAGTCGCGGCCCGGGCGCCCTCGTCGGCCGCGTTCCCGGTGAGCGAGAAGGTGTACCCGTACAGCGCGCACTGCCACAGGATGGCGATGACGGCGAGCAGCAGCGGGAACATGCCGGCGAATTCGAGGGTGACCGCGCCCCGGTCGCCGCCGGCCGCGCGGCGGCGCAGGGCCAGCGCGCCGCGGTCGCCGCCGCTGCGGCGTCGGCGACCGGTGTCGGCGGGGTCGGTGGCCATCAGTCCGAGTTCCGCGGCGAGGGTCCACACGGCCTGTTTGACGGTGGACTTGTGGTCGAGGTCGTGGACGCGGCCGGCGTCCACCACGGCGTGGAGTTCCTTGAAGTGGGCGGGCACGCTGGTGCGGGCGACCCGCGTGCCGGTGACGCGTTCCACCAGTGACGCCTGGATCTCGGTGCCGCGGGCGTGGCGGTTGATGACGGTGGTGGTCTCCTCGGCCTTGCGGATCTGGAGCCGGTCCCAGAGGCGGACCATCCGTTTGGCGGCGCGGATGGCGATCACGTCGGGGGTGACGAGGAGCAGCGCCCGGTCGGAGAGTTCGACGGCGGCGGCGCCCGCGGCGCTCATCTGGGTGCCGCAGTCGATGACGACGACCTCGTAGCGGCTGCGCAGGGCGGCGACGACCTGGCGGGCGACCCGGTCGGTGACCTCTTCGCCGCGTTCGCCCTCGGCGGGGGCGAGCAGCAGCGAGAGTCCGCTCTCGTGGGAGAAGAGCGCTTCGTGCAGGACGCGGGCGTTGATGTCGTGGATGGCGGCGAGGTCGGCGACGGAGCGGCGGAACTGGACGTCGAGGTAGGAGGCGACGTCCCCGGACTGGAGGTCGAGGTCGACCAGGGCGACGGTGTGGCCGCCGGCGCGGGCGGCGAGGGCGAGTTGCACGGCGGTGAAGGTGGTGCCGACGCCGCCCTTGGCTCCGGTGACGCTGATGACGGTGCCGCCGGGCCCGCCGTAGGGGGTGTCGCCGCTGCCGAGGTGGCGCCGCATGCCGGTGGCCCAGGTCGCGGCGGCCTGGACGCGTTCGGCGAGGGCGTCGTAGTCGAGGGGCAGGCCGACGATGCCGCGCACCCCGGAGTCCATGGCAGCGGTGAGCACGTCGTGGGAGGTGTCGGAGGTGATGAGGAGGACGCCGACGGAGGGGAACCGTTGGACGATCTCGCGGATCAGCTCGGGCACGGGCGCGGGGCCGATGCGTTCGTGGACGAGGACGACCTCGGGCAGTTCGTCGAGGGATTCGACGGCGAGCCGGGCGAGGGTGTCGAGGAGGGCGGTGGTATCGGCCACGGGGATCGCGGGGTCGGCGTCGGGCAGCTGGCCGAGCAGGGACGACAGGGCGCGGGCGGATTCCAGATCCCCCACGGCGGGCAGCACACGGACGCTCATCGCGGCGCTCCTAGCGGTCCTCGTCGAGGGTGAACGTGCGGTCGTCGGGCCGGACGTCCGCGCCGCCGGGGGCGACCAGGGCGAGCCGGACGTGGGTGGCGAAGGACTCGGCGTAGGCGATGCGTTGGGCGTCGGCGGTGCCGAGGGCGAAGGTGATGGGGACGGCTTCGTTGGTGGCGCGGGCCCGGTCGCGGCGGTCGGGGTCGAGGGCGGTGAGCTTGCCCACGTCGATGACCTTGGCGTTCTCGACGATGACCTTGGACTGGTGCTTGGCCCGCTCGTCGTCGCTCTCGAAGGTGGCGTAGATGTTGACGGTCGCGCCCGGGGTGATCTTCCCGGCGACGCCGGTGGCCGCGTCGATCATGATGGCGATCTCCTGCTGTCCGGCGGAGAGTTCCGGCCGTTCGACGATCATGTCGTGTTGGAGCAGGGAGCCGGCGCGCAGCCGGGTGACGGCGATCTTGCCGCGGATGGCGTTCAGGTCGGTGACGGCGGTCTTGGAGAGCCACCGCTTCGGCATGCTGACCTTTTCGAACTGGCTGCTGGTCAGGGTCTTGTAGGGGGCGACGTCGCCCTTCAAGCGGTACGCGGTGACTTCGGGTCCGACCTTGGAGTTCACGTCGCGGATCACCGCCAGCACCCCGGCGAAGGCGCCGAGGGCGCACAGTACCGAGAGGACCAGCAGGATGACGCCACGGCGCTGGCGTGAGTTCATGGCCGGACTACCTCGATCGGGAACGTGGGCGTGTGGACGGGGTGGTGGTGCGGGGGCCGGGCCGGGGTGCCGCGGGGCCGGGCGGTACGGCTCACACGGGGCCGCCGGTGAGGGCCCGGGCCGCGGTGGGCCTGCGCAGTGCGGGGGCCGCCCGGGTGGTGGCCGTCCGTGGGGACCCGGTCGCTTCGGGGGCCGGCGCGAGGGGCGCGGAACAGAATCCGCAGCGGTCGCCGATCAGTTCGAGTCCGCACCAGCGGCAGTGTTCGCGGCGGACCGAGGAGACGAGTTGGTAGAGCACGGAGATGTCGGGGATGGCTGCGGCGAACTCGACGACCTTGCCGGTGGCCCACCAGTGGGGGGACTCGGCGGGCAGCCGGGTCTCGGTGACGCCCTGGACCCGCCAGGCGGGGGCGAGGGTGTCGGTGACCCAGTCGGGGGCGAGTTGCCCGGCGGCGGTGAACAGGTGGGTGCCGAAGGCGGGGCCGGTGAGGGCGGGGGCTTCGCCGTCGGCGGCCGGGCCGTGCGGGGCGCCCCGGGCGCCGGTGAGCCGGACGAGTTCGGACTGCGGGGTGGCGAGGACCGCGAACTGGGAGCCGGGGACCCAGGACCTGGTGTGGGTCTTGAGGTCGACGGGCACCCGGTCGAGTCGGGCGACGGAGCCGAGGAGCGCTCCGGCGTAGATGTAGTGGGCGAGCAGTCGCGCGGCGGAGGCGAGAACTCCGGGGCTGAAGTCGCACATGGAGAGTTGACGCAGTTGCAGGGTGAGGACGGCGAGGCCAAGCGGCGGCAGGTCGGGCCGCAGCAGGGCGATGCGGTCGGTCTCCAGGAGGGAGCGCACGGTGTGCAGCCGTCTGACGACGGCGGGCGGCGCGGAGGCCGGGCACACCACGACCACGTGGCCGTGGTGCTCGATCAGGGTGTGCATCTCCGTCAGGGACTGTTCGAGGCCGTACGCGTCCGGTGGGCGGCCCTGCCGGGCGGACCTGCCGGCGGCGCGCTCACCACGGCTGCGTTCGCCGCGGCTGCGTTCGGCGGGCGCGGCGGAGCGCAGCACGGCCGCGGACGGCGTGTGCCGGTCCAGGGCGGGCAGCACCAGGTCGGGACTGGTGACGGCTATGGCGGTCGGCACCCGCACACCCCCGCTTCCTCCCGGCGGCGTGGTCACACGACCGCCCTCACCGCACCACTGTGATGCCACTCCTGCATCTGTCTGCATCTGCACCATATCCACGGCGTGGCCCGCTCAACACCCGATCTCATCAGATGAGTTCACGGCACGTAGGAATTCGATCGACACAGGGTGAAGCGGAGGCCTTGGTTCCGTGCCGCGAACCCCCTTGGCGCCGGGGGTGACGGGCTGCCAGGGGCGTCGGGCGGGACACACCTGGTCACCCGTCCACGACCCCCCGTCACGCCGCCCACCAACCCCTAAGCCAACCCTAAGAGGAACTCAAGCCAGAAATAACACCCCTTGACGGCATGCCCTTTGGGACATTCTTGCCTGGCACGGGGTGTCGTCAGAGGTCTTGACAACCCCGATTGGTCTGGACCAACTTGGGACAACGACGGTGGCCACCGTTTCGTATGCGCCACGTACACCGGTCGGACAGCCAGCCGCCCGGACCCCACGTTCTCGTCCTGTTCCAGCACGCCCCCACACCGGCGTTCAGTGATCCGTGCTTACTCGTTTCGCCACCACCCCACCGGAGGCAGCCAGTGCACCGCCGATCCCCCGCGCCCGCGCTCGCGGGCAGTGTCAGACGTCCCCACAGCACCGCCCGCAGGACCTGGGCCGGAGCCCTGTCCGCGGTACTCGCCGCATCCGCCCTGACGCTCACCGGGCTGGCGACCGACGCCGCCGCCGCGGACATCAACAACGCCAAGAACCCGGGCTTCGAGTCCGGGCTGGCCAACTGGACGTGCTCGTCCGGCACCGGCTCCAGCGTGGCCACCCCCGCCCGCAGCGGCGCCGCCGCGCTGAAGGCGACCCCCGCGGGCCACGACAACGCCCGTTGTAGCCAGACCGTCGCCGTCAAGCCCAACTCCCGGTACACCCTGAGCGCCTGGGTGCAGGGCGGCCTCGCCTACCTCGGCGCGACCGGCACCGGCACCACCGACGTGTCGACCTGGACGCCCGACTCCTCCGGTTGGAAGCAGCTGACGACCAGCTTCACCACCGGCGCCAACACCACCTCGGTCAACGTCTACACCCACGGCTGGTACGGCGCCGCGGCGTACTTCGTCGACGACGTCTCGGTCTTCGGCCCGGACGGCGGCGGGGGCGGCGAGGAGACCGTCATCCCGGTGCCCCCGACGGACGTCGCGGTCGGCGGTGCCACCAAGAGCTCCCTGGACGTGTCGTGGAAGCCCGTCGCCAACGCGACCGGCTACAACGTCTACCGCGACGGCCTCAAGGTGCAGTCCGTCTCCGGCGCCTCGGCGGTCGTCACCGGCCTCGCCGCGGACACCGAGTACACCTTCCAGGTCACCGCGACCAACGCGGCCGGCGAGTCCGGCAAGTCCACGCCGCCCGTCAAGGGGCGCACGGCGAAGGACGGCCCGATCACCGGGCTGCCCAAACACTTCGTGACGGGCTACTGGCAGAACTTCAACAACCAGGCCACCGTGCAGACCCTGGCCCAGGTCAGCGACAACTACGACATCATCGCCGTGGCCTTCGCCGACGCCACCAGCACGCCGGGCGCCGTGACCTTCAACCTCAACTCGGCCCAGCTCGGCGGGTACACCGACGCCCAGTTCCGGGCCGACATCCGCGCCAAGCAGGCCGCGGGCAAGAAGGTCATCATCTCGGTCGGCGGCGAACTCGGCACCGTCCGGGTCAACGACGCGGCCTCCGCGACGGCCTTCGCCGACTCCCTGTACGCACTGATGCAGTCGTACGGCTTCGACGGGGTCGACATCGACCTGGAGAACGGCCTCAACGCCACCTACATGACGCAGGCGCTGCGCTCGCTGTCGACGAAGGTGGGCTCCTCGCTGATCATCGCGATGGCCCCGCAGACGATCGACATGCAGTCCACCTCCGGTGAGTACTTCAAGACGGCGCTCAACATCAAGGACATCCTGACCGTCGTCAACACGCAGTACTACAACAGCGGCGCCATGCTGGGCTGCGACGGCAAGGTCTACAGCCAGGGCACGGTGGACTTCCTCACCGCGCTGACCTGCATCCAGGTCGAGAACGGTCTCGACCCCTCGCAGGTGGCCATCGGCCTGCCGTCCTCGACCCGCGCGGCGGGCGGCGGTTACGTGTCGCCCTCGGTCGTCAACAACGCCCTGGACTGCCTGACCAAGCTCACCAACTGCGGTTCCTTCAAGCCCGCCCGGGCCTACCCGGCACTGCGGGGCGCGATGACCTGGTCGATCAACTGGGACGCCACGGCCGGCAACGCCTGGTCCAACACGGTCGGACCCCACGTCCGCAGCCTCCCTTAGCGGGCTCACCGTCGGCGGTCACCGGGCCCCACACCGGTGACCGCCCGGGACACCGCCTCCGTGGGTGATCGCCGTGCACCCCCACTTGCACGGCGAACCCCGCCCGCAGCGCCGCCGTTCCCCGGCGGCGCTGCGGTGCGTCCCCACCCCGGCCACGGCGCCGGCCGAAGCCTCCGGAATACGATCACTTCCGGACCACGGGACGGGGACGGACATGGGTGGGGAGACGGACCTCCGCGACGCAGGTGCCCTCGCGGAGCTGCTGGCGCGGGGCGTACCGCTGGCGCAGGCGCTGCCGGACCCGGGACCGTACGACTGGTTGGCGCTGGACGAGGGCGTGCGGTGGCGCAGCCGGTACGGACCCGGGGGACCGCAGTCAGGAGGGGAGCGCCCCGCCCTGCTCCACGCCGGCACCGCGCTGCTCGACGACTCCCGCCTCGCCCTCGCCCTCTGCCACCGCGACGGACGCGTCCGGGCCGCCGCCCTGCACCCCGCGAAGACCCGGCCCGCCCTGCTGCCCCTGGTGGTGATCCGCTGCGCGGACTGGGCGGAACCGGTGCGTACCCGTGCCCGGGAGCTCCTGGAGGCGACCCTCGACGGCGACTGGGCCACCGCCCTGGCGCCGCTGCTGTTCCTCGTCGGCCGGGGCGAGCGGGGCGCCTTCGGCCTCCGGCTGCTCGACGGGGTGCTGCGCGCGGCGCCCGACGACCGGCTCCGCGTCCTGTTCGGCTCCCCCGAGCCCGGGGTACGGCGGTACGCGTACCGGCTCGCCGTGGAGACCGGGCGGCTGGACCCCGTCGAACTGGCCCGGACGGCCGCGCGGCGCGGCGAGGACCCGGTGGTCCAGCACCTGTGCGCGACGGCGGCCCTCGCGGCCCTGCCGGACGTCTTCCACCCCGCCGACGCCCACGAGGCCGTCCTCGGACCGCTGCTGTCCGCGCGCAACCCGCGCTGCCGCTCGGCCGGGGTCACCGCCCTGCGCCGTACGGGCCGACCGCAGCGGGCGGAGCCCTTCCTCGCCGACCGTTCGTCGGTGGTGCGGGCCTGCGCCCGTTACGTGGTGCGGCAGGCCGGCGGCGACCCCTGGACGTGGTACCGGGCGCAGTGCGCGGCACCCGACGATCCGGACCTGGCGCCGGGCGCGGTGATCGGGCTGGCGGAGGGCCACCAGCAGGCGGACGCGGAGCTGCTGTGGCCGTTGCTCGCCCACCCGGCGCCGGCGGTACGGGCCCGGGCGGTCGCCGGGCTGCGGGAGCTGGACCTCGCCCACGGGGACCGGCTGCGCCGTCTGTTGGACGATCCGGCGCCCGGAGTGGTGCGCGAGACGACGAGGGCCCTGCTGCCGTGGGCGCGCGGGCTGCCCGCCGAGTGGCTCCTGGAGCGTGCCGCGCCCGAGCGGCCCCGACACGTCAGGGTCGCCGCGCTACGCCTGCTGACGGCACGTGACGGGAGCGGGGAACTGCGGGCGGTGGCCCGGCTCCTCGCGGACGCCGACCCGGAACTGCGGGCCCGTGCCGAGCGGTGGGCGCAGCGCTGATCGCCCACCACCCGGGCAGCCGAAGCCGGGGGCGCCGTCAGAAGAAGTCGCCCCACGGCTGGTCGAGCACCTGCTTGACGCACAGCACCACGAACAGCAGCCCGGCGAGCCCGAGCACCGTGTTGCTCAGCGGGCCGTTGCGCCATTGACGGGGGGTGCGGGAGGAGTTGAGCAGCCAGATCAGGGTCAGCGACAGGAACGGCATGAACGCGGCGCCCAGCACCCCGTACAGGATCACCAGACGGAACGGCTGGCCCTGGAACAGCAGCACCATCGGCGGGAACGTCAGCCACAGCAGATAGCCGCGGAACGCCCAGGAGCGCTGCCGTTCGCCGGAGGCCACCGACGCGCCGGTGCCGCCCGCGGGGCCCTCCCGCAGTCGGCCGACGAAGTCCGCGAACATCAGGCTGACGCCGTGCCAGACCCCGATCAGCGAGGTGAACGACGTGGCGAAGAACCCGATGAGGAACAGCTTGGCGGTGGCGGTGCCGTAGCGGTCCTCCAGCACCTCGGAGAGGTCGAGCAGCCCGCGGTCGCCGCTGGCGATGGCGACGCCCGAGGAGTGCAACAGTTCGGCGCCCACGAACAGCATGGAGATCACGAACACCCCGGTGGTCGCGTACGCCACCCGGTTGTCGAACCGCATCACCTTCATCCATCCGGGGCCGGTCCACCCCTTGGCGTTGACCCAGTACCCGTACGCGGCGAGGGTGATCGTCCCGCCGACGCCGCCGATCAGGCCGAGCGTGTTGAGGACCGCGTCCTTCTCGTCGGGCAGGACGGGCAGCAGCCCGGCGAACGCGTCGCCGAGGTTCGGGGTCACCCGCGCCGCGAGGTACACCGTCACCACGAACATGACCCCGACCAGGACGGTCATGGCCTTCTCGAACACGGCGTACCGGTTGAACCAGACGAAGGCGAGCCCCACCAGTCCGCACACCACCCCCCAGGTGCGCAGGGACCAGCCGTCCGGGAAGAGCGCCTGCAACGGCAGCGCGCTGGAGGCCATCGCGGCGGCCCCGTACACGAAGCCCCAGACGACCACGTACACGGCGAAGAACGCGGTGGTCCACCGTCCGAGGCTGTGCCACCCGTCGAACAGGGTGCGTCCGGTGGCGAGGTGCCAGCGGCCGGCGGCCTCGGCGAGGGAGATCTTGACCAGGCAGCCGACGACCGCCGCCCAGAGCAGGGTGTATCCGAAGTTGCTGCCGGCGACCAGGGTCGCCACCAGGTCGCCGGCGCCGACGCCGGTCGCCGCGACGACGATGCCGGGTCCGATGTGGCGCCAACTCGACTTGCGCGGAGGGGTACCGGAGGCTTCCGGCACGGATGTGGGGGTGTCCGTCGTCTCGGCCATCCCTCCAAGGAACCGCAGACGCCCCCGTCCCACAAGGCCCGCCGTCCCCGCGCTCGGGGTGCGGCGACCGCGTGCGGGACGCGCGAGGGCCGGCCCGGGGTCTCCCCGAGCCGGCCCCTGCCGTGCCTCAGTCCTTCTTCTTGGCCGGCTTCCCCGGCTTCCCCGGCTTCGCGGCCGGCTCGGCATCCGTCGCGTCCGTCGCGTCCGCGGAGTCCGTGGGCTCTGTGGGCTCCGAGGGCTCCACCTCCGGGCGGTCCTCGGCCTCGGTGGTGTCATCCGCGTCCGCGTCGTCGAACCAGGCGTCCAGCGCCGCGTCCAGCTCCTCGGACCAGCGGGTGAGCTCGGCGCGGGACGAGGCCCGGATCTCGTTGGGGTACCAACGCCGGTCCGGGGTGTGGACGTAGAGCGTCAACCGGCGCGGGAAGCGGCCGGTGGTGATCTCCAGGGCGCCGATCTCGTCCCAGGTCCACTCCGCGGCCTGGTCGTCCAGCGTGAACCGGACACCGGTCTCGTCCACCACGATCGACCCGCGCCGGTCGGACACCTCGAACACGGGCCCGTCCTGCGCACCGGACTCACCGTCGGCGGAGTCGGAGTCGGAGTCGGAGTCCGAGGAGTCGTCGTCCGCCTCCGCCCGGGAGGCCGCGTCGGCTTCCGGTTCCGGGTCTGACTCCGGGTCCGGGTCCGGGCCGGATTCCGTGCGGTCCACCACCCCCGGCTGGGGAACCGCGACGGGCGTCGCGAGGCCGGGGACGTGCGCCGGGTCGATGGCGGCGGCGTCGACGAGCGAGGGGTTCTTGCCTATGGGCTCCACGGCACCGCAGTATGGCCGAGATTCCTGTGACGTGCATGAGCGGGGTACCCAATCGTGACGGACACGCCCGGAAAGGCCGGTTCCTTCGGTGCCGGTGGCTAGACGAACAGGCTGAGTACCGCGGCGACGGCGAACCCGGCCACCGACAGCACCGACTCCAGGACGGTCCAGGACTTCAGCGTGTCGCGCTCGGAGATGCCGAAGTACTTGGCGACGATCCAGAACCCGCCGTCGTTGACGTGGGACGCGAAGATCGAGCCCGCCGAGATGGCCATGATGACGAGGGCCACGAACGGCTGGGAGTGGTCCCCGGCCTCGATCAGCGGCCAGACGATGCCCGCGGTGGTGACGATCGCCACGGTCGCCGAACCCTGGGCGACCCGCAGCACCAGCGAGATCAGGTAGGCGAGCACGATCACCGGCAGCCCGAGGTCGTTGAACGTGTCCGACAGGGCCTGGGCGACCCCGCTGCCCTTGAGCACGGCCCCGAAGACCCCGCCGGCGCCGACGACGAGCAGGATGTTGCCGACCGGCTTCAGGGACGAGGTGGAGACCGTCTCCAGGGACTTGCGGGACCAGCCGCGGCGCACGCCGAGCAGCCAGTACGCCATCAGCAGGGCGATCGTCAGGGCGACGAAGGGGTGCCCGAAGAACTCGATCACCGAACGGGCGGTGGACGGGTCGAAGGCGATGGACGAGAAGGTGGCCAGCAGGATCAGCACCAGCGGGGTGCCGATGATGAACAGCACCGTGCCGAGCGGGACGGGCGCCTCGGTCGGCACCGTACCGGAGGCGCGCTGTTCCTCGGCGAGCGCGGCCCGCGACTCCTCGGCCGCCTCGACCATGTCCTGCGGAACGGGCACGAACAGCCGCTTGCCGATCCACGCGGCGTACCCCCAGGCGGCGACCACGGCCGGCACGCCGACGACGACGCCCATCAGGATGACCCACCCGAGGTCGACCTTGAGGAGTCCCGCGGCGGCGACGGGGCCGGGGTGCGGCGGCAGGAAGGCGTGGGTCATCGACAGGCCCGCGAGCAGCGGCATGCAGTACAGCAGGATCGACTTGCCGCCCCGCTTGGCCGCCGCGTAGACGATCGGCGCGAGCACGAAGATGCCGACGTCGAAGAAGACCGGGATGCCGAAGATGACGCCGGTCAGGCCCATCGCGAGGGGCGCCCGCTTCTCGCCGAAGAGGCCGAGCAGCCGGGAGGCGAGGACTTCGGCGCCGCCGGACACCTCCAGGATGGCGCCGAGCATGGTGCCCAGGCCGATGATGATGGCGACGTGGCCGAGGGTGCCGCCCATTCCGGACTCGATGAGCGAGACGGCGTCCGACTTCTGGACGGTGCCGAAGAGTTGGGTGACGGAGAGTCCGGCGGCCAGGCCGACCGCGATGGAGACGGTGAGCAGCGCCACGAACGGCTGGAGCCTGACCTTGATGATCAGGAACAGCAGCAGGGCGATGCCGAGGGCGGCGACCGTGAGGAGTCCGGCGGTGCCGGGGATCAGGGCCAGCAGACCGGTGGTGGGCGGGTCGGTGGCGGCGGGGGCGCTGCCCGCGGCGAGCGCGGGCCCGGCTATGGAGGTGGGGGCGGCCAGGGGATACATGAGGGAGCCTCGTACTTCCGTTGCGCGCCGGGCGGTCGGGTACGACGCCGTTCGCCCCTTCGCACGAGGGGCCGTCGGACACCTTCACCGGCGCTGCGGGCAGGACGGATCGCGGCACGGCGCCCTGCGGGGGCGTCGCACCGTGACGAGTGCGGTGGTGGGGCCTCAGTGAGTCGTGGGGAGCCCGGGGCCCGGTGGTCCTGGCGGAACACGTACCGGGCCCGGTACGGGCGGGCACAGTGGTGCGGTGGCGGTCCGGGCGCCCCCGTGGCAAGAGGGGGCACCCGGACCGGCCGGCGCGCGCCGTGCGCACGGCGGGCGCCGCGTCGAGGGGCCGCGGACTGCCCCCGGGGGACTCAGGCCCGGGACGGCCCCTCGACGCGAGACGTGGACGATCGAGCGGTCAGCCGAGGACGGCGAGCGCGTCGATCTCGATGAGGAGGCCCTTGGGCAGGCCCACGTACACGGTGGTGCGCGCGGCGGGCGGGGCGGTCAGGCCCTGCTCCTCGAAGTACGCGTTGTAGATCTCGTTCATCTCGGCGAAGTGGTCGACGTCCGTGAGGTAGACGCGGACCATCATCACGTCGTCCCAGCTGGCGCCGCCCTCCTCCAGGATCGCCTTGACGTTGGCGAAGGTCTGGAGGGTCTGCTCGCGCAGGGTGGGGCCGGCGGGCGTCGGGGGCTGGCCCTCGACGGCGGGCAGGAAGCCGACCTGGCCGGCGACCTGGAGGAGGTTGCCCTTGCGGACACCGTGCGAGAACTTCGCGGGCGGGGTGGTGTGGGTGGAGGGGGTGAGGGCGGTCTTCTCGGTCATGGGCGTTCCTCGGTCGGGGTGGTACGGGACGGCCCGGGTCCACCGGTGGCGGGGCCCGGGGTGGCGGCACCGGGCGCCCCCGTCCCCGAGGGGTGGGGGTTGCCGGAGTACTCGCGGCTGATGGCGTCGGCGGTGCGCCGCACCAGGGGCAGCAGGGTGAGGAGTTCGTCGGCGGTGACGACGACGTTCGGCGCGGACACCGACATCGCGGCGACGAGCCGCCCGTCGGTGCCGCGCACGGGTGCGCCGATGCAGTTGATGGACTCCTCGTGGCCACCGAGGTCGGTGGCCCAGCCCTGTTCGCGCACGGCGGCCAGTTCCCGGAGGAACGCGGCGGCGCTCGGCGTCGAACGGGACGTGTACATGGGGTAGTCGAGCCGTTCGGCGATGGCGCGCCGCTCGGCTTCGGGGAGGTCGGCGAGGAGCAGCTTGGCGACGGCGGCGACGGTGATCGCGACGGGCTTGCCGATCCGCGAGTACATGCGGACGGGGTAGCGGCTCTCCACCTTGTCGATGTAGAGGACCTCGTTCTCCTCGTAGACGGCCAGGTGGACGGTGTGGCCGATCTTCTCGTTGAGGGCGACGAGGTGCGGGTGGGCGATCTCGCGCACGTCGAGGTTCTCGACGGCTTCCTGGGCGAGGGCGAAGAGCCGGGCGCCGAGCCGGTAGCGCTGGTCGGACTGCCGGTAGACGAGTCCGTGTTCGTGGAGGGTGCGCAGCAGCCGCAGGGCGGTGGACTTGTGGACGCCGAGGCGTTCGGCGACCTTGCCGAGGTCGGCGGGGCCTTCCGCGAGCAGCGGCAGGATCGACAGCGCTCGGTCGACGGTCTGGCTCATCTGGTGGGTACCTCCTCCTGGGCCCTGGGGTCGGCGTCGGTCCAGCCGGGGCCGAGTCGCAGTCTCCCCCACCCGGCGTCGTCGAGTGCGGCCAGGTGGTCGGCGCGTTCCCGGGTCGGGGGCACGGCGAGGTCGCCGGGGACGGTGAGGGCGGCGGCGGCCATCAGGTGGCCGTGCCGGAGCCGGTCGCGGACGGGGAGCCCGCGCAGGGTGGCGGAGAGGAACCCGGCGGCGAAGGCGTCGCCGGCGCCGACCGGGGCGACCACGTCGACGGTGAGGGCGGGGACGAAGGTGCGGGTGCCGTCGGCGGCGAGCGCGACGGCTCCGTGGGCGCCCTGCTTGACGACGACGAGGTCGGGTTCGGGGAGGGCGGCCCGGATGGCGGCGGGCCCGCCGGTGACGCCCCAGGCGACGGCGGCCTCGTCCTCGCCGACGAACACCAGGTCGCAGGAGCGGGCCAGGGACAGCAGCACCCGGCCGGCGCGCTCGTGGTCGCGCCACAGGTTGACGCGGTAGTTGACGTCGAAGGAGAGCAGCGGGCGGTCCTCGCGGGGGCCGGTCAGCTCTTCCAGCAGGGCGAGGCAGTCGGCGGAGAGCGCGGCGGTGATCCCGGACAGGTGCAGCACGCGGCCGGCGAGCAGCGCGGGCAGGTCCATGGTGGTGGGGGACATCGCGGAGGCGGCGGAGCCGGCGCGGTAGTAGACGACCTCGGCGAGGGGGGCGCCGTCCGCGCCGGGTGCCTCGCCCTTGCGCACGGCGCGTTCCCCGGCGGTGCGGAAGTAGATCCCGGTGGGTCGGTGTTCGTCGCGGCGGACCCCGCTGGTGTCGACGCCGTGTTCCCCGATGGCGCGGACGAGGTGGGCGCCGAAGCCGTCCTCGCCGACCCGGCTGATCCAGCGCACGTGGTGGCCGGCGCGGGCGAGGGAGCAGGCCACGTTGGACTCGGCGCCGCCGATGCCGCGGGCGAAGGAGGGGACGTCCTCCAGCGGGCCGGGCTCGGAGGGCAGGAAGGTGACCATCGACTCCCCGAGGGTGACGGCGTCCGGCCGGTCGCCGCGCCGGTCGCCGTCCGACCGCAGGGGGGCGTCGGGGGCGGGGGTGGCGCGGGGCGTGGCGGCTCCGGATGCGGTCACGGCGGTGGGGCTCCTCACTGGTCGTCGGCTCGTGGTCGGCCGACCGTGGGACCGGTCGGGGGGCGGGCGATCGGCCGGTGGGCTCCGTTGACCCGGCGTCGGCTCGGATGTTAGACAGCTACGTGCGACATACGCAATGAGTGTTGCACATGTTGCAAAACGCACACTGGAAGTCGCAGACCCCCAGGCACCCTCGCCCCGACCCCGGGAGGCTCCCATGGCCGCCGTCAACGACGACGAGCAGACCGCGACCCCGCAGCGCGCCGCCGCCCTGGCCGCACTCGCCGCCGAACGCGTCGACCACCGCTTCAAGGGGCTGCCCCCGGACGCCGAGGGCCTGACCGTCGGCGCCCTCGCGGCCCAGCGGCGCAACCTGTTCACCGGCGGTTTCACCACCCCGGTCCTGGCGCTGTCCGCCGAGCGCCTGGAGCACAACCTCGCGCTGATGGAGCAGTACGCCGAGCGCCACGGCCTGGCCTTCGCCCCGCACGGCAAGACCTCCATGGCCCCGCAGCTCTTCGCCCGGCAGATCGAGCGCGGCGCCTGGGGCGTCACCCTGGCGCTCCCCCACCAGGTCCGGGTGGCCCGCGCGTTCGGCGTGCAGCGGATCTTCCTCGCCAACGAACTCGTCGACCCGGCCGCCCTGCGCTGGCTGGCCGCCGAACTCGCGGCCGACCCCGACTTCCGGTTCCTGTGTTACGTCGACTCGGTGCGCGGCGTGCAGCAGATGGACCGGGCCCTGACCGGCTCCGCCCGCCGCCTGGACGTGGTGGTGGAACTCGGCGCGGGCGAGGGCGCCCGCACCGGCGCCCGCACCGAGGCCGAGTGCGCGGCCGTCGCGGACGCCGTCGCCGCCACCTCCACGCTGCGCCTCGTCGGCGTCGCCGGCTACGAGGGCGAGGTCCCGGGCGCCGACCCCGAGCGGGTGCGGTCCTGGCTGCGCCGGCTGAACGCGCTCGCCGTCGCCTTCGACGCGGCGGGCCGCTTCGCCGGGCTGGACGACATCGTGGTCAGCGCGGGCGGCAGCGCCTGGTTCGACGCGGTCGCCGACGTCTTCGCGGAGCTCCCCGCGCTCTCCGCACCGGCGCTGAAGCTGCTGCGCTCCGGTGCGTACGTCTCCCACGACGAGGGCCACTACGAGCACGTCACGCCCTTCAACCGGGTCCCCGAGGAGGGCGCCCTGCACCCGGCGTTCCGGCTGTGGACGCAGGTGGTGTCCCGGCCGTCCCCGGAGCAGGCGTTCACCAACGCCGGCAAGCGGGACGCCGCCTACGACCTGGACCTGCCGGCCACCCGGACCGTGCACCGCGACGGCGTCGAACACCCGGCGACCGGGGTGACGCTCACCGCCCTGTCCGACCAGCACGGCTGGCTCGTCACCACGCCCGAGGCCGACCTGGAGGTCGGCGACTGGCTCTCCCTCGCCCTGTCGCACCCGTGCACCGCCTTCGACAAGTGGCAGCTGATCCCCCTGGTCGAGGCGGACGGCACGGTCACCGACTTCATCCGCACGTATTTCTAGCGCTTCCAGTGCTTCTAGCCCTTCTGCCCCCTCTATCCCGCTGCACCTTCCGCTAGCCCGAGCCCGGAGGAAACGCATGGACCTGGTGATCAAGAACGCTCGTGTGGCCGACGGGACGGGCGTCCCCGCGTACCGGGCCCATGTGAGCGTCGTGGCGGGCCGGATCGCGGAGATCCACCGCACCGGCCCACCCCCCGCCACCAGCGGGGAGACCCTGGACGCCGACGGGCTCACCCTGGCGCCCGGCTTCATCGACATGCACGCCCACACCGACCTGGCCCTGCTGCGCGACCCCGCGCACACCTCGAAGGCCGCGCAGGGCGTCACCCTGGAGGTCATCGGTCAGGACGGGCTGTCCTACGCGCCCGTCGACGACACCACCCTGGCCGCGATCCGCCGGGCCATCGCCGGTTGGAACGGCGACGGCTCCGACATCGACTTCGACTGGCGCTCGGTCGGCGAGTACCTGGACCGCCTCGACCGCGCCCACACCGACCCCGACGGCAACCGCGGCATCGCCGTCAACGCCGCGTACCTGATCCCGCAGGGCAGCCTCCGGATGCTCGCCGTCGGCTGGGAGGACCGCGCGCCCACCCCCGCCGAACTGGACCTCATGCGCGCCGAGACCGCCAAGGCGATGCGCGAGGGCGCCGTGGGCATGTCCTCCGGCCTCACCTACACGCCCGGCATGTACGCCCAGGACGCCGAACTCACCGTGCTGTGCCGGGTGGTCGCCGAACACGGCGGCTACTACTGCCCGCACCACCGCAGCTACGGCGCGGGCGCCCTCCAGGCGTACGAGGAGATGGTCGCCCTCACCCGGGAGGCCGGCTGTCCGCTGCACCTGGCCCACGCCACCATGAACTTCGGCGTCAACAAGGGCCGCGCCGGCGACCTGCTGGACCTCCTCGACAAGGCGCTGGCCGAGGGCGCCGACATCTCCCTCGACACCTACCCGTACACCCCCGGCTCCACCACCCTGGCCGCCGTGCTCCCGAGTTGGGCCAGCGAGGGCGGCCCCGACGCGACCCTCGACCGGCTCCGGGACGACGCCACCGCCGAACGCATCCGCCACCACCTGGAGGAGATCGGCTCGGACGGCTGCCACGGGGTGCCCGTCGAGTGGGAGACCATCGAGATCTCCGGCGTCACCGATCCCGCGCACACGCACTACGTCGGCCGTACGATCCTCCAGACCGCCACCGCGACCGGTCGAACCCCCTGGGACACCGCCCGCCGTCTGCTCCTCGACGACCGGCTCGGCGCGACGATCCTCCAGCACGTCGGCCACGAGGAGAACGTCCGGACGATCATGCGCCACCGGGTCCACACCGGCGGCTCCGACGGCATCCTCCAGGGCGCCAAGCCCCACCCCCGCGCGTACGGGACCTTCCCCGAGTACCTGGGCAAGTACGTACGCGAGTTGGGCGTCCTGTCCCTGGAGGAGTGCGTCGCGCACCTCACCTCCCGCCCCGCCGCCCGGCTCCGCCTCGCCGACCGGGGGACGGTCCGTGAGGGGTACCGCGCCGACCTCGTCCTGTTCGACGCGGACACCGTCGCCGCCGGCTCCACGTACGAGGTGCCGCGCGCCTACCCCACGGGCATCCCGCACGTCCTCATCGACGGGAAGTTCGTCATGCGCGACGGCCGCCGCACGGACGTCATCGCGGGCCGCACGGTCCGGGGCCCTGCCTACCGTCCGGCAAACGGGTGACCATCGACCTCTCCCCAAGAGGCCGCCCCTCGTGCGACGATCCGGTCCCATGATCACCGCGAGCGAAGTCAAAAGACGCACGGGCGGGACCGGCCCGATGCCCCTGCTCACGTTGGACGAGTTCTTCGAGGGCAACACCGACGAGGAGTGCATCGGCCCCAACCAGTGGGGCTACGGCCGCCCTCCGATCGCCGAACTCGCCGCCCGCCTGCGGGAGATCGACCAACGCGAGGACGTCGTCTGGACCCGGGTCCAGCTCCACCCGCGGACGGCGGAGACCGCGAGCGGCACGCTGGCCGCCGAGGGCATAGCCGTGTGCACGTACGCCGAGGAGGAAGTCTGCGCCCAGTGGGTCGACGGATTCGAAGCGGACGTGTTCCTCGGCCTCGCCGACTGCTACTGCGAGGTCCCGAAGGTGCCCGAGGGCACGGCCATCTGGTCGGTCGTCTGGGAGTGACGCCCCCTCACCCGGCCGCCGGGTCCACCCCACCTCGGGGCCCGGCGCCGAACAGTTCCATCTCGAACCACACGGTCTTGCCGATGCCGTAGGGGCGCGGGAAGGCGCCCCAGCTGTGCGACAGCGCCTCCACCAGTGCGAGTCCGCGGCCCGATTCCTCCTCCGGCCCGGCGCTGCGCGCGATCGGCATCGCCACGCTGCCGTCGGTCACCTCCACGCGCAGGGTGTCGTCCACGACCTGCGCCCGCAGCACCAGGTCCCGCCCGTACGGCACCCGGGCGTAACACACCGCGTTGGTCATCAGCTCGCTCACCAGCAACACGGTGGTGTCGCTGACGTCGTCCATGACCTTCCACGCGTGCAGTTGCCGGCCGAGGAGGTGACGCGAGAGGCCCACCGTGCGGGGGTTTCGCGGGAAGCGCCACTCAAAAGTGCTGGGGTGAGGGGGATTTGCACGATCCATGGGGATCAGCGTGGTCGAGTCGTACTACCGTCCGGAAGTGACCGCGCAGGTACAGCGCGCGACGACCCCACCCTGTCCTGGCCAGAGGAATGCCCATGACCAACGCTTCGACACCACCCGTTTCGTGGAGCTACTGTGGCGATCAGATCAAGCTGTGGCGCCAGGTCTCGTCGGTCACTCGGGAAGCGCTGAGCGACGAGGCGAACTATCACATCGACTACGTGAAGGCGATGGAGAACGGCCGCCGCAAGCCGACGGCGCAACTCCTCAGAACTGCGGATCAGCTATGCGGGGCCAAAGGGCTCCTGATCGCGGCGCAGAAGTACCTGATTCCCGAACCAAATACTCAACACACCATGGAGTTCATGGACCTTGAGGCAAGGGCCACGGTGATCAACTCGTATGAACCGCTCGTCGTACCCGGGCTGCTGCAAACAGAAGCTTATTGCCGGCACCTCTTCTCCACATGGATGCCTCTCGTAGACGAAGAGGTCGTCGAGGAGCGAACTCTTCGCAGACTGGAACGGCAGCGAATTCTTCGCGAGTCACGTCCACTCGTCTGGTTCAGCTACGTGATCTTTGAAGCCGCGCTACGAGGGACGCTGGGTAGTCGAGGCATCATGAAGGAACAGCTGCACCACTTGCTGGAGGTCGGACAACTCCGCAACGTCTCCCTCCAGGTGCTCCCGTTCAGTCGTTCGGACCACGAAGCACGTGGCGGCTCGTTCGTCATCTTCGAAGCCGAGGAGGAGACGTACGGATACACCGAGTCTTCCGGGATCAACCTCCTGACCTCGGATCACGCGAGAATCGCACCCATGAACATGCGCTACGGCGCGCTTCGCGCCCAATCCCTCACCATGGATGAGTCGATGGACTTCATCCGAACGATCGCGGAGGAACAATGAGCGAGCAACTCAACTGGTTCAAGTCGTCGTACAGCCAAGGGTCGATCGGCGAGCACTGCGTCGAGGTCGCCCTCAACTGGCACAAGTCGACGCACAGCGACGGGTCGAGCGGGGCCGACTGCGTCGAGGTCGCGGCCTGCCCGCACCGCGTCCACCTGCGTGACTCCAAGCTCGGTGACGACAGTCCCACGTTCCAGGTCGAGGCGGCATCCTGGGGGTTGTTCATAGCGACCATGCGCATGTGAGGGACAGGTGAACCCGTGGGGGGTTTGGTCAAGGGTGGGAACACGTATCTGCCGTCCGCGCCGTTGCGGATCGCCGTACGGCACGGACTGGACGCGACGGCGCTGCTGCTGAACGACGAGGGAGCCGTCCGGGGGGACGGCGACATCGTGTTCCACGGTCAGCCGGAGCATCCGTCGGGAGCGGTCCGGCTGACCGGCGAGGACGACGGCACCGAGTGGCTGGAGGTGGACCTCCCGACCGTGGAGCCGGACATCACCCGCGTACTGCTCGTCGGCTCGACGGAGGTCGGCACCCTCCGGGACGTCACGGAGCCGTCCGTGGAGGCGTTCGCGCCGGACGGCACCTCGGTCGTCCGCTACGAGGTGACCGACGCGGCGGACGAAACGGCTCTCGTGTTCGCGGAGTTGTACCGTCGCGCCGGCGGCTGGAAGTTCCGCGCGGTGGGCCAGGGTTACGCGGACGGACTGACGGGGCTGGCCCGGGACCACGGCGTCGACGTGGCCGAACCGGGCGTCGCACCGAGCCCGGTGGCCGCGTACCCGGTGGAGTGGACGTTCGGCACGGACTTCGCGCCGTACGTCGTGGTGGGCCGCGACAAGGAACGCGTCACGGTACCTCCGTACGTCCCGCCGGGCCCGGTCCTCCTGGAACTGGCGGTCGAGGGCGACCGACCCGTCGACCTGGAACTCACCGACGAACAGGGCCGGCTCGATTTCGTCTTCGTCTCCAGCTACGAGCCCGACTTCCGGGGACGGTTCCTCGCGACCGTGCCGGACGTGGGCCCCTTGCGCCTGCGGGTGGACACCGAGGGCCTGTGGCGGCTGCGCGTCCTGCCGCTGTCCCACGCCCGCCGACTCGGCGAGGCGCGCGAGGGCCACGGCCCCGAGGTCCTGTTGCACACCACCGGCCCGACCGCCCTCACCCTCCGGCACCAGAGCACGGAGGACGTGATCCTCAACGTCCACCCGGTGGACGGAACGGGCCTGGCCGACCACGAGCGCCTGATCAACGAGTTCAGCGGCGGGTACCGGGGCACCGTACAGCTGCCGGGTGGACCCCTGCTCGTGGACCTGTCCCGTGGGGAGGGTCGTTGGACCATGGCGGTGGACGACCCGGCGGCCGTCCGGGACCTCCCCGCGCCTCCCGTCGCGGCCGAGTCGACCGGGGCGGAACTCCCCGGTCCGTTCGAGGTGCCGTCGACGCTAGCCGCCGAGTTCACGCCCTTCATGTGGACGGACCGGGGCCACGCCCAGGTCACCGTGGCCCCCGACGTACCGCCGGGGCCCGCGATCCTGGAGCTGATCGTGCAGAGCGGGAAGCGGGTCTCGCTGCACACCCTCAACGAACACGGCTACAGCGCGGAAGAGTTGCTGGATCAGTGGCAGGGAGACGGCTTCCGCGGGCGGTTCCTCGTGGTGGTGCCCGCAGACCGCCCGCTGGCACTGGGGGTGGGCGCGGACGGCGACTGGCGGCTGCGCGTCCTCCCGCTGTCCCACGCCCGCCGACTCGACGAGGCCCGTGAGGGCCACGGCCCGGAGGTGCTGGTGCACACCACGGGTCCGGCTGACCTCACCTTCCACCACCGCGGGCAGCGGAACGTGGTGCTCTGGTCCCGCCAAGTGGACGGCGCGGAGGAACTGCCGCATCCCGAGCTGCTGCTGAACGAGGCGGGTGAACGGGTGGACACCGTCCCCCTCCACCGGGGACCGGTGATCCTGGCCTTGTCAATGGCCGACTGCGATTGGTCCACCACCCTGGACCACGTGCTCTGGCCCGTCGCGGACCCGGCTCCCCGCCGGGTCAGGGAGCTGCCGACCGCACCGGCAGCCGCCGCGCCACCGGTCACGCCGCCGCAGGAGTTCGGGCCGGTCTTCGCGCCGTTCGCCGTGACGGGACAGCGCAGCAGTGTCATCACGGTGCCCCCGAGCGTCCCCGCGGGCCCCGTCATCGTGGAGCTGGCCGTCCGGGGCAACGGGTACACCGGACTCCACGTGCTGGACCGCCACAACGCCGAGCGCGAGGCGCTGGTCAGCTCCACGCACCCCGGCTTCCGGGGCCGCGTGCTCACGGAAGTGCCCGACGACGGTCCACTACGGCTGTCCCTGAAGGCGGAACACGGCTGGAAGCTACGGGTGTTGCCGCTCACCGAGGCCCGGCACCTGGGGGAACCGCTGACGGGCAACGGGCCCGAGGTGCTGTGGCACACGGCGGGCGCGGCCGACCTCACCGTGCAGTACCAGGGCGAGGACGACCTCATCGCGGACCTGATCGAGGTGCGCGGACGGCGGGACCTGCCGCCGAGCCGGCCCCTGATCGACAAGAACGGCAGGCGCCAGGAGACCGTCCCCCTGCCCGAGGGGCCCGCCCTGGTCGAGTTCACCCGGGCGGACGGCCCCTGGACCGTGGAGCTGAGGAACGTCCGTCCGCCGAGCGCCGCGCCGGCGGACGTACTGGAGCCCGTCCCGACCCGCCACCACGCGCCCGGCACCACCGTGGACACCATGACCGGCGGGGTGCGGGGCTGGCTGCACGGTCCGGTCTTCACGCCCTTCGCGACCGAGGGCCGCGGCGAGCGGGTGATCACCGTACGGAACGTGCCGGCGGGACCGGTGCTGCTGGAGTTCTCCCACGAGGGTGACGGCTACGTCGAGTGCATGACGCTCAGCAGGTGGAACCGCGAGGAGGACCACGTCTTCAGTACGAGCCTCTCCCAGGTGCGGCTCACCGCGCTGGCGACCTCGCCCAAGCACCGGCCGCTGCGGATGCGGATACAAGCGCAGGGCTCGTGGACCCTACGGGTGCTCCCGCTGTCCGCCGCACGTGAACTCTCCGGCACCTTGACCGGGGAGGCGCCCGAAGTGCTCCGCTACAGCGGCCCCGCGGCCGACCTGCACCTGGACGTGAAGACCAGGCGCGGCACCTACACCCTGCTGCGCGGCTACGAGGTCGAGGGAACGAGCGAACTCCCCGAAGGCGACACCCTGATCAGCGAGGACGGCGGGCTGAGTGCGATCACGCCGCTCCCCCGCGGACCCTTGCTGCTCCAGTTCGAGCACGTCGAGGGGGTCTGGACGATGACCGCGCACCCTACGGTGAGCAAGAGTTGAGGCGGCGTCAGCTGTCGACCCGGGCCACGCCGACCCATCCGGGATGCGAGATGACTTAGGGTACCCTTACCAACCGTTCGTTCCCGTGGAGGACCCATGCCCCGTCGATCAGTGCTCAGCGATGGCGGGGGCTCGACCTGGGGAGTGGCCGAGTACGGGGACCCCGCGGGGCACCCCCTCGTCCTGCACCACGGACTGATCGGCTCGGCGGTGCTCCCGCACGTCTGGGACCAACTCGCCGGCCCGGCCGGGGTGCGCCTCATCGCCGTGGAGCGCCCCGGGTACGGGGTGACCCCGCCCCGGGAGATGACCCGGATCGCCGAGTGGGCGACGCTGCTGGAGCCGCTGCTCGACCGGCTGGGGGTCGACGCGTTCGACGTGCTCGGCATCTCGGCCGGCGCCCCGTACGCGTACGCCCTGGCGGCCGGGTTCGGGGAGCGGGTGCGCGGGGTGTGGGTGCTCAGCGGACTCCCGTACGTCTGCGACGACGCGGTGCGCGGCCACTACCCGCAGGCCGCCGAGCCGGTCTGGGCGTTCTACCGCGAGGGTCCGCCCGACGAGGTCGCCGCGAGCTTCGCGGCGGCGGCCCCGCGCTTCGCCGGGGCGTTCGCCACCTCGCCCACGATGCTCGCCGCCCTCGCCGAGGTCGACGACCACCACCAGCGGGGCCCGGCCCGGGAGGTCCGGCTCCAGAGCCGCCCGTGGGGGTTCACCCTCGCGGACGTCCGGCGCCCGGTCCGTCTGTGGCACGCCGTCGAGGACGAGCAGGTGCCGTTCGAGGCGGTCCGTGCGACGGCCGCGCTGCTGCCCGACGCCCGACTGACCGAACAGCCCGAGCCCACCCACGTGCCCGCCGAGTCCAGCCTGCGGGCGCTGTTCGGGGAGTTGGCCGAACGCAGGGTCGCGCCCCCGGAGGAGGGAGGCGCGACCCAGCGTCACTGACCGCCGGCGAGCGGCCTGCGTCAGCGGTCAGCGGTCAGCGGTCAGCGGTCAGTTGGGGAGTCGGTCCAACAGCCACTCGCCCAGCTCCGGAGTCAACGCGGAGTGCCGGGTGTTCGCCTCGGAGGAGGCGATGAAGTCGTCCACGTCGAAGGCGTCGTAGTCCAGGCCGGACAGGTCCTCGTAGAGGGATTCCTGACTGATGTCGCGCACCGAGAGGGCGCTGCCGGTCGGGACGAAACAGGTCTCCGGATGGTGGGCGACGGCCGCCATGCCGAGCAACGGCTTGGTGAGGTTGGCCGCGGCGATCCCGAAGGAGTCCAGGGTGCCGCCGGGTGCACCGTCGAGTTCGGGCAGCCCGCGGTGGCGCACGTGCTCCTCGCGGAGCAGGTCCTTCAGATGGGCGAGCACCGCCTTGCTGTCGGGAGTCTGGGTGAGCAGGGTGGTCGGCTTCAGGCCGCCCTTGGTGACCTCAAGTGCGGGCTCCCCGGCGGGCACCCCGTTGCCGACACCGTCGAGCCGGCCGTTGGCGAGCGCCAGCAGCCGCGGGATGCGCGGCCAACCGCCCACCCGCTTCAACTCGTCGAGGAACTCCGCGCGCAACGGGTCCTCGGCCGGCGAACCGTGGACGGTCTCGATGTGCCGCCACAGGAGTTGGCGGGCCGCGGGGCTGTTGATCTGGTTGCTGAGCGCGGGTGCGACGGGCTTGAGGAAGTGGGCGAGCGCCTGGAGGGAGATCGGGATGGAGGCGCCGCGGTGCGGGCTGTCGAAGCTGAAGTAGGCGGCGGTCTGGTGGTCCATCCGCTGGGTCTCCAGCTTGGCCAGCGCGTAGCGGGTGATCAGTCCGCCCATGCTGAAGCCGCCGACGGTCAGCCGGGTGTCGCCGAGCCGTTCCGCGACGGTCCGCAGGATGCAGGCGATCGCCGTTTGGGCATTGGTGAGGAGGGACGCCGACCGTTCGTCGTAGCCGAGCAGCACGAGGTCGTGCCCGCGCTCACGGAGCAAGCTGATGAAGGGCAGTTGGCCGCGCTCCAGCCCGTGCCAGAAGGCGTCGAAGTCGGTGGGGCCGGAGTTGAACCCGTCCGAGAGGATGACCGGCCGGACCAGGGCACGGTTCTGGACGCCGTAGTAGACGCGGGCGGTGCCACCCGGCAGGGCCCAGGTCTCGTCGGCCTCGGGGGCGGGCGGCGGGGCCTGCTGGCCCTCACGAGCGAACAGGCCCCAGGACTGGACGGGGATCTCGGTCACGCGATCTCACCTCGGCGAAGCAGGCGGCTGGGCCGCGACGGAAGGACGGAAGGGTGGGCGCCCGACAGGGAACCTAGCCCGCCGAACGTCACTTCACGTGGCCGATACGACACTTAGCGTGAAATCGATCATCCGGCGACAAACCCGTGTCCGGGAGTGCACGGGGGGCGCGGGTTTCGGGCAGCGCGCGAGCGCACACCACTCCGCGCCGGGGCACACCTGAACGTTCCCGGTGGATCTCCCGCTCGTACGGGTGGGTTACCGCGGGAGGACTGCCCAGCCGGTGCCGCCATCCGCTACCCAGGGGGCATGACGACGCAACCGGCCCGTGCGGGCGTGCGACCGGGGAAACTCCTCACGGCTCGCACGCTCCTCCCGCTGGCTCTCGCCCCGCTGCTCCTGTCCACTCCGACGCTCCCGGCGTCCCCTGCGCACGCCGCCACGGCGACGATGCAACTCGAAGACGCCCTGTCCACGCTCCCCACCGCCGAGGAGGACCGCTCCGGTTACACGAGCGATGCGTTCCCCCGCTGGAACGCGGGCGCGGACCTCACCGACGGCTGCGACACCTTCCGGGAGGTGCTGATCGCGGAGGCCGTCGAGGCCCCCACCGTGGGCCCCGGCTGCCGGCTGTTGGGCGGCAAGTGGCACTCGTACTACGACGACCAGATCGTCAACGACCTGGGCTCGTTGACCGTGGACCACGTCGTCCCGTTGGCGGAGGCGTGGGGTTCGGGCGCCTCCGCCTGGACCGCGGAACGCCGTGAGGCGTACGCCAACGACCGCGGAACTCCGACCACCTTGACCGTGGCGACCAAGCGGACCGTCCAGGAGAAGGCCGACCGGGACGTGGCGAACTGGCTGCCGCTGGAGGGCGACAAGTACTGCCGGTACATCGGCGAGTGGGTCTCCACCAAACACCGCTGGTCGCTCAGCGCCGACAAGGACGAGGTGGAGGCGTTGAAGCTGTTCGCGGACAACTCCTGCGAGGAGACCGTCGTGATCTACGTTCCGGCAGCCGACTGACACCCCACCATCCCCTGCCCCACCGCCCGCCCCGGCCCGGACCGCCTCCGGGCCGGGGCGCGGCGGATCGGGGTCGACTGCCTCACCACCGGCGGCCCCACCGCCACGGTGACCGGCCGTCTGGTCCGCACCAGCCCGGGTCACCCGTGGCGGATCGCGCTGGCCCCGCGGACCCGCATGGGGTTGAGCTTCCACGTGCCCGAACAGGGAGCGACCCGGGTGGGGCTGTCGGGCGCGACGGCCAAGGGGGCGCCTCCGCTGACCCGTTGCATGGCTCCCGCCGCCGACATGCCGGTCACCGAAGGGGCGTTCACACTCCGGGACAGGTCACCGCGGGGCGGTACGGCGACTACGCGCTGACCACACCGCTCGACGCCCGGTCGCACGTGCGAGGCATCACCCGGACGGGTGGACCATCCGGGCATATCGCTCGGCCGTTTCCGCTGCGCGTGACCCCGGGCCCCGGGTGCCGGATACGCCGGGTGCACGGCGCGACCAACCGATTGCACCGGTGTACAGCGAAAGCAGGCGATGGACGCATGAGCGAAGCCAGGAACACCCGCACGCCCCGCGACGGGGCCCGCACCAGGTCCAGGATGACGTGGACCGCGTGGGGGGCGGCGGCACTGGCATCGATGGCGACGGTGACGTCCGCGGGGACGGCGGTGGCGGACGAGACGCACACCGACTCGCACAACGGCCACCGGATCACGGTGATCTCCATCGGAGAGATCGACGACCCGGCGGAGGACGTGCTGGAGCACGCCGCGATCCTCGGCAGCGAGACCTCGACGGTCGGCTGATCCCTCGGGCCGGCCCCGTCCGGCCCCGTCAGAGCACCCCGCGGGGCCGGAACTGGACGCTGATCCGGGGGCCGGCGGCCCGTGCGCTCTTCGGCACGGCGTGTTCCCACGTCCGCTGACAGGAGCCGCCCATGACGATCAGGTCCCCGTGACCGAGGGCGTACCGGGCGGCCGTGGGGCCACCGCCCCGGGGACGCAGCAGCAGGTCGCGGGGCGCACCGACGGACACGATGGCGACCATGGTGTCCTCGTGGGCCCCGCGCCCGATGCGGTCCCCGTGCCAGGCGACGCTGTCCCGGCCGTCGCGGTAGTAGCAGAGGCCGGCGGTCACGAAGGGCTCGCCGAGTTCGGGGCCGTAGCGCTCGTTCAGCGCCGCCCGGGCGACGTCCAGCGCGGGGTGCGGCAGCGGGCGGCCCCGGCCGTAGTGGCACAGCAAGCGGGGCACGTCGACCGTCCGCTCGTACATCTCCCGCCGCTCGGCCCGCCACGGTACGTCCGTCGCGAGTCGCGCGAACAGTTCGTCCGCCCCGGACACCCACCCGCGCAGCACGTCCACCCAGGCCCCGCCCCCCAGCGCCGTGCGCCGCACCGCGGCGAGGTCCCCGGGCCGCGGTGCGCCCGCCTCGGGGCCCGGGCCGGCCTGATCGAAGAGTGAACCTTGCAGCGCGTGGGACATGCGTCCACCCTAGAACACGCTTCGCACTGGTGTGCGATTCGGAGCCATCGGTAATGACTGGTACTGCTGCTACCAGCACAAGGACCACGGCGGTCGGCGCCTGATGTGGAACGAGGCGAAGTCCCGACACCGTCACCGGGAACGACGAGAGCTGCAAGGACTACAACAGGGCCGACTGCTTCTGGACGACCTGGTGATCAGCGGCTGAAGCGGCTGCCCGCGGGGGCCCGAACCCGGACGAGGCCCCCGCGGAACCCCCCATCTGCCGCGGTGCCGTCCCGTGCCGTCCGCCGGGCGCGGTCGGCCCGGCGGACGGGAGCCGGACGGAGTGGCGGTCGGCCAGGTGGTGCGCGAGGAGCTGTACGACGTCCGCGTCCGTGCGGGCGGCCAACGTGGCGTCGGCAGCAGCGGGACGGCGGAGCGGGCTATGTGGTCCAGCTCCGGCAGCGCGAAGTCGGGCGCGATCAGTGTCGCGGCGGCGTGCCGGGCGGCGAAAGCGGGGTCAGGTGGGCGGTGTCGCCCCAGGCGGACAGCCGGAGCCGGTCGCCGTCGCCGCTCCAGTGCGACAGGGAGGCGTTGGGGACCGGCGGCAGCCGTTCCGGTGCGGTGGCCCCGATGCCCGCGAGCACGTAGCGCAGGGCGATGACCACGCCGTCGTGCGCGACGACCAGCACCCGTCGCCCGAGGGCGGCCCGCCCCAGGTCGGTGAGGAACTGTCCGACCCGTACGGCGACGTCGGTGAACGCCTCCCCGCCGGGCGGCCGGTAGCACCACTCGCCCAGCAGCTCCCGGCGCTCCGCCTCCTGCGGCGACCGGGCGCGCAGCGCCGCCGGCGGGTGCAGTTCGAAGACGCCCATCTCGCGGTCCCGCAGTCGCTCGTCGACCAGGACGTCCGGCCTCGGGGTGCCGAGTGCGGCGGCGCGCTCCGCCATGGCCTGCCAGGTCTCCCTCGCCCGGGCGAACGGGGAGCAGACCACCAGGTCAGGACCGGCCCCGGGAGCCCGCCCGGCCAGCCAGTCGCCCAGGGCCTCCGCCTGCGCGGCGCCGAGGTCCGACAGCGGGACGTCCCGGTCGCGGCCCGGCACCGGGGCGGTGGACCCGGCCGCCTCCGCCGCGGCGAAGGCGAGGTTGGCGGTGCTCTGCCCGTGCCGGACGGCCCACAGGTCGGCCAGCGGACAGGGCGCCACCAGGCCGGTCGGCGGGGCGTCGGCGCCTGGGTGGGGGGAAGGGGAGGGAGATCGTAAGCTCATGGCACCTCTCACGGAGTCGGTGGAGCGGAGCAGTACGGTGCGGAACGGGCCGAAGCGCACCGCTCCGGGCGTGGCCCGTAGCTTGCCCGGCTGGCCGGGGCCCGTCCACAGCGCCGCTCGCGCCCGCCCGCCGGGGCCCGTACCCGCACCCCGGATCACGGGCGTCGACGCCCCGTCCGCCCCTCCACGTGCCGTAAAACACAGCGCCGCCCGCACGCCCGCGCCGTAGGGTGACCCGCATGCAGGTGATTCAGTCGACCAAGCTGGCCAACGTCTGTTACGAGATCCGGGGACCGGTCCTCGAAGAGGCCATGCGGCTGGAGGCGGCGGGCCACCGCATCCTCAAGCTGAACACCGGCAACCCGGCGGCCTTCGGCTTCGACTGTCCCCCGGAGATCCTGGAGGACATCCTCCGCAACGTCGGCGACGCCCACGGGTACGGGGACGCCAAGGGCCTGCTCGCCGCACGCCGCGCGGTCGTCATGCACAACCAGACCCTCGGCATAGAGACCGACGTCGAGCACGTCTTCGTCGGCAACGGCGTGTCCGAGCTGATCGTGATGGCGATGCAGGGCCTCCTGGACGACGGCGACGAGGTCCTCGTACCGGCGCCGGACTACCCGCTGTGGACGGCCGCCGTGTCCCTGTCCGGCGGGACCGCGGTGCACTACCGCTGCGACGAGCAGTCGGACTGGATGCCGGACCTCGCGGACATCGAGCGGAAGGTGAGCGACCGCACCAAGGCGATCGTCATCATCAACCCGAACAACCCGACCGGCGCCGTCTACGACGAGGAAGTGCTGCGCGGGCTCACCGACATCGCGCGCCGCCACAACCTGCTGGTCTGCTCGGACGAGATCTACGACAAGATCCTCTACGACGGCGCCACGCACACCCCGACCGCCGCCGTCGCCCCCGATCTGTTGACGCTCACCTTCAACGGGATGTCGAAGGCGTACCGGGTCGCCGGGTACCGGGTGGGCTGGATGGCGATCTCCGGGCCCCGTGCGCACGCCGAGTCGTACATCGAGGGGCTGACGATCCTCGCGAACATGCGGCTGTGCGCCAACATGCCGGGCCAGCACGGGGTGGCCGCCGCCCTCAGCGGCCGACAGACCATCGACGACCTGGTGCTGCCCGGCGGGCGGCTCAAGGAACAGCGGGACACCGCGTACGAACTGCTCACCCGGATTCCCGGGGTGACCTGTGTGAAACCGCGGGGGGCGCTGTACCTGTTCCCCCGGCTGGACCCGAAGGTCTATAAGATCAAGGACGACCGGCAGATGGTCCTCGACCTGCTGCGCGCGGAGAAGATCATGGTGGTCCAGGGCACCGGGTTCAACTGGCCGGAACCCGATCACTTCCGGGTGGTCACCCTGCCCACGGTCGCCCAGCTCACCGAGGCCGTCACCCGGATCGGGACCTTCCTGGACGGCTACGGCCAGCACTGACCCCCGCGACCGGGTGATTCGCCGTACGGCAATCGGCCCGGTGGGGGTGTCGCCGCGGTCCGCGGCCTACGCGCGCGTGCGACAACGGCTTGCATGAGACCACTCCTTCCCCGGTCACCGGGGCGCGGTTCGCAGGAGCCGCCGCGCCCCGGCACCGCCCGGTCCAAACGGCGCAGACGCGCTTGGACCCTGGCCACCGCCTATGCCGTGGCCGCCGCTTCCGCCCCGTTGATCGCCTTCGGTACGGCTGCCGCCCCCGCGGTCGCGGCGCCCCTGCCCGGGGGCCTCGGCCCCTGTGTGCCGGGCGACTGCCCCGACCCGTTCCCGCCGATCAGCAACGGCCCGATCATGGGCCGCGACAACGGCATCAACATCTTCGCGGGCGGCGACTTCCGCGTCCGTGAGCGGGCCGCCGAGGCCGAGGGACGTGTGGTGGTCCTCGGCGACTTCAGCCAGGACAAGGCCACGGGCTTCAGCTCGATCTACAACATCGGCATCGTCGGTGTGGGGTCCCGGGTGCCACCGCCCGACGGAGCGGACTTCCTGACCACGGGCGGCGACGTCACCGTGGCGGCCGGCGAATCGCTGCTGGCCGACGGTGGAGTGGTCCGCCACGCCGGTACGGCCACCGGCACCATCACCGGGACGGTCGTCCAGGACCCGAACGCCGCCGCCCCCTACACCGCGCTGCGCGACGAGCTCACCACCGCGAGCCAGTGTTACGCGCGCGACGAGCAGGGCACCCGGCCGGCGACCGGCACGGCGGTGAACCAGGGCGGTCAGACCGTCTTCACCGGGGACAACACCTCGGCGCTCCAGATCTTCAACGTCAACTTCGACCTGACGACGGGGACCGGAGCGCAGCAGGGCCTGGTCTTCCAGAACATCCCCGCGAACGCGACCGTGCTGGTCAACGTGCTCGGGGCGAACCGCACCCTCAGCACCTACAGCGGCAGCCCGTTCGACGACGACCCGCTGAACCAGTTGCGCTCCCGGCTGCTGTGGAACTTCCCGGACGCCACGACGGTGAGCCTGGCCGGTACCGGCCAGTTCCAGGGCAGCGTCCTGATCGGCAACCAGTCCTCGGAGACGACGGTCACCCTGCCGGGGACCAACGGCCGCTTCTTCAGCACCGGTTCCATCACCCACACCAGTCCCGCGGGCGGTGGCGGCGGGCAGGAGTTCCACTCCTACCCGTTCAACGCGACCAACCTCCCGGACTGCACCGTGGTGCCCGCCGAGGGCCCGGTGCAGGTCGTCAAGCAGGACGCCGAGACGCAGGCCCCGTTGGCCGGCGCGCAGTTCGAGCTGTGGCAGGAGACCAACGGGCAGACCGGTCTCCAGACCACCGGGGCGGACCCCGACACCCAGGTCGGCGCGACCTGCACGACCGACGCGAACGGCGAGTGCACCCGTACCGTCGAGCTCGGCACGTACTACTGGCGGGAGACCGCGGCTCCGCCGGGCTACGACCTTCCGGCGAATCCGGTGTTCGGGCCGCTCACGCTGGGCGTGGACGACCTGCCGGACGGGGTGAGCATCGTGGCGCCCGACACCCGGACCCCGGTCACGGGTGCGGTCAGCGTCCTCAAGCAGGACTCGGTGACCCAGGCTCCGCTGGCGGGTGCGGTGTTCCAGCTGTGGGAGGAGACCAACGGCATCCCCGGTCTCCAGACCACCGGCGCCGACCCGGACACCCAGATCGGCGGCGCCTGCACCACGCCGGCGAACGGCACGTGCAGTCGCACCGTCGAAACGGGCACCTACTACTGGCGGGAGACCCAGGCGCCGCCCGGGTACGACCTGCCGGGCAACCCGGTGTTCGGTCCGCTGGTCCTCACCGACGAGAACGCACCGACGGGTGTCACCGTCACCGCGAACAACACCGCGACGGCGCCGGTCACCGGTGACGTCACGGTCGTGAAGAAGGACGCGAGCACCGGCGCCAACCTCGCCGGCGCCGTGTTCGAGCTGTGGCAGGAGAGCAACGGGGTTCCCGGTCTCCAGACCACCGGTGGCGACCCGGACACCCAGGTCGGTGCCAGCTGCACCACGCCGGCCAACGGCGAATGCACCCGTACCGTCGAGACCGGTACGTACTACTGGCGCGAGACCCAGGCACCTCCCGGCTACGAGCTCCCCTCCAACCCGGTCTTCGGACCGCTCGTGCTGACGGACGAGAACGCCGGGACCGGGGTGACCGTCACGGCGAACAACGACGCGACGGCTCCCGTCACGGGCACGGTCAGCGTCGTCAAGCGGGACGCCACCACCCAGGCTCCGCTGGCGGGTGCGGTGTTCCAGCTGTGGGAGGAGACCAACGGCATCCCCGGTCTCCAGACCACCGGCGCCAACCCCGACACCCAGATCGGCGGTTCCTGCACCACGCCCGCCAACGGCACGTGCACCCGCACCGTCGAGGTCGGCACCTACTACTGGCGCGAGACCCAGGCACCTCCCGGCTACGAACTGCCGGGCAACCCGGTCTTCGGTCCGCTGGTGCTGACGGCGCAGAACGCCGGTACCGGGGTGACCGTCGACGCCGACAACAACGTGACGGAGCCGCCGGTCACCGGTGACGTCACGGTCGTCAAGAAGAACGCGAGCACCGGCGCCAACCTCGCCGGAGCCGTGTTCCAGCTGTGGCAGGAGACCAACGGCGCCCCCGGCCTCCAGACCACCGGCGGCATGCCGGACACCCAGGTCGGCGGCAGCTGCACCACCGGCGCCAACGGCGAGTGCACCCGTACCGTCGAGGAGGGCACCTACTACTGGTACGAGACCCAGGCCCCGCCCGGGTACGAACTCCCCTCCAACCCGGTGTTCGGCCCGCTGACCCTGACGGCGGAGAACGCCGAGACGGGGGTGACCGTCACCGCGAACAACAGCGAGACGGCTCCCGTCACCGGCGCGGTCTCGGTGGTCAAGCAGGACGCGACCACCGGTGACCCCTTGGCGGGTGCGGTGTTCCAGCTGTGGGAGGAGACCAACGGCATCCCCGGTCTCCAGACCACGGGTGCCACTCCCGACACCCAGATCGGCGGTTCCTGCACCACGCCGGCGAACGGCACGTGCACCCGCACCGTCGAGGTCGGCACCTACTACTGGCGCGAGACCCAGGCCCCGCCCGGCTACGACCTGCCGGCCGACCCGGTCTTCGGACCGCTGACCCTCACCGAGGAGAACGCGGAGCAGGGCGTCAGCGTCGACGCGGACAACGCCGAGACGGCCCCGGTCACCGGCGCGGTCACGGTCGTCAAGAAGGACGCGACCACCGGCGCCAACCTCGCCGGAGCGGTCTTCGAACTGTGGGAGGAGACCAACGGTCAGGCCGGTCTCCAGACCACCGGCGGCGTGCCGGACACCCAGATCGGCGCCAGCTGCACCACCGGCGCCAACGGCCAGTGCACCCGCACGGTCGAGGAGGGCACCTACTACTGGCGCGAGACCCAGGCACCTCCCGGCTACGACCTGCCCGCCAACCCCGTCTTCGGCCCGCTCCACCTGACCGAGGACAACGTCGAGCAGGGCGTCAGCGTCACGGCCAACAACACCGAGACGGAGCCGGTCACCGGTGACGTCACGGTCGTCAAGAAGGACGCGGACACCGGCGCCACGCTGGCCGGAGCCGTGTTCCAGCTGTGGGAGGAGACCAACGGCATCCCCGGTCTCCAGACCACCGGCGCCGACCCCGACACCCAGATCGGCGGCACCTGCACCACGCCCGCCAACGGCCAGTGCACCCGCACGGTCGAGGAGGGCACGTACTACTGGCGCGAGACCCAGGCGCCCCCCGGCTACGACCTGCCGGCCAACCCCGTCTTCGGTCCGCTCGTGATCACCGAGCAGAACGCGGAGCAGGGCGTCACCGTCACGGCCAACAACACTGAGACAGCGGCCGTCACGGGTGAGGTCACCGTCGTCAAGAAGGACGCGGAGACCGGCGCCAACCTGGCCGGAGCCGTCTTCGAGCTGTGGGAGGAGACCAACGGGCTTCCCGGTCTCCAGACCACCGGCGGCGACCCCGACACCCAGATCGGCGGGACCTGCACCACCGGCGCCAACGGCGAGTGCAGCCGCACCGTCGAGACGGGCACCTACTACTGGCGCGAGATCCAGGCGCCCCCCGGCTACGAACTCCCCGCCAACCCCGTCTTCGGTCCGCTCCACCTGACCGAGGAGAACGCGGAGCAGGGCGTCAGCGTCGAGGCGGACAACGCCGAGACGGAGCCGATCACCGGTGAGGTGACCGTCGTGAAGCGCGACGCGGACACCGACGCCACCCTGGCCGGAGCCGTGTTCCAGCTGTGGGAGGAGACCAACGGCATCCCCGGTCTCCAGACCGCCGGCGCCGACCCCGACACCCAGATCGGCGGCACCTGCACCACGCCCGCCAACGGCGAGTGCAGCCGCACCGTCGAGACCGGCACCTACTACTGGCGCGAGACCCAGGCGCCCGACGGGTACGAACTCCCCGCCAACCCCGTCTTCGGCCCGCTGGTCCTCACCGAGGCCAACGCCGAGGAGGGCGTCAGCGTCGACGCGGACAACACGAAGACGCCGGCCGAGGAGAGCACCATCAAGGTCGTCAAGACCGACGCGAAGAACGGTCGCCCGCTCGCCGGGGCCGTCTTCGAACTGTGGGAGGAGACCAACGGCGTTCCCGGTCTCCAGACCAGCGCCTCCGGCTCCACCCCTGCCGACACCCGTGAGGGTCCCGGCTGCTCCACGGACAGCGCCGGCCTGTGCGTCTTCGACGAGCTGGACCTCGGGACGTACTACGTGCGCGAGACGGCGGTGCCCGAGGGCTACGTCCTCCCGCACAACCCGGTGCGCGGACCGTTCGAGATCACCGACGAGAACGCCGGTGAGACCGTGACGGTCAACGTCGCCAACAAGCGCGGGGAGCCCGGCAAGGGCAAGTAACACCCCTGCGAGGAACCCTGTTCCCGCGCTGACCGGCTGAGGCCGGGGACCGCCACCCGCGGTCCCCGGCCTCACCGTTTCGGCCCACTCCCCGGGGCGCGCCCCGGCGCTGACTGGTAGCTCTGGTGGGACCCCGACCGGACGGAGGCCCCGATGAGCCCTGTTGACCACGGCATATCCGCCACGGACGGGCCGCCCGCCGGTCACGGGAGCCGGGCCCGGGCGCTGGTGCGGGCGGGTTGCTGGCTGTTCGCGGCCGGCGCGGGCCTGGCACTGGCCGCGCCCCCCGTGAGCGCCGCGGGCGCCGTCCGGTCCGCGGTGGAGTGCACCGCCTCCACCGGCCCCTACCAGCGGCAGCTGGAGGAGTACCTGGAGCGGCCGGTGGACGGGGTGCAGTCGCCCGAGGACTGCGCGGCGATCCGCGGCTTCCAGGAGGCCGAGCGGATCGTCCCCGCCGACGGGTACGCGAACCTGCTCACGTACCGGGTGATGACCGCCGCCCGGGCGCGCGCCGACCCGAACGCGGCGGGGTTGTGCCCGGACCGTACGTACCTCGTGACCTGCATCGACCTGGACCGGCAGCTGCTGTGGGTGCAGCGGGGCGGGAAGGTGCTCTTCGATCCGGTGCCGGTGCGCAGCGGACGCGACGGCGAGGAGACCCGCACCGGCTGGCACGTCATCTACTGGCGGAACAAGGACCACGTCTCGACCCTGTACGACAACGCGCCGATGCCGTACGCGCAGTTCTTCGACGGGGGGCAGGCGCTGCACGGGCGGCCCGACGACCTGTTCGACGGGGGCGGCTCGGCGGGCTGTGTGAACCTGCGGTTGGACGACGCGGCGGTGCTGTGGGACCTGCTGGCCGTGGATGACGCGGTGTACATCTGGGGGACCAAGCCGGGGACGGTCGACTGAGCCGGTCGGCCATGTCGATGGGTTGTACCAGTTACGCGACTTCGCTCAGTTTTAGAATGAATCTAAGCTAGGATGGGTTCGTCACTGCACAGGAGGCCCGTCCCATGTACGAACCGATCCGCACGAAGTCGGTCCACACGATGGCTGACTCCCCCCGCGCCGCCGACTATCCACACCGCTCCCGCGAGGAGGAGCTGGACATCCAGCTCGCCGGGCACCTGTCGGCGCTGCTCGCCGTCACGGACGAACTGCGGGCCCTCACCCCGGGCCCCGACCTCGACCGGGCCGCCGAACGCATCGCCGGACGCATCGCCCGGCTGCGCGACGGAGCCGCGCCCGTACGGTCGACGTCGGTCACCACCGTCACCGGACCGGGCCGCGCCCGCTCCGTCGCACTCCACCAGCGCGCCCACGCCCTCGCCGGCCGCGCCCTCGTGGTGGCGGCCTCGCGCGCGGACACCGCCGCCGCGATCCTCGCCGCCGAGCGCATGGACGCGCACGCGGCGGCCCTCGATGGCGCGGAGCGCCCCGCGGAAGTTCCGGCGCAGGTCGCGGCGGAGGTGGTCGCGGAGCGGCCCGCGGAGGTCGCGGTGGACCCCGAAGCGGCCCCCGCCGCGCACCGGGCGGGGCGCGGCGAGCGGCGACGGAAGGTGGCCGCGGCCCGCTGAACCCCCGATGCGGCGACGTGCGCACAGCGATGAGCCCCCGGAGGCCGTTGTCCTCCGGGGGCTCACCCCTTGCTCCGCGCGGGGCCGGGGCCCGCGTCCACCAGGGGGGGCGGGCGCGGTCCCCGGCCCCGCGCGGAGCGGCCGTCCGCCGGCTAGGGGAAGGACCGGCGGATCGTGGTCTTCGGGCCCCTCGGGGCCCGTGGCGGGGTCGTCGTCACACCCCGCGGCTCAGCCGAGGCGCTGCACCAGGGCGCGGTACTCGTCCCACAGCTCCTTGGGCGCGTGGGAACCGAAGGTGTTGAGGTGCTCGGGGACCAGGGCCGCCTCCTCGCGCCACACCTCCTTGTCGACGGTGAGCAGGAGGTCGAGGTCGGCTTCCGAGAGGTCCAGGCCCTCGGTGTCCAGGGCGCCCTTCGCGGGCAGCACGCCGATCGGGGTCTCGACGCCCTCGGCGGTGCCGTCCAGCCGCTCGACGATCCACTTCAGGACCCGGCTGTTCTCGCCGAAGCCGGGCCACACGAACCGGCCCGCGTCGTCCTTGCGGAACCAGTTGACGTAGTAGATCCGCGGCAGCTTCGCCGGGTCCTTGTCCTTGGCCACGTCGACCCAGTGGGCCATGTAGTCGCCCATGTTGTAGCCGCAGAACGGCAGCATCGCGAACGGGTCGCGGCGCAGTTCGCCCACCTTGCCCTCGGCGGCGGCGGTCTTCTCGGAGGCGACGTTCGCGCCGAGGAACACGCCGTGGTTCCAGCCCAGGGACTCGGTCACCAGCGGCACGGCGGTGGCGCGGCGGCCACCGAAGAGGATCGCCGAGATCGGCACGCCCTTGGGGTCCTCCCACTCGGGCGCGATGGTGGGGCACTGGGCGGCGGGCACCGTGAACCGGGCGTTGGGGTGCGCGGCGGGCACGCCGGACTCGGGGGTCCAGTCGTTGCCCTTCCAGTCGGTGAGGTGGGCGGGGGTGTCCTCGGTCATGCCCTCCCACCAGACGTCGTTGTCGTCGGTCAGGGCGACGTTGGTGAAGACGGAGTTGCCCCACAGCGTCTTCATCGCATTGGCGTTGGTGTGCTCGCCGGTGCCCGGGGCCACGCCGAAGAACCCGGCCTCCGGGTTGATCGCGTAGAGCTGGCCGTCCGCGCCGAAGCGCATCCAGGCGATGTCGTCGCCGATGGTCTCGACGGTCCAGCCCTTGATGGTGGGCTCCAGCATGGCGAGGTTCGTCTTGCCGCACGCCGAGGGGAACGCGGCGGCCACGTACTTCGCCTCGCCGCTCGGCGGGGTCAGCTTGAGGATCAGCATGTGCTCGGCGAGCCAGCCCTCGTCGCGGGCCATCACCGAGGCGATGCGCAGCGCGTAGCACTTCTTGCCGAGCAGGGCGTTGCCGCCGTAACCGGAGCCGTACGACCAGATCTCGCGGCTCTCCGGGAAGTGCGAGATGTACTTGGTGCTGTTGCACGGCCACGGGACGTCCGCCTCGCCCTCGGCCAGCGGGGCTCCCAGGGTGTGGACGGCCTTCACGAAGAAGCCGTCGGAGCCCAGCTCGTCCAGGACGGGCTGCCCCATGCGGGTCATGGTGCGCATCGCGACGGCGACGTACGCGGAGTCCGTGATCTCGACGCCGATCGCGGAGAGCGGCGAGCCCAGCGGGCCCATGCAGAACGGGACGACGTACAGGGTCCGGCCGCGCATCGAGCCGCGGAAGATCCCGCCCTTGCCGTCGACGCCGCGGAACACCTCGCGCATCTCGGCGGGGGCGCGCCAGTGGTTGGTCGGGCCCGCGTCCTCCTCCTTCTCGGAGCAGATGAAGGTGCGGTCCTCGACGCGGGCGACGTCGGTCGGGTCGGAGGCGGCGTAGTAGGAGTTCGGGCGCTTGACCGGGTCGAGCTTGCGGAACGTGCCCTTGGCGACGAGCTCCTCGCACAGGCGCTCGTACTCGGCTTCCGATCCGTCGCACCAGACCACGTCGGCCGGCTGGGTCAGCTCGACGATCTCGCTCACCCAGCTGAGGAGGCCCTGGTGGGTGGTGGGCGGGGTGAGAAGGGTGTCGCCGGTGGTGCCGGGAGCCGCGATATCGCGCGCCACGATTGCTCCTAAATGAGGGTTCGTTGTCTTCCGCCCCTTGGGGGCTGCGACCCGGATGCTTCACGACGTGAGTGAGGGCTCACGCCTCGGCGCTCATCCGGTGCCGACCGCACTCATTTGATCCTCCGACGTTGTTGCGCATATGTCCAGAGGGCTTCACAAGTGAGCGGCGTGAGCCTCGCCACGGTGCGCCACCGGCGCGGACCGCGGGGCGCAGGGGGACCCAGCGCACCCGCACGGCACACGAGGCGCCCCCGACCCCGTACGCCGGGCGCACGCCGGGGGCGCACCCCCAGGACTCACCCCAGGGATTCCACGGGGACTGGAGGGCGGCCGGACGGGGGGAGATGATGGACCTACGGAGGCGTAGGTACCATGCCGAACATGACTGTGCCTGTGCCCGCACCCCCGGATTCACCAGGTCCGAAGGACGACCGAGCCCCGGAGCCGGGCGGCGCGCGCCCAGCCCTCTCAGTCCCCCACCAGACGGACCCGCAGCCCATGACGCAGACGCTCACACCGGATTCCGGTACGACCGGCGCAACCCCGGAACTCAAACCGAAGCTGCGCGGCTGGCTGCACGCGGGCATGTTCCCGGCGGTCCTGGTCTCCGGACTGTTTCTGACGGCACTCGCCGACTCCACCCGGGGCCGCATCGCCTGCGGGATCTACGTCCTCACCGCCTGCCTGCTCTTCGGCGTGAGCGCCCTGTACCACCGGGGCAACTGGGGGCCGCGCGCGGGCGGACTGCTGCGCCGCCTCGACCACGCCAACATCTTCCTGATCATCGCCGGCACGTACACCCCTCTCACCCTGCTCCTGCTGCCCGAGGCCAAGGGCCAGTGGCTGATGTGGGGCGTGTGGGCCGCCGCGACGGCCGGGATCGTCTTCCGCGTGTTCTGGGTGGGCGCCCCGCGCTGGCTGTACACCCCCTGCTACATCGCGATGGGCTGGGCGGCGGTCTTCTTCCTCCCCGACTTCCTGCGCACGGGCGGCATCGCGGTCCTGGTCCTGGTGATCGTCGGCGGGCTCCTCTACAGCGCGGGCGGCGTGATCTACGGCATCAAGCGCCCGAACCCGTCACCGCGCTGGTTCGGCTTCCACGAGGTGTTCCACTCCCTCACCCTGGCCGCGTTCGTCGTCCACTACGTCGGCATCTCCCTCGTGGCCTACCAGCACGGATAACCACGGACAACCCCCTTCCGCTCCCCCAGGCCCAGGTGGCCGCGGCTCCCCGCCGCGGCCACCTTTTTCACGCCCGGACCCCCTACCCCCTGGCGCATTCCCCTGGCGCATTTCCCGTCCGAACCCCTGAACCATATTGACAGCAACTCCCAAATGACAGTTACTCTCACTTCATGGTCACCCTCCATCCGACGATCGACATCCCGCCCCACCCCCGCCGCTGGTGGGCCCTGGGAGCCCTGGTCGCCAGCTTCCTCGTCCTCGGCTTCGACCTCACGATCCTCAACGTGGCGCTGCCGACCATGGCCGGCCAACTCGACGCCTCCACCGGCGAACAACAGTGGATGGCCGACGCCTACGTCATCGTCTTCGCCGCCCTGATGCTGCCCGCCGGACTCCTCGGCGACCGCTACGGACGCCGCCGCATGCTCATCGCCGGACTCGCCGTCTTCCTCCTCGGCTCACTCGCCGGCACCCTCGCCGACGACGTCCCCACCGTGATCGCCGCCCGCGCCGCCATGGGCATCGGCGGCGCCCTGGTCACCCCGCTCGCCCTCTCCGTCCTCCCGACCCTCTTCGGCCCCGACGAACGCGGCAGGGCCGTCGCCGCGGTCACCTCCGCCTCCGCCCTGGGACTGCCGCTCGGCCCGATCGTCGGCGGCTGGCTCCTCGACCACTACTGGTGGGGCTCCGTCTTCCTGATCAACGTCCCCATGGCCGCCCTCGGCATCACCGCCTGCATCCTGCTGCTCCCCGAGAGCCGCGACCCGGCCGCCCCGCGCCTCGACCTCACCTCCACCGCCCTGACCGTCGCCGGCCTCGGCACCCTCATCTACGCGATCATCGAAGCCCCGCACCGCGGCTGGACCGCCCCCCTGACCCTCGGCCTCCTCCTCACCGGTACCGCCCTCATCGCCGCCCTGGTCGTACGGGAACGCGGCGCCACCCGCCCCCTGCTCGACCTGGACCTCCTCACCCGCCGCCCCTTCCTCCTCAACACCCTCGCCGCCACGCTGGTGATGTTCGTCCTCGCGGGCCTGATGTTCGTCCTGCCCCCGTACCTCCAGACCGTGCTCGGCAACGACGCCTTCGGCACCGGGCTACGGATGCTGCCGCTGATGGGCGGCATGCTGATCGCCGCGAAGGCGTGCGCACCGCTCGCCGCGCGGTACGGGGCACGTGCCGTGATCGGCGGGGGGCTGGCGGTGCTGACCTGCGCCGCGCTCCTCGGCAGCCGCACCGAACCCGGCTCGGGGTACGGGTACGTGGCCCTCTGGCTGGGCACCGCCGGACTCGGCTTCGGCTTCGCGGTGGTCGCCGCGATGGAAACGGCACTCGGCACGCTGCCCGCCGACCGCGCGGGCACCGGCTCCGGCCTGCTGATGACCGTGCGGCAAGTGGGCAGCGCCCTCGGCATCGCGCTGCTGGGCTCCCTGCTGTCCAGCACCTACGGCGACCGCGTCACCGGCGACGCCACCGCCGCACTCCCGCCCGGGGCCACCGGCACGGCACGCGAATCCGTCGTCGCCGCCCATCTGTTGGCCGAGCGGCTCGGCGCGCCGGAACTGGCCCGGGCCGCGGACGCCGCGTACCTGGACGGCATGCGACTCGTCCTCCTCGTGTGCGCAGCAGCCGCCCTGCTCACCGCACTCGCGGCCCTCGTCCTGCTCCCGCCGCCCGGGGACGGCACCCGTCCCGCCGATGGCCGACAATGAGGCCATGCCCGCCACCGCACCTCCACCGTCTCCCGTGGACCCGTCGCAGCTCGGCCTGCGGGAACGCAAGAAGCTCAAGACCCGCGTCGCGATCCGCGAGGCCACCTACCGGCTCATCGCCGAGCAGGGGTACGAGACGACGACCGTCGAGCAGATCGCCCAGGCGGCCGAGGTCTCGGCGAGCACGGTGTTCCGGTACTTCCCCACCAAGGAGGACATCGTCCTCACCGACGAACACGACCCGGTCATGGAGGAGGCGCTCCGCAACCGCCCCGCCGAGGAACCCCTCCTCGACTCCCTCCGGCACGTCCTGCGGCAGACCATGGAACATTCCCTGCGCCACGAACCCGAGGTCACCAAGCTCCGCATGCGCCTGATGGCCGAGGTCCCGGCGGTCCGTTCCCGCAGTCTGGAGAGCATGTCGGTTACCGGCGGCATGCTCTGTCGCGTCATCGCCGAACGCACCGGCCGCGACCCCGCCGAACTGGAGGTCCGCGCCTACGCGATGGGCCTCGTCGGCACCCTCTTCGAAACCTCCCGCTACTGGGCGGAACGCGACTACCCCGACGACATCGGCGACCTGCTCGACCGCGCGCTGACCGTGTTCGCCCAGGGGCTCGGACCCGGCGTCGGACGTGCTGGCGGGGGCGGCTCCGGCTGACGTTGACGTTGACGTCGAGAAGCTGCCGGACACGCTCCCCGGGCCCTGCTGAAGTGGTGTGCGCACTACCCCATGCCCCCGGCAGGACGGAACCCGAACCCGATGGCCACCGCAGCGCCCGGCCGCCCCACCTCTCCACCCCCGGCGGCCCCGGCTGACGCACCACGGTCACCCCTCGTCTCCTGGCTGGCCGTGGTGTCCGTGGCCCTCGGCATCTTCGTCATCGTCACCACGGAGATCCTCCCGATCGGCCTCCTCACCACCATCGGCGCGGACTTCACCGTCTCCGAGGGCACCGCCGGCCTCATGATGGCGCTCCCCGGCATCCTCGCCGCGGTCTTCGCCCCGCTCGTCACCTCGGCCCTGGGCAACACCGACCGCCGCCCGGTCCTGGCCGCGTTCGTCCTGCTCCTCGCAGTCGCCAACTTCCTGGCCGCCGCCGCACCTTCCTACTGGCTCGTCCTCCTCTCCCGGGTCCTGGTCGGCATCAGCATCGGCGGCTTCTGGTCCGTCGGCGCGGGCCTCGCCGCCCGCCTGGTCCCCGCCGCGTCCGTCGGGCGCGCCACGGCCGTGATCTTCTCCGCGGTGCCGCTCGGTTCCGTGCTCGGCGTACCGCTCGGCACGTACGTCGGCTCCACCGCCGGTTGGCGCATCGCGTTCCTCACCATGGCGCTGCTCACCCTCGCCGTCCTGACCCTGCTCCTCCTCGCCCTCCCGCCCCTCCCGCCGCAGCGCCCGGCCAACCTCTCGGTCCTCGGTGACCTGCTCCGCACCCCCGCCACCCGGTACGCGCTGGCCGTGACGTTCCTCGTCGTCCTCGCCCACTTCGGCGCGTACACGTACGTCACCCCGTTCCTGGAACAGGTCCCCCGCCTGGACCCCGACCTCGTCACCGTCTGCCTCCTGATCTACGGTGCCGCCGGCATCGCCGGAACCTTCCTCGCGGGCTTCGCGGTGTCCCGTGCACCTCGCGCTTCCTTCGGGTGCGCTGCGGCCCTGATCGCGGTCGCGACGTTGGCCCTGTCGGTCTTCGGCCACTGGGGGGTGGGCGCGGTGGCCCTGCTGATCGTGTGGGGCGTCGCGTACGGTGCGGTGCCGGTCTGCTCCCAGACCTGGTTCGCCCGCGCGGCCCCCGGTGCGACGGAGGCGTCCTCGGTCCTGTTCACCTCGTCCTTCCAGGCGACGATCGCCCTGGGCGCCCTGGCCGGCGGAACGGTCGTCGACCACGCCTCCACGTCCGCGGTCATGGCGGCGGGGGGCGCTACGGCGCTCGTGGCGGTGCTGGTCGTTGGCGTTGGGGTGCGGCGGGTGGGGGTGGTGGGGTGAGAGCTGGGCTGGGCGCGGCTATTCGCTGGGTGCAGCTACCACCGCGGCTTCTCCAACCCTCCAAGGCTGATGACAGCATGCGGGCCGTGGTGTCGACCTTCCAGGTGATCGGGTTGTTCCAACCCTCCAGGGCTAATGAGGACTCGGGGACCCCTCGGGCCGGATGACCGCCGAGGCAGCGTCGTTTCCAACCCTCCAGGGCTGATGACGGCGGGTCGACCCCAACGGCACCCTCTCGCGTTCACCCTGTTTCCAACCCTCCAGGGCTGATGACGGCCCGAGCTCGGCGAGCTGCTCGGCCGCGGCTGCGGGTTTCCAACCCTCCAGGGCTGATGGCGGCACGTCATGCCCCCGGCCGCGCACGCGGGGAGAGAGGCGGGGTTTCCAACCCTCCAGGGCTGATGACGGCTCACCGCTATGCCGCTCGCCACCTCGCAGGCGATCGGGTTTCCAACCCTCCAGGGCTGATGAGGACCACAACGGCAACCACACGGGGCACTTCAGCCCCTCGTTTCCAACCCTCCAGGGCTGATGACCGTCGGTCCCGGTGAGATAGCCGGGCTGCGGATGTTCGTGGCGGTCCGGGGGCCCGACAGCGGCGAGAGTCGCCCGGGCCCGACCCTCGGACTCCACCGCCTCGCTGCGGGCGTCCGCGTCCCAGGAGACGTCGACCGTTCGGCGAATGAGCGGATAGTGGACCGTTCCGCCGCGCACCGCGACGCCTCGCCGCTCCAGGAGGAGGCAGTAGTGGCGGACCTGGGCCGCGTGTGCAGGGGACGGGGAGCGGGAGGACTTGGTTTCGTGGACCACCGCGCCGGCCGTGACCCAGTCGATCTTGGCCTCGCCGAGGTCCACGTCCCGTCGGCGGGTGAACGTGGTGGCGTCCACGACCTCACCGAAGGCGACCAGGTCGCTGCGCTGCTCGGGGCGGTACCCCTGTCCGTACAACCAGAGTTGCCGTGGGCAATGGTGCAGGTACTTGATGTGGACCCCGCCCACCGGGGCCGCGGGGTCAGGGACGGTCACAGGATGGTCTCCGGTTCGTCGGGGGGTCGTAGGCCCGTCTCCGGGTCGTACTCGGCCTTCGTCACCCGCACGCCCAAGGTCCGGTCGAGGTGTACGTCGTACTGCTTCAACTGGACGTAGCTCAGGGGGATGAGGAGGCCGGCGGCGCGTAGGGCGTGGCCGTCGGGGCCGGTGGTGAGGGTGCGGTACTCCTCGACGTCGTCCACGTGCAGGACCTCGGCTCCGTCGAACTGTTCGTCCAGCCGCCGTGCGAACTCGGTGCGGTCGTGGAAGGGGTCGGGGAAGGAGAGGAACGCGGCCGTGAACCCGTCGCGGGCACGGCGGGTCCTCGCCTTCCAACTGGCGCCCCACTCCGTGTCGTACGCGAGGGCGAGCAGCCGTTCGACGTCCTCCTCGCTGAGCGTGTCGGCTCCCGCGCCGACCAGGGTGGTCAGGGCGAGCCAGGACGCGTTCACGGCGCCGTCCTCGTAAGGGAGGTGGCCTTCGGAGCGGTGGACGCGGAACTCGACGGGGCCGTCCGGGTGGAGTCCGCGGCGGTTAACGCGGCCGGCACGCTGGGCGACGGCCTCGATGGGGGCGTTCTCCACCGCGCCTCGGTCGAAGTCGAGTTGGAGGGAGACCTCAACCGCTTGCGTGGCAACGGTCAGCCCGCCGCGGGCACCACGTTCGCCGGGCCGGCGTTCCGGGTGGCGTGCGAGCAAGTTGCGTTCGACGGCGTCACGGTCGCGGTGTTTGAAGCGGGAGTGGAGGAGTAGCGCCGGGTGGGGGTCGTCGGGGCTGGCCGCGGCCCGCGCGTCGGGGGCCAGCTCGCGGTAGAGGGAGCGGGCGGCGGCGACCGTGTTGACGACGGCGAGGACGCTGTGGCCCTCGTGCAGCCAGGTGCGGAGGCGGTCGACGCCGGCCGGGGCGGTGAGGGGCTCGGGGTCGAGGGTCAGTCGGTGCCGGACAGGGCTGGTGCCCTGGGGTGCGCGGCGGAGGGCGACCGGGTGGGACAGGCTTTCGTCGATGACTTCGGTGAGCGGTGGGGCGAGAGTGGCGGACAGGACGGCGACCCGGCTGCCGAGCCGTTCCCACAGGCCCATGGACGCGCAGAGCCGGCCGAAGGTCTCCGGTTCGTAGGCGTGGAGTTCGTCCAGCACGAAGACGGAGTTGGCCTGTTCGAGGAGGGCCGAGGAGTGGGTGGGGCCGGCGATGGCTCCGCGCAGGAGTTGGTGGGGCGTGGCGACGCGCACCCGTTGGGTGAACAGGCGCATGGCTCCGGCGCGGGCCCGTGCCTGGCGGGCCATCGCGGCGGTCGGGGCGGACGGGTCGCAGTCCTCGGCGGCCTCCAGGAGGAGGGTGTGGGCGACGGTGCCGTGCAGGAGCCCGATGTCCGGGGCGTCCTCGCCGGGCGCGGGTACGAGGTCGGCGGCGAGTCTGCGGCGGGCGGCGTTGAGCGAGACGCGGTACGGGAGGACCCACACCAGGCGGGGCAGCCCGGGCATATCAGCGATTTGCCGGGCGGCCCAGGCCAGTCCCGCTTCCGTCTTGCCGCTGCCGGTCGGGGCGATGAGGACGAGGTGCCCGTCCACGTCGGCGGCGTCCCGCTGGTGCGGGTGGGGCGGGTACGGGAGGCGGGCGAAGTAGTCGCCGGGCAGGGGCAGGTGGGTCTGGAGGTCCACGTGGGCGGAACCGGCGTGGTCGGCGAGGGTGAGTGCGCCTTGTGCGAGGACGGCGAGCAGCCCGCGGTCCGGCGGGACCTGCCGGCGCCAGGTGTCGAGGAGGGTGGCGAGGAGGCGGCGGGCGCGTTCGGCCAGCGGTGTGCCGTCGTCGTGCGGCGGATCCACGGCCAGCGCGCCGGACAGCCAGGCGGTCAGCTCCCGGTGCAGCCGTCGGGTGACCTGGACGAGTTCGCCGTCCGGGCCGGGCGTGCGGCCGAACGCGTGCTCCCAGCGGGTCTCGGCGTTGTACGTCTGCGCCAGGCTGGGTTTGGCCCCGGTCCCCGCTACGGGTCCGCCGGACGCGGAGTGTAGGGCGCGGTGGTGGGTGGCGACCAGCGTGGCGACCATCAGCCGGTCGTCGTCCGTCCAGTCGCCGGCCGCGGCCATGAGGTCCACGTACGCCAGTGACAGCACCTCGTGCCGCTCGCCCCAGGGCGGCTCGCCGGGCAGCAACTGGCGTTGGAACCCCTCGGCGACCTTCCCCGTGTCGTGGAGCAGGGCCGCCCGGCGCACCCGCGACCAGAAGGCCGGTTCCGTGGCCAACACACCGGCGTTCGCGATCCGCGCCTCGATCTGCGCGACGGTGTCGTGGACGGTACGGGAGTGGGCGGTGAGGCGTTCCGGGTCACGTACCGGGGCGGACTTGGCGCGGACGTCCCGGAGGCCCCGGGCCGTAGAAGTACCTTGCCCCCGCGCCCCGTTCACGGCTCCAGTAGCCACACGGCCTGCCCGGTGTCGTCCTGGTGGGCGCCCCGCACCGGTTGCGCACCGGTGGACGTCTCGCACCACAGGTAGTCGACCCACCGCGTGGTCAGCCGGTCCGTCGACGTGCTCGCCGCGAGCTGGTGCACGGTTGCGGACGGCACTCGGTGCGCGTCGGACGGCGCAAGCGCGTGATCCACCACGGCCCGATCGGCGGGGCGCAGGGTGATGCGGCTGAGCGTCAGCGGGTGGACGACGTCCTGCGAGCGGCCGAGGCGCAGTGGCCAGCGGGGGCGGCGCAGGGCGCGCGCGATGCGGTCACCGTCCTCGCCGGGCAGCCACAGCGTGAGGTGGACGTCGGTCAGGAACGGGCGGTCCCTGATCGTCATGCCGCCCTTGCCGGGGCGCACCCGACCGGAGACGGCCGGGTTGCGACCGTCGGCGGCGATGGGGTGGTACGTCTCCGCGTCCACCCCGCTGCCACCGGCCCGGGCCGCCATGCCGAACGCCAAGGACTCGGCGGGGCGGCCCGTCGCCGCGGCCAGCAGCCCCCGCACCGTGGAGGGCGGCGGGAGCGGCAGGCAACGGCTGACCCCGGGGAACAGTGGGTCGCGGAAGGAGGCGACAGGGGCCCAGAACTCGGCCCGCCACACCGCCTGGGACTCTCGGTGCACCGGGCTCACCGGGCCGGGTCGTCGAACCAGCCGTCGAGCCGGCCCCCACGGAGGTCGCCGGCCAGCTCGCGCAGGGCGGTGCGGGGGTGCGCGAGGGTGATCGTCCCGTTCGCGATCTCCTCCGCGCACGCCTTCTCGAAGTCGGCGCGCAGGTCGTCGCGGAAGCCGGGTCGCCAGCCGATCCGCACCGGGGCCTGCCACTCCCCCGCCCAGGCCGCGAGTTCCTGGCGCAGCACCTCGCCACGTACGCGCAGCCCCGCGCCCTCCTCGCCGTCGATGCAGTGAGCGAGGGGGTTGATGCCGCCGTTGAACGGGACCATGACGATCAGCGCGGGCACCCGGTCCCCGTAGTGGAGGGCCTGCTTCGCGCCGCCGCTGAGGTGGGCCAGGGCCTCCAGCAGCAGGGCGGCGCGGTTGCGGCGCTCCTCGATCGGCAGCCGCACGGCGGGCTGGTCCCGGAAGGTGGTCGCGGTCGCCCCGGCCTGGATCGCCTCGCTGGCGAGGAGCGCCTGCTCGGCGGTGAGGTAGTTCGGGCGGCCGACGCCGTTGGTGTCGGGCAGGGTGAACGTACCGATCCGCGGCAGGTCCAGCAGGAACGGTGCGGCCAGGTCGGCGGTGTAGAACTCGTGGCCGTGGAGGACGGGTTCGGGAACCCCGCGGGACATCACCCCGAAGTCCTCCGTCGGGTACACCGGCTCCACCGACATCAGGGTGCCCAGCAGGAACGGACTGTCCCGCAGGGTCGTCGCCGCGTCGTCCTTCTTCGCGCCCGCCCGCATGTACCCGAAGAGGTCGTCATCGGCGTAACGGACCGGGTCCGCCTCCGTGTTGGCCTTCTGCGCCTTGTTCTGCGCCTTGCCGACCCGGGTGACCGGCGACGGTACGGCACCCAGCTCCACCATCCCGTCGCGCAGCCAGCGGCGGGCCGCCTGCGCCGACACGTACGGGTACCGCTTGCCCCTGATCCGGGCCAGCTTCACCCGGGCCTTGGTGTCCTCGCCCTTGCCGTTGTTCGGCGCGCCCGCCTCGACCGCGAGCACCATCTTCCCCGCCAGATACGCCATTACGCGGGCCCCATCTCTTCCTCTTCGTCTTCGTACTCTTCGGCGCGCTGGTGGTTCGACTGCTCCAGCAGCGCTTCCGTCCGCTGCCGCTCCTCCGGGTCCACGGGGGTGTCGTTCACCGTCACTCCACGTTCCTGGAGGAGTTGGACGACCGTCGCGGACAGCAGGATGCGCAGTTCCCAGGTGCGGGGGCGCCGCTGGATCAGTGGGCTCCAGTCCTCAGGCCCGGAGGGCGCCGGTCGTCCGTCCAGCATCAACCGGTACTGCGCCTGGGTGAGCAGCACGCCGAGTTGGTAGTCGCTCAGCGCGGCGTTGCGGTACTCGGCGAACCGGCCCCTGGGGCTACCGCTCCCGTGCTCGATCCAGTCCGCGATCAGCGTCGCGACAGGCTTGAGGTCGGGTGTCATCCCCAGGATCTCCTCGGCGTAAGTGAACGCGAGCCGGGTCAGCGCCGCGCAGTCCTCCGCGCGCCAGCGACGGTCCGACCCGCTCAACAGTTCGTGGACCTGGCCGAGGAACGAGCGGCTACGGCCGTCCTCCGCCTCGAACAACAGTCGCGCCGCTTCGTCGGGCCCCCGCGCCACGAGCTGGCCGGTGCGGTCCACGCGGGTGAGCCCGATCTCCAGCAGGCGCCAGCCACGGCGGAGCACGGCGTTCCCGTCCACCCGCGCCAGGAACGCGGGCACGGCGCGGCGCGTACGGGTCACCCGCAGCCACGGTTCCTGGTTGTCGTTCTTGAACGACCACAGGGTGGACGCGGCGAAGTCCCCGTCCCGGACGGCCCTGAGCGCGCGTACGGCGACGAGCTCGGACCGTGTCCCGGCGGGCATCCGCTCGAACCCGAGGTGGGTCACCCGCCGGGCCCGCAACACGTTCTGCGCTACGAAGTCCCGCTCTGCGTCCTCGTTCTCGCAGGTCAGCACCGTAGCCGAGCCGGCCGTGAGCCAGGCGCCGTACGGCAGCGCCCACATCGCGACGCGGCAGCCCCGGCAGACCGGCCAGCCGGGGACACCCGGCGGGAGGGTGTTCAACGCACGGTCCGTGTCGTAGAGGGGCAGGGTCGACTTCGTCCACACGACGGTGGCCCCCGTCCCGCAGAACGTGCAAGGGCGGAGGGTCGCCGCCGCCTGGACGGGCTCCGTCTCCGGTTCGCGGTCCGGCCGGAAGAGCAGGGCGATGTCCGGACGCAGGACCGTCGGCTCCTTGGGGCGCTTGCTGTGCGTGGCCTTGGAGTTCGGGTACAGCGCGAACAGGACCTTCCACCAGTCGTACGCGGCCGTGTCCTTCGCTGCGGTCGCGGCTGCTACGACGTCCTCCACGATCTCCGCGGCGACGGTGTCGAGGTCGGTGACGGTGACCTCGTCCGGTCGGGCCCGACCCGCGAGGACGGCCACGGCCCAGGCCCCGCCCCGTTGGAGCGGGTGGCGCGTGGCGATCACGGGTCGTTCCGGGGCCGCGGTGGCGACGTTCACTTGATCCATCCGAAGCCCTGCACGGTGTCCAGCCCGAGGCCCCAGGACCGCAGCGCCTCCACGAAACGCCCGTCCGCCTCCATGGCCACACGCACCTGGGCCCCGATCCGGGGAGCGCCCCGTACGGTGAACCTACGCCGGGGCCCGGCTCCCACGACGCGCAGGTCGGCGGGTGCGGGCAGGCCCAGCAGGTCGGCCTTGTGCGTGAGGTTGTGGTGGAGCCGGTCCAGGTAGTGCGGGTCGCCCGGGAGTTCGTACCGGCTGTCGTGCTTGACGATCACGGGGGTGAGCGTGGCCAGTTCGACCATTCCGGAGGTCGGCGGGACCGCCACGTCCAGCGCGACGCCCCGCACTCGTAACTTGGCGGCGCCCCAACGGATTTCGGTGCGCGACGAGAGTGCTGCGACGAACGCGGAGGCGATCCGTGGTTCCGGCGACCCGAACCACAGGGAGCCGTCGGCGGAGGTCGTGTACACGCCCTTGGTCCGGCGCGCGCCGCGAAACTGTGGGCTCGTCGCGCCCAACGGCTTGAGCGACTGCCCCTTCCAGCCCTCGTCGTGGAGCGTTCTCGCCAGGTCGGCGTCGTGGCTGCCCAGCAGCTCGTACACCACGCCTCTCGCGGGTCCGTGCACGTCGTCCCACGACAGGCTTGGTACGTCCGCTTCCACGTCAACTCTGACGCGCATGCTCCCCCAACTCGATTGGGTCCGCTGGCTGTTGCTACCTCGGCTGACGGCACCTGGTGGTGTTCACGGGCCCGCCGCCGACCGGCAACGAGAACGTTAGTGACGCTTGGGCGTTCAGGGCACCAATACTCATAAAATCCGATGCGGGGTGCTCTGGTTTGGTAGTGGGGAGCTGCGGGGCGCGCGGTCGCGACGGCTGCTCTCCGGCCGGGCGGCGCCGTAGGGTGGTGTGTGCGCGGGTGCTCTCGTCCGTGCGGAGTTGGTACGTGAGCACGCGTTTGACCTGCGGCGATGCAGTACCGGCGGATCGCTGCAAAATTCGCCGCCCGGGCCCGCTGTTTGACGGCTCCGAGCTGGGACTTTACCTTCGGGTCGTCATCAGCCCTGGAGGGTTCGCAACGACCACACTCGGTCCGCCTGGCCAGCGCCCGTCCCCGTCGTCATCAGCCCTGGAGGGCTCGCAACGGGAACTGACCGGAAGGGCCCGGCCGCAGACCAGCGGGTCGCCATCAGCCCTGGAGGGTTGGCCTCACCCCTGCGCGCCTCGCGCCCCCTTGCCGTCCAACGCAAACCACACCGACTTGTCCAGCGGGGACAGTCCGCCGTGCACTGAGACGCCCCAGCGGTCAGCCATCGCCTCCACCAGCATCAGCCCACGCCCATGCTCGTCAGCGTCCTCCGGGAAGGATCGCGGCATGGGCGGGCGGCTACCCGGTTCGCGATCCGTCACGCGGACGGTGACGGAGTCGACTCCCACCGTGGCATCCACGGTCACCAACGCGGCCTGCGTGTGCTGGAACACGTTGGTCACCACCTCGGAGACCAGCAACCGCGCCCGATCCGTCAGGTCCTCGTGCCCCGACGCGACGAGCAGCAGGGCGACCAGGTCTCTGGCGAGCTTCGGGGTCGTCCCCACATTGGGCGCGGTGAACCGGTAGCTGTGGCCGGGGAATCCGGGGTGCACTTCGGGCATGAGCCTCTCCTGAGCGCAGCAACTTGGGTATCTCAAAGGGCCCTTCGTGATCCGGAACGCACCCTGAGCGACACCACGGAACGTAGGGCACACTAATGAGACGTTGCAATAGTGAGCCCTCGATTGCCCCCGAAGGAGGGATACGGGCAGAGTGTGGGTCGGGGGGACGACCGACACGGGAGAAGAGGGAACAGTGCCGCCCAGAGGCCAGCCCACGGCACGTCAGGTGCGCATCGGTGCCGAGCTGAGGAAGATGCGGGAGGCGTCGGGCTTGACCAGCGCTGAGGCCGCCGCAAGCCTGGGTTGGGAGCGCCCGAGAGTTAGCCACGTTGAGTCCGGTCGGCACGGTGTGAGCGGTGAACGCGTACGCCACCTGGCCACGCACTACTTGATGGATGACGCCGCCTACGTGGACGCGCTCGCCGCCATGGCCGATGACCGCACCAGAGGATGGTGGACCGCCTATCGCCATGAGTTGCCCAGCGGCGCGCTCGATCTGGCCGAATTTGAACACCACGCCGTGGATTTGCGCTTGGTTGAGCTGCTGATCGTCCCTGGCCTACTCCAAACCGAGGAGTATGCGCACGCAGTCTTCAAGGGCGCAGTGACACAGCGGCCTTCGCAACAGATCGACACCGCAGTACGCCACCGGATGGAACGACAGGCCGTTCTGGACCGGCCCGAACCTCCTGGTGTCGAGGTGATACTGCACGAGTCGGCACTACGCATTCGATACGGCGACGGCGAGGTGATGCGCAATCAGCTCACGTCGCTCCTGGAGTTCTCACATCGGGAGAACGCCGCACTGCGCGTCGTACCGTTCACCGCACCAGGTGTGACCTCGTCCATCCAGCCGTTCACGTACGGTGGTGGACCGGTCCCGCAACTGGACACCGTCCAAGTGGATACTGCGTTCGCAGGCGTGTATCTGGACGCAACAGCACAGCTCAGCAAGTACCGCGCACTGCTCTCCATGGTCCGTCAGGTGGCTCTCAGCGTTGACGAGTCCCGAACCCTGATCAGCAATGTCGCAAAGGAAGCCTGAGCAACCATGACACGTAACGAGATCCGCTGGCAGAAGTCCTCGTACAGCAGCGGTGGGGATGAAGGTCAGTGCCTGGAGATAGCCACCCGGGCCGACACCGTCCTCCTTCGAGAAAGCGACGCCCCCGGCACGGTTGTGACCACCACCCCCGCCAAGCTCCGCGCGTTCCTACTGGGCGTCAAGGCGGGCGAGTTCGACCACCTCGTGGGAGACGACCCGACGACCGCCCAAAACGCATAGCTGTACCCCACCGCGCAGATAGCATCCTGCATCGGTGAACGAGAACAACGCCCATCGGGTCGTCGTCAACCCTTCAGGGTTCGAACCGAGTTCGGCCCGGCGCGTTAGCCGACAGCACCCGCCAACACCAGGGGCCGGTGCCCGTACCACGTACGGGCACCGGCCCCGTGGGCGTCAGCGGCGCTTGCCGCGCAGGTCACCCTTGCCGCAGGCGATGCCGTCCCGGTCGGGGTCGAGTCGCTGCGGGTCGGTCTCGCCGTTGACCTTGAGCCGGCCGTAGTCGTGGCGGGCGAGCCAGTCGCAGCGGGCGGCGGTCGTGGCCTTGACCTGCGGCGGGTAGTCCGTCGGCACGCAGACCCCGGCGGCGCCGTAGTGGCGGTCGCAGCCGGAGACGGTCGGGCTGACGGGCTGGGACCCCCGCTTCTTCAGCGGCTTCCTGGGCTTGGCCGACAGGTCGTCCGCGAAGTCCTGGACGTGCGGGGCCGGCGCCTCAGCCGCACCAGCGCCAGCGCCAGCACCACCGTGATGACCGCCGTGGCCGCCCGATCCCGGGGAACCGGAGGCCGCCGGGCTCATCGCCGCGGGCCCGTCGAGGCGGACCCACTTCGCGACGGACGGCACGCCGTTCGCGTCCGTGGCGAAGAGCATGTACCAGCCGGGCGGGGCGAGGTTGGGGTTGCTGGTGACGTTGAGGTCGATGGTGTTGCCGTTGACGGTCAGGGGCAGGTCAACGAACCGTTGGTTGGGGTCGGAGGAGTGGGTGACCGCGGAGGGGCGGATGAGTTGCGCCTTGGTGATCGCGCGGTCGACGGTGATGCGTTGGGTGGAACCGTAGGTCCACTCGTTGTCGGCGACGGAGGTGATCGCGGGGCGGGGGCCCTTCATCAGGTAGGGCGGGGTGTAGATCGAGACGTTGTGGTTCCAGGTGTTGCTGCCCGGGTTGTCGCCGGTGGACATCACGCGTCCGTCGGGGAGCAGGAACGACGAGGAGTGGTAGCCGCGGGCCTCGGGGTCGGTGGCGACCTTGTCGAAGGTGCGGGTGACCGGGTCGAAGAGCGAGGAGGAGAAGACGGGGTCGGCGCGGTTGTGCAGGGAGCCGCCGGTCTCCATGACCTTGCCGTCGGGCAGCAGCACCGCGGACACGTACATCTTGCCCTCGTCGCCGGTCTGCGGGACCTGGCCGCCGCCGCGGTCGACGGTGCCCTGCGGGAGCGGCGGTCCGGCCGTGTACTGGGGGTTGGGGTCCTTGAGGTCGATGATGTCGGTGAGGCGGTTGGCCTTGGGGTTGGTCTCGATGTTGCCGCCGCCGATGGTGAGGACCTTCTGGTCCTGGGCGGGCGGGAGCAGCACGCTGGCGGACTGGTCGCGTTCGTCCTTGCGTTGCAGGCCGGGCACGTCGGTGATGGTGTTGGCGTCGTAGTCGTAGACGGAGGCGCCGGTGCCCGGGGTGCCGTTGCCGAAGACGTGGCTGCCGGAGTAGAAGAGGCGGCCGTCCTGCATGAGGATCATGGACGGGTACAGGCCCCAGTAGCTCCAGGTCTGCTTGACCTGGTGGGTGGGCAGCCACCTGTTCTGGGCGGCGGAGAAGCGGTCGGCGGTGACGGATCCGGTGGAGTCGTCGCGCAGTCCGCCGAAGGAGAGCACGTCACCGTTGCCCATGACGGTGGCGGACGGGTACCAGTGGCCGTCGTTCATGTCGTTGGTCTTGGTGTACGTCTCGGTGGCGGGGTCGAAGACGTACGAGTCGCGGTAGCCCTTGTAGCCGTGTGAGCCGTTGGCGGCGGGGTAGGACAGGTTGCCGCCCATGACCAGGACCTTGCCGTCGCGGAGTTGGACGTGGCCGGCGCAGAACATGTCCTTGGGGGTGGGGATGATCCGGTAGGAGCCGTCGGCGGGGTCGTAGATCGCGGAGGTGAAGGTGCCCGCGGCGAAGGCTTCCTCGCTGTTGCCGGAGCCGGCGATCAGCAGCACCTTGCCGTTGTGGAGGACGACGGCGTGGGCGGAGCGTACGGGGTTCTTGGTGGGGAGGACGTCCCAGCGGCCGTCGCGACACTCGGTGGGCGTGCCGGTACACAGCGGGTCGGGCGGGTCGACGGCGACGGCGTGCATGGCGTAGTCGTCGGTGGTGACGGAGCCGACGCCGTAGACGGAGACGCCCCAGGTGATCTGGTCGGTGCCGGGCGGGATCGGCGGGGTGCGGACCTCGACCCGTTCGTAGGCGGGGGCGACGGGGAGGGTGCGCAGGTCGGTCCAGTACTGCCAGCCGCCGGTGGTGTCGCGGCGGAAAAGGGTGACCGCGGTGTCGGGGGTGGTCGACTTGTACCAGAGGCTGAGGTCGTACTGGGTGCCCGGTTGCACGGTCGGGGCGCAGGTCGGGTTCTCGGTGAGCATGGCCTTGCGGTCGCCGCTGGCCCGGCGGCTGAGGGCGACCTTGACGGCGGCGGTGCCGGTGCGGGCGTCGGAGACCGTGTCGTAGGTGAAGTCGTTGTCGCCCCAGCCTGCCTTGGACCAGCAGTGCGGCAGTTCGGAGCCGCCGGGTCCCGGGGTCTCGAAGCCGGGGTTGGTGAGGAGGTTGGCGGCGGCGGCCGTCTGCGGGGTGGCGAGCAGGAGTCCGGCGACCATGGTGACCACGCCGAGGAGGGCGGTTCTTCGTCGTCGGACGGTGCGGGCGCGTGGGGCGGGGCGGACCCGCGCCGGTGTGAGGGTCATGGGCGTGCTCCTAGGTCGTGGTGCCGGTGCCCTTCGCGTGCGTCGGGCCGTCGGGGGCTTCCGTACGGCTGCCGGTGCCCCGGCGCGTACGGCGTCTGCGGGGCAGGTACACCAGGGTCTCCGTGCCGATGAAGCGCAGGACGAAGGTGGTGACGAGGGCCAGTGCGGTGGCGGGGACCGGCGCCATGTCCCATTCCTTGACGAGCAGGGCGATGAGGGGGATGCGCAGCACGAGGTCGGCGTTGGCGAGGAGCGCGAAGCGGGCGGTGCGGTCGGCCCAGTGGCGGTGGTGTCGGCGGTCGCGGAAGAGGAGGAGTTCGATGAGGAGGAAGTTCCAGGCGACGCCGGCTTGGTTGGCGAGGATCTCGGCGGTGAGGTAGTGGAGGCCCGCGGTGGTGAGGGCGTGCAGGGCGAGGAGGTTGGGGAGGAAGCCGGTGAGGCCGATCAGCCCGAAGGCGATCATGCGGACGAGCGGGTCGGCGGTGCGCAGGACGGGGAGGGCGACGGGGCCGGGGCCGGAGTCCGCGGGGAGGCGGGGCGGTTCGGCGACCTCGCCGGGGACGGTGCCGTCGGCGGTCATCCGGCGCCCCCCGTGCCCTTGGTGCCTCCAGTACCCCTGGCGTCACCGGCGTCCCCGGCGCCCTCCGTGGTCTTGCGTATCTCGACCCGGGCGGGGCCCTCGCCGAAGACGGCGACGGGGGTGGAGTGTTGCAGGGCGGCCTTGACGGTGGGCAGGTCGACGGCGTCGCGGCGGACGGTGCGGGAGGAGACGACGTAGTCGACGTCGCGCCAGCCGCGGGGCAGCGTCTTGGTGACGGCGGGGTCGAGGTCGGCCTTGTAGAACCAGATGGCGCCGTCGCCGGGCTGGTAGCCGGCGTGGACGAGGTCGAGCCAGATGGCGTCGTCGACGAGGACGCGGGTGCGGGCGGGGTCGGGGACGCGCTGGGCCATCCAGTCGGCGGCCTGGCGGTAGGGCGCGCTCTCGTCGGAGGTGAGGGCGGTGCGGTTGCCGTCGTACCAGCGGGGCACCAGGTACGCGGTGGCGCCGAGGGCGAGGGCGGCGGCGAGTCCGATGCGCAGCACGCGGGGGAGACGCTTCTCGTCGGTGCGCCGCCCGCGGCGGAGCAGGGCGTGGGTGATGCTGGCGGCGCTGCCGGCGAGGACGAGGGCGAGGAACGGCAGGGCCTGGACGACGTACATGGCGGGCAGGTAGCCGTCGGGGCGCAGGGCGACGAGGGCGAAGATGGCGACGGTGGCGGCGGGGCCGGCGAGGGCGCGGGCGGTGACCGACCAGCGGTAGGTGGCGAGCAGCAGCAGGGCGGCGGCGAGGCCGCCGAGGGGCAGGACGCGGTCGTAGTAGAGCCAGTCCTGGAGGACGACGTGGGAGGCGGAGGATGTGTCGAGGAGGAAGCCGGAGCCGGGGCGGCTCATCTGGTAGGCGGCGCCGTCCCAGAGGGAGACGTGGTCGTCGCCGGGGAGGAGTTCGCCCTTGAGGAGGGCGTACAGGGGGTAGGTGAAGCCGATGAGGGCGCAGGAGGTGATGGCGCCGGTGAACGCGAACTTGCGCGTGTCGCGGTGGCTGAAGCGCCACATGGTGAACAGCAGCGCGGGCAGCACCAGGAGCATCGTCTCCTTGCTGAGGACGCCGATGGCGGCGGCGATCCCGGCGGCGAAGTGGTGCCACAGGTGGCGGTTGGGGGAGGCGGCGAGGCAGAACGCGAGCAGCATCCACAGGACGGCGATGTTGTCGAGGAAGATCTGTCGCTGGAGGTTGACGGCGAGCGGGGAGAGTCCGAACAGGGCCATGGCGAGGCCGGCGGACCAGCGGGGCAGCCAGAGTCGGCGGGCGAGTACGTAGACGAGGACGGCGCTGATCGCGGCGACGATGAGCATCGCGAGGCGCATGGTGCCGACGGTCATCGTCTCGGGCGCGAACTGGGCGGGGAGCCAGGTGAGCGCGGCGAGTTGCATCCAGCCGACGGGCGGGTGGTCGTACCAGTAGGTGTAGTGGGCGAGGCCGTCGCCCTGTTGCACGGCCCAGGCCTGGGCGAGGTAGGTGCCCTCGTCGTCGCTGAAGGTGGGGTACGCGCCGATGTTCCAGCCCTGGACGGCGACGATCGCGGCGAGGAGCGTCCAGCACAGCGCGAGGTCGGTGGGGGAGCTGCGGAAGCGGACGACGGGGCGGTGGGTCAGCGCGGGGCGGCGGCGCGCGCGGGGGCGTCCCGCGGGGACGGGGGAGGCGTCCACCGCGGGGAGGGTGGAGGTCACGCGGGGGCGTCCTTACGGGTCGGGGCGGCGGCGGGTGCGGCGGCGAGGTGGGCGCCGACGTGGCTGGTGAGTTCCCAGTCGTGACGGCCGCGTTGTTCGCGCCAGACGGCGCGGAGCGCGGCGCCGGCGAGGAGCACTTGGTAGAAGGGGCCGCCGACGATGAGCTTGGCGTAGTGCGGCAGGCGCACCCGTAGCCCGTACTGCTTGCCGAAGTCGTGGAGTCCGACGACTTCGAACACGAAGGTCACCAGGGCGGTGACGGCGGGCAGAAAGGAGATGAAGGCGATGCCGACGGGTACGTCGAGGAGGAGGGCGACGGCCGCGTTGAGCGGGATGATCACGCCGGTGAACGCCTGGAGGAACGGGGTCATGAGGGTGTACCGGGCGAGGAGGCGTTGCCCGGCGGTGGGGAGTTGCTTCCAGTCCTTCTTGCGGTAGACCTGGAGGAAGCCCTGGTTCCAGCGGGTGCGCTGCTTGAGCAGGGACATCAGGCTGCCGGGGGTCTCCTCGCGGGTGACCATGTCGGAGTCGTAGGCGACGACGACCTTCTTGCCGACGCTGGACAGGCGCACTCCGAGGTCGCAGTCCTCGGCGAGGCACTTCGGGTCCCAGCCGCCGGCTTCGCGCAGGACGTCGGTGCGGACGAAGACGGTGTTGCCGCCGAGGGGGATGAAGCCCTTCTGGGCGTGCAGGTGGAGCCGGGAGCGGAACCAGAAGAAGTACTCCAGGCAGTTGCGCAGGCTGTACCAGCTGGAGTGGAAGTTGATGAGTTGGACGCCGCCCTGGACGACGTCGGCGCCGGTGGAGCGGAAGGCGTGGTCGACGTGGGTGAGGAGGTCGGGGTGGACCTGGTCCTCCGCGTCGAAGACGCCGACGACGTCGCCCCGGCAGTGCGGGAGGGCGGTGTTGAGGGCCTTGGGTTTGTTCTTGGCCTCGTGGGTGTCGACGACGACCCGGACGCGCGGGTCGCGGGCTTCGGCGTGGCGGGCGACCTCGGTGGTCTCCGGGTCGTCGTGGCCGACGATGACGACGATCTCGAAGTCGGTGTGCCCGGACTCCAGCAGGCGTTGGATGGTGTGGTTGAGCACGGCCTGTTCGTGGCGGGCGGGCAGCAGTAGGGAGAACGACAGGGCGCCGCCGCCCTCGGGGTCGGCGAAGCGGGTGGCGGCCAGCGTCTCGGGGGTGCGCCATGCGTGCATCTGCCACCAGAGCGTGAACGCCGCCATCCAGAAGAGCGCCAGCGACACGGTGGCGATGAAGACAGACGTGAGCAACAGATCCCCCGAGATCCCCCTCGGCGCACGACACTTCGTCGCGCCCCCCACCGATATGGAGAGACTAAGAGGGTTATATGAAGTTGGGGTGCTCAGTCGATAATTGGCCTGTTTCGCATCGCACGTTCGAGCGAGTCGTCGTTTCGAGTACGGACGGCGGCGTTCCGGGTCGCGGCAGGGGAGAAAGCGCGTTCACCGATCGCCCCCGGGACGGCCGCCCGGGAGCGATTTCAACTCATCAAGTTGACTTGATATCGCCGCTGTTGATGTCTACACGGACTCCCAGGGCGGCCCGGAACCCGTCCAGGTCGGTAGTGGGAGCGTCACAGGTGAAGTTCCGGCAGATGTAAGCGGCGGTGCGCCCGTCGCGTAGCAAGCGGTCGGCTAGCAACGGGAGTTCGACGCCACTCGCGCCACTTCCCTTACCTTCAGCGGTCGTTGGGACGGCCTCCGCGGGAGTACCGACCGCGATGACCGCGCCGGGGGCGGTGGAGAGCAGCGCCGCCCGGTGGAACGCCCGGCGGGCCGGGTCGCCCTCGGCGCCGACGACGGCCACCTCGCGCGGGCCGTCCAGCGCGGCTTCGGCGACGGCGAGTCCCCAGCCGATGAACCGGGGCACCCGCGGGCCGAGGGCCGAGACCACGCCGAGGGCGCGCAGCGCGGCGGTGCGGTGGGGCTCGGAGCCGGTCTGTGCGGCGTAGGACAGCAGGGCGCCGGCGGCGGCGGTCCAACCGGAGGGGGTGGCGTTGTCGGTGGGGTCCTGGGGGCGGCGGATCAGCCGTTCGGCGTCGGAGGCGGTGTCGTAGAGCGCCCCGTCCTCCTCGCCGGTGAAGCGGGCCAGCACGTGATCGAGCAGGAACCCCGCGAAGTCGAGCCACACGCCTTCGCCGGTCACCGACGCCAGGGCGAGGAAGCCTTCGGCTACGTCGGCGTAGTCCTCCAGTACGCCGGCGTTCGCGCCGGCGCGGCCGTCGCGGGAGGTGCGGGTGAGCCGGGCGGAGTCGTCGAGGTGGAGGCGGATCAGGAGGTCCGCGGCGCTGACGGCGGCCTCGACCAGGTCGGGCCGGTCGAAGTAGGCGCCGGCCTCGGCGAGGGCGGCGATGGCCAGGCCGTTCCAGGCGGCCACCACCTTGTCGTCACGGCCCGGCGCGGGGCGCTCAGCGCGCGCGTCGAACAGCCGCTGCCGCACGGACGCGACCCGCCCGGCGTCGAACATGCCGTCGCTCAGGGGGAGTTGCAGCACCGAGGTGCCCTCGCCGCCCTCCGGGAAGGTGCCTTCTTCGGTCACCCCGTAGTGGGCGGCGGCGAGTTCGGCGTCCGCCTCGCCCAGGACCTCGCGCAGCTGCTCCCGGGTCCACACGTAGTAGGCGCCCTCGCTGCTGCGCCCGTCGGGGCCCTCGCTGTCGGCGTCGAGGGCGGAGGCGAAGGCGCCCTGCTCCGTGCGGAGTTCACGCATCATGAAGTCGGCGGTCTCCAGGGCGACCCGGCGGGCCAGCTCGGAACCGGTGGCCCGCCACAGGTGCGCGTACGCGCGACACAGCAGGGCGTTGTCGTGGAGCATCTTCTCGAAGTGCGGCACGACCCACTCGCGGTCCACCGAGTAGCGTGCGAAGCCGCCGCCCAGCTGGTCGTAGATCCCGCCCCGGGCCATCCGCTCACCGGTGTCGGCGGCCATCTGCAACGCGCCCTCGGAGCCGGTGCGGGCGTGGTGGCGCAGCAGGAACTCGATCACCATGGACGGAGGGAACTTCGGCGCCCCGCCGAAGCCGCCGTGCTTCGCGTCGTACTCGCGGGTGAGCCCCAGCAGCGCCTGGGACAGCTCCTGGTCGCCCGGCGCCTGACCGGCCCCGTGCCCGATGTGCCGCTCCCCCAGCTCCCTGGTGATCTTCGCGGCGACCTCGGCGACCTCGCCCCGGCGGCCCTGCCACGCCTGGTTGACCCCGTCGAGCACCTGCTGGAAGGACGGCGAGCCGTGCCGGGGCTCGGGCGGGAAGTAGGTGCCGAAGTAGAACGGCTCGGCGTCCGGCGTCAGGAACACGGTCATCGGCCAGCCGCCCTGCCCGGTCGCGGCCTGCACCGCCTCCATGTACACGGCGTCGACGTCCGGTCGCTCCTCGCGGTCGACCTTCACGCTCACGAAGTAGCGGTTCAGGATCGCCGCGGTGGCGTGGTCCTCGAACGATTCGTGGGCCATGACGTGGCACCAGTGGCACGCCGAGTAGCCGACCGACAGCAGGACGGGCACGTCCCGCCGTCGCGCTTCCTCGAACGCCGCCTCGCCCCAGGGCCACCAGTCGACCGGATTGTCGGCGTGCTGGAGCAGATACGGCGACTGGGATTCGGCCAGGCGATTCATACCGGCATCGTCGCACGCTCTGAGGCGGCCGGCCCAGAGCGGCCAACCGCAACACCCAGAAGCGTCGGCAAAGGGTGCAAGGGCCCTTCTCGATCAGGCCCGCCACTGTTCCGGTCGGTCCCACCGGGCGCCCAGCCCTCCCAGGGCTCCCGTCGGATGCCAGCCGTTCGAGGCCGAGGCGCTCCAGTAAGAACTGCGGTCAGCAATTCGGCCAGTGGATGCCCTGTCCGTCATGCCTGATCGCCCGCCGCTGTTCTACGAGAACGCCCCCGTCCTGGTGTCTGACGTCACAAGGATGTGTCGCGCCGGCTTCAGTCCGTCAAGGGGAGTCCATGGCGTGAACGCCGCCTCGCCCCAGAGCCGCCTCGCCCCAGAGCCACCTCGTCGCACGGCACCCGGCCGGCCCGAGCGATGGCAGCGCTGTCGCGGGACCGGCATAGGCCAATCGTGAGCCCGGGCCGCGGTGGAAGGAGGTCACAAGGGGGTACGGAACATGAGTGCGAGAATCTGGTACGGACCGCAAGGAGGGGATTTCGTGGGGGACGAGGGTCGGCTGCATGTCAGTGCGGAACTGGCGGGGTTGCTGGAACGGATCGACGCAATCGGCGGCTCGCTCGACGAACGGGCCGATGCTGCTGAGGAGTTGGGGCAACTTCCACAGGACACGGCGCGGGCGCTGCTCGACACCGGCATCGTGCGGGCGGAGCTACCCCTGAGCCTCGGTGGGTACGAGTTCGCACCGCGGCAGCTGATCCAGACGGCGGAGCGGGTCAGCTACCACGACGCCGCGGCCGGCTGGACCATGATGGCGCTACAGATGGTGACCGGGACCACCGCGGCGTACCTCGCCGCGGATGCGGCGGCCGAACTGTTCCCGGACGTGCCGAACGGGACATACGCGCTGGTGGCCGGGCACGGCACGCGCCCCGGCCGGGCCGTGCCCGTGGAAGGCGGCTACCGGGTCACCGGACAGTGGCAGTTCGCCTCCGGGATGGCGCACGCCACCCACGTCCACAGCGGGATACAGGTAGAGGACACCGGCGAACAGCGGGTCCTCACGATGCCGAAGTCGCAGGTCACGCTGGACGGCAACTGGGACGTGCTCGGGCTGCGCGCGACGCACAGCGTCGACTACCACTGCACCGACGCGTACGTTCCGCGCGCGTACACGTACGTCGCGACCACGGACACCCCGGTCAACGGCGGCGCCCTCTATCGCCTCGGTCTGGTCAACCTGGCCGCGATCGGGCATACGGGGTGGGCCCTCGGCGTCGGCCGGCGGCTCCTGGACGAGATGAAACGGGTTGCCGCGGCGCGGCGCGGTTCGCGGGGCGCCGCGGTCGACACCTCCCAGTTCCACGCGGAGTACGCGACGGCCGAAGCCAAACTGCGGGCCGCCCGGGCCTGGGCGGACGACGTGTGGCAGGACGTCGAACACACCCTGGACATAGGCGAGTTGCCGAACACGGAACAGGACACCCTGATCCGTCTCGCGCTCAATCACACGACCTCGACCGTGTCCGAGGTGGGCCACACCGTGCACCGCTGGGCCGGCTCGGCGGCGATCCGCCGCGGCCCGCTCGACCGATTCCTGCGCGACCTGGGCACGGGTGCGCAGCACATCACGTCCAGCCCGGTCGTGCTCCAGAACTGCGGCGAGTGGCTGAGCGGCGCCCGGCCGGACGCCCGGTGGAGCTTCCTCGACCTGACCTGACCTGACCTGGCCGGGCGGGTCGGCCAGGCCAGGTCAGGTCAGGTCAGGTCGGGCGTCCCCGTTCTCCGTGGGCCAGCGGCGCCGTCTCGCGCCACCTCACCGTCGGTCGCGTCCGCGGGCCATGAGCGTGCCTCACGGCTCCCGCCGGCCGAGGATCGACTCGTTGAACACGGTCTTCGTCCATGCCCTCGTATTGAGGTCCTGCTTCCAGGCGCGGCGCTGTAGCCCGTCGGTCGCGATGGTGCGGAAGTCCTTTCCGTCGATCCGGAACTCCGTCTCCTTCACCTCGCCGTCCTTGGCCCACACGATCTCCGGGACCCATCGGCAGTCGCAGGTGCGGGTCTCCACCGTGATGCCGATGCTGAGGACCTTCCCTTCGACGAGTTCCTGCGGCAGCCCCTTGCCCTCGAACCTCACGGTCGCGAAGTCGGCTCCGCCGTCGAGGTTGGCACGGGCCTCCAGCGTCGTGGGGTTCTGTCCGCAGCCGCCGGCCTGCAGTCCCACCAACGTCGCCGCGTCGGCGGCCGGAGCCGCTTTCCGTTCGAGGACCTTGATGCGCAGTTCCTTGATCTGCAAGGGCCTGTCGTCGACGGGTTGGACGTCGATGGTGAAGCGCGTGCGACCGGGGTCGCCCGCCGTTTCGTTGTTGATCACCTCGGGGTCGGGGGAGCCGTCCTCCCGCGCGGGGACCGTACCGAAGTCCCCCGGGGCCCGGTTCACCACCCATGCCTCCCACGGGCACAGGTAGACGTCGCGGAGGTACTGAATGCCCTCTTCCCCCGCCTCGGACTGGCCCGCCCGTGCGCCTTCCGCCGCTGAAGACCGTGCACCCGGTGCGGGGGAGGCCGCCCGGGACGGGGACGGCGGCGACGCACCGGGTGGGGTGGTGACCACGCTCTTCGGCGAGTGGCTCCCGGACACGTAGAGGGGCGGCTTCCCCTCCTCGAACTGCTTGCCGATCCAGGAGAAGGCGCCGACGATCCCTAGGCCGATGACCAGGACGACGACCGGAGCGACGATGAAGGTGGACGTGAAGGCACCGTCCCTCAGGGGCAGGAACCGTTGCCAACCGCTGCGGCGACAGGTGCCGGGCTCGGGTGGCTCATCAGACGCAGCCGGCGTCAGATCCGTTTGTTGCCCTGTCGTGAGTTCGGGAGGCGTGCCGCCCGGGCGGTGCTCGGAGGGGTCCGGTGTCGGCGGGGTGTCGTCGGGCATGAGGTCTCCCGGAAGAGATGGAGCGGTTCCTGGGAACATCCCCGCCGAGCGCCTCGGCTACCTCGTCGACGAGGTACGAACCTCCCTACGGAATTGCTCGGCACGGGATGCTGTTCGTGTCGGAGGGACGAGGCAGGGGTTTGGCTGGACCAGCCCTCTCGGCTTGACCAGATCGACGAGGGTCCCGCTTCGTTCGGATGGCGGAATCCCGTAGCCGTCGGTCGCAGCTTGGTCACCGATTGTCGGATCGGTAGACGCGTGTGCGGGAACCCTGAAGGGTAGGTGCCAGAAGGCGCTGGTGGGATGCCACCGCGCATGGACCCACGAGGGGGAACCAGTGGGGGCAGAGCCGAACGACGCACGTCCCGAGCCGGTCGACCGGTCGACCGGCGGCGGCGCATTAGACGAAGGCCCCACGGGCCCGACCGGGTCGACAGGACCCGCCGAGGAGCAGACCGCGGGAGTATCGGAACAGCCGCCAGCCGCAACCACGCCCACGCCCGGCTTCGGCCCGCCGTCCAGCACACCACCCGGCCCGCCGCCCAGCCAACCGCCGCCGGGCACCCCGCCAGGCCCGCCGCCCGCCGGCCCCGCACCCACCACACCCACCACACCCACCACCACAAGCAGCGCAGGCCCCTGGGCCGCACCGCCACCCCCCACCGCACCACCCGCCCACGGCACCGCCCCACCCGCCTACGGCAGCCCGCCACCCGGCCATGGCGGCCCGCCGCCCGGCTACGGGCCCCCACCCCCCGCCGCACCACCCCCCACCACTCCGCGCGGCGAGGCGAACCCCGCGCAGGCTGCGGCCACCGGCATCCTCAACCTGTCCGGCCTGGGCCTCGGTTACGTCCTCCTGCGCAACTGGGTCGGCGCCGTGTTCTGCTGGATCGCCACCGCAGCCCTCCTGGTGGTCGCGCTCCCCGCCGACGTCGACGGCGTGCCCGTCGGACTCCTCGCCGGGTACGGCGTCTTCCTGCTCGCCGCAGCCGCCGACGGCGCCCGCCGCGGTCTGCACGCGACCCTCCACCTCGGCGAACCGTTCCGGCGCCTCGCGCTCCCGCTCGCGCTGGTGCTGCTCGCGGTGCCCGCCGGCGGTTCGCTGGCGTACGGGTCGGCCCGCGACGAGGCGAAGGAACAGGCGCTGCTCGACCGCCTCGCCGCCGCCGACACGCTCGTGAAGTCCGCCGACGGCCTGGCCTTCGACAAGGCGGAGCCGATCTACCGCAGGGCCCTCGGCGAGTACCAGGACCTCGGCACGGCGCATGGGGGCTCACGGGCGGGGAAGCTCGTCCCCGAGCGCCTGGACACGTACTACGCGCAGATCGCGGTTCCGTACGGGAAGAAGGCGTACTGCGAGGCCGTCGCACCGCTCACGTACCTGAGGGGGCTGCCCCGGACCGTCGACAAGGACCTCCTCGGCACCCGGCCGGCCAAGACCGACGACCCGCTGGCGCACTCCCTCTACGAGTGCGGGGTCGCCGCGCTCGGCGTGGAGGCGGGGGCACCGTCCGCCAGCGACAGCCTGAACGCGCTGTACGACACCTTCCCGGAGTCCGAGCACACGGCCAAGGTCGGGCCGGCCGTGCGCAGCGCGATCGAGACCCGGACGACCGCGCTCTCCGGTGACGCCCCGTGCAGCGCCACGAGCCAGCTGCGCGCCCTGCGCTCCTCCCTCGCCCTGTTGACGGACCCCGCCGTCGGGAACGTCGCGAAGGAGGCGTCGGCGGCCGTCCAGAAGGGCGTGTTCGCCTGCGGCACCTGGCAGTTCAAGGGCAAGGACTTCGACGACGCCGTCACGACGATGACCCAGTACGCCAAGGACTACCCGACCAGCGCGCGGGCCGACCACGCCCGGTCGATCGCCATCGCGGCCGAGATCGCCGACGAGGCGCCCGGAGCCGGGAAGAAGCTGCCGCCGTCCAAGCCGGCCGGCGGCTCCCGCATGGTGATGGTCATCAGCAACGACGGCCCCGGCTCCGTCGAGGTGCTCTACACCGGCCCGGTCAGCGGTCGGGCCACCCTCAAGGCGTGCGCGACCTGCACCAAGTACCCCGCACCGATCTTCCTGGGCAGCAAGAAGATCAAGGCGTGCAAGGGGCCGTCCTCGAAGTACCCGAAGACGACCCTGCTGCTGCCCGCCGGCACCTACCACTTCCTCCAGAAGCGGGCCGCCACGGGCACCTCCTCCCTCGGTGACACCAAGTCGAGCAAACAGAAGATCGAACCCGGCTACAGCTACACCAACTGCCTGTACGTGACCTCGCTGTTCTGAACCGCGCCGGCCGCGGGGGCCCCGCCGGGGCTCCCGCGGCACCGGGGCGGCACGTCAAGGGGGCGGCACGTCAGCGGGCGGGCGCGGGGCGTGTGGCAGGGTGGAGGGGTGAATCTGGACGACCTCGTCCGGCTCCGCCGGGCACGTGACCTGATGGACCGCGCGTACGCGGAGCCGCTGGACGTGCCCGCGATGGCGCGCGTCGCCCTGATGTCCCCGGGCCACTTCTCCCGCAGCTTCCGCGCCGCCTACGGAGAAACACCGTACGGCTACCTCATGACACGACGGATCGAGCGGGCCAAGGCACTGCTGCGGCGGGGCGACCTGTCGGTGACCGAGGTCTGCTTCGCGGTCGGCTGCACCTCGCTGGGCTCGTTCAGCTCGCGCTTCACCGAACTGGTCGGCGAGACCCCGAGCGCCTACCGGGCCCGGCGGCACGACGCGGGGGCCGCCATCCCCGCCTGCATCGCCAAGATCCACACCCGGCCGGTCCGGAACGGCCGGATCACTCCCCCGCGCCTAGCATGAAACACATGGGCATCAACCTCTCGCAGTGCTTCATCGCCGTCGACGACCACGACCGGGCGCTCGCCTTCTACCGCGACGTCCTGGGGCTCGAAGTACGCAACGACGTCGGCTTCGAAGGCATGCGCTGGGTGACCGTCGGCTCCCCGGACCAGCCCGACGTGGACATCGTCCTCGAACCGCCGCTCGCGGACCCGGGCGCCTCCCCCGCCGACCGGGAGGCCATGGCCCGACTGCTGGCCAAGGGGCACCTGCGCGGTGTCATCTTCCACACCGACGACTGCGACGCCACGTTCGAGCGCATCCGCGCCGCCGGTGGCGAGGTCGTCCAGGAGCCCGTCGACCAGCCGTACGGGGTCCGTGACTGCGCCTTCCGCGACCCCTCCGGCAACCTGCTCCGCTTCAACCAGCCCCGCCGGGCCTGACCTCCCGGCCCGCGGCACCGCCCGAGCCTCCACCCCGGCCACCGTCCGAACCACCGCCCGCGCAGCACCGTGTGAGGGGTTGCTCACACCGGTCCGGCGGGCCGCGGGGCCGGGCCGCGGCCCGGCTCCCCCAGGTCCCGCAAGGGTTCCGGTGGGGCCCGAGGGGACTCCCGGGACGCCTGTGGCGACGGCCCGCTCCTCCACGGCGGGGTCTCACGTTGACGCGGCAACCTTTTGAGGGGAACGTGCGTCGAAGTCTTGTACGTCCCGCGGTGAGGGCAGACGCGTTCTCCCGACACGGTTGATCACGAGGAGTCAGTACGGCAATGCCCTCCAGCGACCCCACGCCCACCCCCCGTTTCAGCGTTGTCGTCCCGGTCTTCAAGGTCCAGGGTTACCTGCGGGAGTGCCTGGAATCCCTCCTCGCCCAGGACTTCACGGACTTCGAGATCATCGCGGTCGACGACTGCTCACCGGACCAGAGCGGACAGGTCCTCGCCGAGTTCACCGCCCGCGACCCCCGGGTGGTGACCGTCCGGCACGAGTCCAACGGCGGGATAGGCCGGGCCCGCAACACCGGTGTGGAGCGGGCCCGCGGCGACTACCTCTTCTTCCTGGACAGCGACGACACGGTCACCCCGGGCACCCTGCGGGCGATGCACGACCGGCTCTCGCTCACCGACGACCCGGACATCCTGATCGTCGACCACGTCCGCACCTACTGGTGGAACGAGGTCCGCACCAGCGCCACGTCCGACCTACTGGCGCGGACCGGCACCGAGGTGTTCCGACCGGCCGACCGGACCGAGTTCCTGTCGATGTTCGCCGTGGTGTGGAACCGGGTCTACCGGCGGGACTTCTTCGTCGAGAACGGCTTCTCCTTCACCGACGGCCTGTACGAGGACGCCCTCGTCGTCTACACGACGATGCTCACCGCCGAACGCGCGGTCTGTCTGGACCACGTCAGCGTCGAGTACCGCCAGCGCCGCAACGGGAACTCCATGCAGACGCCGGGCCGCCGGCACTTCACGATCTTCGAGCAGTACCAGCGGCTCTTCGAGTTCCTGGGCACCCGCCCCGACCTGGACCGGCTGCGGCCGATGCTCTTCGAGCGGATGATCAGCCACTTCCTGCACACCTTCGCCCGCGAGAGCCGGGTGGTGCGCGCCGACCGGCCCGAGTTCTTCCGTCGGGCCACCGAGATGTACCAGCGCCACGTACCGCCCGGCTTCACCCTGCCGGCCGGTGCGCAGGGCGCCAAGTTCCAAGCGGTGGCCCGGGGTTCGTACTCCGGTTTCCAGGCCCTCAAGCTGGTCAACGGCACCCGGCTGCGCGGCGCCGACGGGCTGCGCAAGGCCAGGCGGACGGTCGGCAGGCGCGCCTACGCCAGCTACTACCGGCTCCAGTTGAAGCGGCCGATCGACGAGAACCTCGCGGTCTACTCCGCGTACTGGAACCGGACGCCCGCCTGCAATCCCCTGGCGGTGTACGAGAAGGCCAAGGAACTGGCGCCGCACGTGCGCGGGGTGTGGGTGGTGCGCGCGGACGCCGTCAAGGGCCTCCCGCCGGGCGTGGACCACGTCGTCGCCAACACCCCCCGCTATTGGGAGGTGATGGCCCGGGCCAAGTACTTCGTCAACAACGTCAACTTCGCGGACCACGTCGTCAAGCGGCCCGGCCAGGTGCACATACAGACCCACCACGGCACGCCCCTGAAGCGCATGGGCATCGACCAACAGCGCTACCCCGCCGCCGCCAAGGGCATGAACATGGAGAAGCTGCTGGCGCGCGCCGACCGCTGGGACTTCAGCGTCTCGTCCAACCGGCACTCCAGCGAGCAGTGGGACCGGGTGTACCCGTGCTCCTTCGAGTCGGTGGACGCCGGCTACCCGCGCAACGACGTGTACGCCCGGACCGACGGCCGCGAGGTGCTGGCGATCCGGGAGCGCCTGGGCATCGAGCCGGGCCGGATCGCCGTGCTGTACGCCCCGACCGCCCGCGACTACCAGGTCGGCTACGTTCCCCGGCTGGACCTGGAACGGGTCAGCCGGGCGCTGGGCCCCGGGTTCGTGCTGATGGTCCGCACCCACTACTTCTACGGCCAGGACCAGCGTCTGACGGAGCTGACCGAGCAGGGCGCCCTGATCGACGTCTCGCGCCACCCGAGCGTCGAGGAACTGTGCCTGGCCTCGGACGCGTTGGTCACGGACTACTCGTCGATCATGTTCGACTACGCGGTGTTGGACCGGCCGATCGTCACCTACGCCGACGACTGGGACGTGTACGTGCGCTCCCGGGGCGTCACCTTCGACCTGATGTCCGGCGAGCCCGGCAAGACCCCCGGGGCCGTCGCCACCACGGAGGACGAGCTGATCGAGACGTTCCGCGAGGGGCGCTGGGACGACGAGCGGACCAGCGCGCTGCGGGCCGCCTTCCGGGAGCGGTTCTGCTCCTGGGACGACGGGAACGCCGCGGAGCGGGTGGTGCGGCGCACACTGCTGGGTGAGGCGATCGCCCCGACCCCGCTGCCGCTGGCGGAGCGGACCCCCGCGCCGAGCCCCCGCAAGGCCGCCGCCTCCGCCGGGCGACGGGGAGGTAGCGGTGACGGCACCTGACGACCTGGCGCGCGGGGCGCGGCTGAGGGCCCACGGCGAGGTCTCCACCGCCCTGGCGCTGCACAGCGACGAGGCCCTGGGCGCACTCGTGGACGCGGCCGTACCGCTCGGAAGGGGCATCGGCGGGAAGTCGTCCCTGCTGGAGGTCGCCGGACGCCGAGTCTTCGTGAAGCGGGTGCCCCTGACCGACCTGGAGCGGCGACCGGAGAACGTCCGGTGCACGGCGAACCTGTTCGAGCTGCCGGACTTCTGCCAGTACGGCCTCGGCGGCCCGGGCTTCGGCGTCTGGCGGGAGCTGGCCGTGCACACCATGACGACGAACTGGGTGCTGGCGGGCGAACACGAGGGCTTCCCGCTGCTGCACCACTGGCGGGTGCTGCCGGATGCGACGCCGCTGCACGAGGAGCTGGCCGACGTCGAGGCGGTCGTCGCGTACTGGGACGACCGCCCGCAGGTGCGCCGGCGCATCCACGCCCTGCGCGACTCCTCGGCGAGCGTCGCACTGTTCCTGGAGTACGTTCCGCACCACCTCCACCAGTGGCTCGGTACGCAGGTGGCGGCGGGCGAAGAGAGCGCGGACCGGGCCTGCGCGATGGTGGAGTCCCAGTTGGCGGCCGGCATCTCGTTCATGAACGACCGGGGGTTGCTGCACTTCGACGCGCACTTCGAGAACGTGCTGACCGACGGCCGGCGCCTCTACTTCGCCGACTACGGCCTGGCGACCTCCTCCCGCTTCGCGCTGTCGCCGGAGCACGCCGACTTCTACGAACGGCACCGGACCTACGACCGCAGCTTCACCACCGCCTATCTGGTGAACTGGCTGGTCACCGCGCTGCACGGCGACGACCCGCGGGACCGTGGGGTCCGCGAGGCACGGGTGCGCGCGTACGCCGGGGGCGAGCGCCCGGCGGGGCTGCCCGAGGTCGCCGCGGCGATCATCGCGCGGGACGCACCGCTCACCGCGCTGATGGCGGACTTCTTCCGTGAGCTCCAGCACGGGAGCCGGAAGACCCCCTACCCGCAGGAGGAGGTCCGTCGGATCGGCGGCTTCTGAGCCCGTCCGGCACCGGGCCGACGGGACGTGCGGGCAGCCGAAGGCCCGCGACCCGGACGTTCCGGGCCGCGAACCGTCACGCGCTCACGAGGGCGCGGGCGGGGTGGATCAGGGCTCGCGGGGGGCCCGGGGCTTCTCGTCCGCGGTTCCCGTGGCCGTGACCTCCTTGAAGTCGACCTTGCCCATGTGCTTGGTCATCGACTTCATCAGGCCCCAGACGGCGACCGCCATCGCCGCGAAGACGATGAACCCCAGCACTCCGGGGGTGACCTTGTTCTTGTCGACCTCGGCGGCGAGGGGGACGAGGTTGGCGACCACCTGGCTCGCGCTTGCGCTCACACTCATGTCAGGCATTCTCGCGGATGCCCGCGAAGAGGTCGTCCTCGGGGAGGGATGTATCGACGAGCGACTTCGCCAGCTCGTACTCCTCGGTGGGCCAGACCTCCTTCTGGAGCTCCATCGGAATGCGGAACCAGCCGCCCTCCGGGTCGATCTGCGTGGCGTGCGCGATCAACGCCTTGTCCCGGATCTCGAAGAAGTCCGCGCACGGCACGTGCGTGGTGAGGGTCCGCTCGACCCGCTCGAACTCGTCCCAGCGCTTCAGCCAGTCCCCGTAGGGGGATTCCAGGCCGCGGTCGAGCATCGCCTGGTGCAGCGCCTCGGTGCGGGGCCGGTTGAAGCCCTGGTTGTAGTACAACTTGTCCGGCTGGAACACCGGCCCGAACGCGTCCTCGGGGAAGGCCTCCGCGTCGCCCGCGCCGTCGTACGCGATCATCGTGATCTTGTGGGTCATGATGTGGTCGGGGTGCGGGTAGCCGCCGTTCTCGTCGTAGGTGGTGATCACCTGCGGCCGGAAGTCGCGGATCTTCCGCACGAGCCGCCCCGCCGCCTCGTTCTCGTCCTCCAACGCGAAGCAGCCGTCGGGCAGCGGCGGCAGCGGGTCGCCCTCGGGCAGCCCCGAGTCGACGAACCCCAGCCATTCCTGCTGGACGCCGAGGATCTCGCGCGCCTCGTCCATCTCCTTCTTGCGCACTTCGTGGATGTTGTCCTCGATGTACTGGTCACCCTGGAGTTTCGGGTTGAGAACGGACCCGCGCTCGCCGCCCGTGCAGGTCACCACGAGCACGTCCACCCCCTCGGACACGTACTTCGCCATGGTGGCCGCGCCCTTGGACGACTCGTCGTCCGGGTGGGCGTGCACGGCCATGAGTCGCAGCTGCTCAGTCAAGACTCGATCCTCGTCGAATACGGCGCCCCGATGAGGGGGCGCGATGGGCGGCTTCTATAGTGACCGAATCGGGGGGCGAATAATTCCGGGACCCCGTCCCGTCACCCCCACCAGGAGGACGATCATGAGCGCGGTCCGTGAGCAGCTCCCGGAGGGCCGGTACGGCCGCTCCGCGGAAGAGCACGTCGACCGCAAGCTGAAGATCATCGGTTCGGTCCTGGGCGTGGGTCTCCTCGCCCTGGTCACCTGGATCGGGTACGGCTACATCACCGGCAAGGCGGTGAGCGCCGAGCTGATCCGGTTCAAGGTGGTCTCGGACAGCGCCGTCGAGGTGCACCTGGAGGTCCGCAAGGACGCTTCGGTCCGGGGCTACTGCACGGTCCGCTCCCAGTCCGAGGACGGGGCCGAGGTGGGGCGCGCGGACTTCCGCTTCGACCAGCGGGCCGATCGCATCGACGAGGTGATCACCTTGCGGACGACGGCCCGGGGGACCTCCGCCGAGCTGGTGGGCTGCGAGTCCGACGGATAGCACCGGCTCCCGCGGGGCCCTCCCGCCCGGTCGGTGAACCGCGGGTGACCGCCCGCCGACGCCGTGTTTGTCGGTGCGTGCGGGTGCGCATGCTCTCTGGGAGGGCCGTACGAGATCCGCACGGCGCTGGCCTGCGTTGATGTAAGTCTGATGCGATATGTCCTCCCCCTACAGCGCCGCAATTGTTAGGCTCGTGGTTTCGCCCACCGGTAGGCACACCCTGTTCCGGTAGGGCGATGCTTTGTATTCCCAGTACCGACGAGGAGCACCAGTGACCCAGACCAGTGAGAGCGTCACCTGGCTTACGCAGGAGGCGTACAACCAGCTCAAGGCCGAGCTGGAGTACCTGTCTGGTCCCGCTCGCACCGAGATCTCCAAGAAGATCGAAGCGGCGCGCGAGGAGGGAGACCTGCGCGAGAACGGCGGGTACCACGCGGCCAAGGAGGAGCAGGGGAAGCAGGAGCTCCGGGTCCGCCAGCTCACCCAGCTGCTGGAGAACGCGAAGATCGGCGAGATCCCGCCGGACGACGGCGTCGTGGAGCCCGGCATGGTCGTGACGATCGCCTTCGACGGCGACGAGGACGACACGCTCACGTTCCTCATGGCGTCCCGTGAGTACCCGTCCTCGGACATCGAGACCTACTCCCCGCAGTCGCCCCTGGGCGTCGGTGTGAACGGCAAGAAGGTGGGTGACGAGGCGACGTACGAGCTGCCCAACGGCAAGCTCGCGTCCGTCAAGGTCCTCGCTGCGAAGCCGTACTCCAGCTGACCGTACGAACGGGGCTCCGGGACGTTTCCCGGGGCCCCGTTGCTGTGTCCGCGTACGCCCGGGGGCGGGGCCTTTCGGGTGCGCTCGGCTCCGGGTGCGCTGTCCCCCTCGGGTGCGCGGTGCGTTTCGCGCAGTTCCCCGCGCCCCTATCCGGTGCGTCCCGGTGGGGGTGCGCTGTCCTGCGCGGGTACGCGGTTGCTTCGCGCAGTTCCCCGCGCCCCTTGATGGGGGCGCTTCTCGTCGCCGTCGTCCGCCCCGCGGCGCACCCCCGCCAGAGCAGGCCCCGCGAGGAGCGCCCCGCCAGGGGCGCGGGGAACTGCGCGAGCAACCCCCGCGCACCCGCACGGGTTCACGCGCCGAAGTCGTACTCCAGTACGTACGCCGCGGAGTCGAGGACGCGGTCCGCCGGATCAGTACGACCGGCAGAACTGGATGGGCTCGTCACCCCGTTCCGCAGGGCGAGCGTAGATCCTGTCGGGTCCGGTGTCCGGCCGAGTGACCGCACACGGACCGCCTGCCCGTCCACCCCTCCCGGGCCAACCGCGCGATGCCGCGCCGGCGGAGCTCCTGCCCCGTCACGGCATGTCGTATTCCGCCGTGAGTTCGCGACCGCTCCCGAGGAAGTCCGTCGCGTACTCGGTCACCGCACCGTGCTGGTCCCAGTAGTGGTTGCTCCAGGCGAGGACCGGGGTACCGGCCGGAACGCCCAGCGCCTCGGTGAGGTCGTCCGGGGTGTGCCGAACGGCGAGGGAATCCCGCCTGCGCACCACTCGCCGGCCGGTGCGTTCCTCCACCAGGCCGAAGGTCATCGCCGGCAGCGGTTCCGGGGCGAGGAGTTCCGGGGCGCTCTCGGCCAACTCCGGCGGCAGCCACGAGGTCGAGACCGCGACGACACCTTCGCCGTCCACGTACCTGCGCCGCCGCCAGACCACCGGGACGCCCACCTCGACGCCGAGCGCCGCAGCGACATCGGCCGGCGCGGGTTCGAGCCCGGCGCCCAGGACCTCGACCCGTTCACCGGCTCGCACCCCACTGGTTCCGGCGCGCAGCATCCGCAGCCGGTCCGGGCCGGTGGTCTGCTTCCGCCCGAGGTCGGCGAACGTGCCCTGCGTGGAGGAGCGCACGTACCCCTCCGCCTGGAGCTGCTTGATCGCCTTCGCGGCCGTTGCCGTGGCGACGCCCCACTCCGTGGAGATCTCCGCGATGGACGGCAGCTTCACGTCCTGGGTGAGTTCCCCGTCGACGATCTTCTGCCGGAAGTGATTCGCGATCTGTATGAACGGCGGCAACTCCCGCCGGATCCGCGGCGCCATCTCGCCTCCCGAGTTCGTGTACTAGCTCGCCCTTGAGCGTACCCCCAGGGCCGACTTGACGGGCGTAAGCTAGCACACACATAGTCTACGTCAGCTAGTACACGACTATTGGGGGTTGCCATGTCACTAGAAGGCCCACCGATGCGTTCGCCCCTCGTCCCCTACGTCACCGCGTGGAGTTCCGAACGTGCCGCGCGTCCGCACGTCATCACGCGGGGTGCGGGCATCGGCTACGCGGACGAGTCGCCCTTCGACCGCGACTCGGACGGAGTCCTGTGGGCGCGGGAGGGGGTGAGCCCCGGCAGGGGGAAGCCGGAGTTCGGGCGGGTGCACCTGCTGCGCCAGCGGCGGGCGATGCGACGTCTGCTGTGCCAGATCTGCGCACGGGCGGCCGACCGGAACGCGGACGGGGTCCTGTGGCTCATCGGCGAGGACGACGCCGAGGACATGACGACCACGCACCCGCCGGTCTGCGTGCCGTGCGCGGCCCAGGCGGTGCGCGCCTGCCCGTACCTGCGGGGCGGACACGTCCTGGTGCGCGCCCGGACGTGCGTCCCCCTCGGGGTGCACGGGGTGGTGTACGAGCCAGGGTTCCCCTTCCCGCGGGTGCACCGGGACGGAGGCGTCACCTACGACGACCCGCGCATCCGTTGGACGCGGGCCGCCCAACTGATCGTCCAGTTGGAGGGGTGCACGACGGTAAACCGAAACGCCTCCGCACCCGAGCCAGATCAGGCCCCATAAGGGGCGCGGGGAACTGCGCGAAACGCACCGCGCACCGCACGGAACAGCGCACCATCAGGTGGACGCACCTCAGGGGCGCGGGGAACTGCGCGAGCAACCCCCACGCACCCGCACAGGACAGCGCGCCCCCACCCGGACGTACCAGGTGGGGGCGCGGGGAACTGCGCGAGCAACCCCCGCGCACCCGCACGGAACAGCGCACCGCCCCGGGCAACCCAAACGCTGAACCGAACCGGTTCAGGCCGCCGCGTTGCGGTACTTGCGGACGGCCAGCGTACGGAAGACCACGATGATCAGCACCGACCAGAGCAGGGACGCCCAGACCGGGTTCTGCATGGGCCAGGCCGAGGACTCGACCACCCCGGGGTTGCCGAACAGCTCACGGCACGCCTGCACGGTCGCACTGAACGGGTTCCAATCGGCGACGTGCTGGAGCCACGGCGTCATCTTGCTGCTGTCCACGAAGGCGGTGGAGATGAACGTCACCGGGAAGAGCCAGATCAGCCCGCCGGAGGTCGCGGCCTCCGGGGTACGGACGGACAGGCCGATCAGCGCACCGATCCAGGTGAACGCGTAACCGAGCAGGAGCAGCAGGGCGAACCCGGCCACCACCTCGGGGACGCTGGTGTGGGTGCGCCAGCCGACGAGCAGCGCCACGACCGCGAGGACGAGCAGCGTCAGTGCCGTCTGCACCAGGTCGGCCAGGGTCCGGCCGGTGAGGACCGCGCCACGCGCCATGGGCAGCGAACGGAAACGGTCCACGAGTCCGCGGTGCATGTCGTCGGCGATGCCCGCGCCGGCCCCCGCCGTGGCGAAGGTGACGGTCTGGGCGAAGATGCCGGCCATCAGGAACTCGCGGTACACCTCGGGGCTGGTGGAGCCGCCGATGTTCATGGAGCCGCCGAACACGTACGAGAACAGCACCACGAACATGACGGGCTGGAAGATCCCGAAGATGATCATCTCGGGGATGCGGGACATGCGGATCAGGTTCCGCTTGGCGATGACCAGGGAGTCCCGGACGGACTGGAGGGCCCCGCCGGTGCCCTTCGGTGCGGCGATCTCCACCGCTTCGGTCACGGCGCTCACTGGTTGGTCTCCTCGGCGGTCGTGGTGGCGGCGACGTGGCCGGTCAGGGAGAGGAACACGTCGTCGAGGGTGGGGCGGCGCAGCCCGATGTCGTCGATCTCGATGCCCCGGACGTCCAGTTCCCGGATGACCTCGGCGAGCAGCTTGGCCCCGCCGACGACGGGCACGGTGAGCTTGCGGGTGTGCTGGTCGGTGGTGACCTCACCCTTGCCGAGGGCGGCGAGGACGCCGGAGGCGTCGGCTATGTGGTCGCGCTGGTGGACGACGACCTCGACCCGCTCGCCGCCGGTGCGGGCCTTGAGCTGGTCGGATGTGCCGCGGGCGATGACCTTGCCGTGGTCGACCACGGCGATGTCGTGCGCGAGGTGGTCGGCCTCCTCCAGGTACTGCGTGGTGAGCAGGAGGGTCGTCCCGCCGGTGACGAGTTCCTGGATGACCTCCCACAGGGCCTGGCGGTTGCGGGGGTCGAGGCCGGTCGTCGGCTCGTCCATGAACATCACGGGCGGGGAGACGACGAGGGCGGCGGCGAGGTCGAGCCGGCGGCGCATGCCGCCGGAGTACGTCTTGGCCGGGCGGTCGGCGGCCTCCGCGAGGCCGAACCGGTCGAGCAGTTCGCCCGCGCGGACCTTGGCGGCCTTCGCCTTGAGCTGGTAGAGCTGGCCCACCATCTGGAGGTTCTCGCGGCCGGTCAGGTACTCGTCCACGGCGGCGAACTGGCCGGAGAGGCCGATCGAGCGGCGGACGTCGTTCGGGTGCTTGAGGACGTCGATGCCCGCGACGACCGCGCGACCGCTGTCGGGTCGGAGCAGTGTCGTCAGACAGCGGACGGTGGTGGTCTTCCCCGCGCCGTTCGGGCCGAGCAGGCCGAGGACGGTGCCTTGGGGGACGTCGAGATCGACACCGTCCAGCGCCTTGACGTCACCGAAGGTCTTGACCAGACCTTCGGCGTAGATGGCGCCTGGCATGTGGTTACTCCCAGTGGTTCGGTCGCCCGTGGCCGGGTGACGCATCAAACGAAAAACATGAAATGCCCGAGATGCCCAAGTGTGCACGATCGCGGGGCGTGAAAAATCCACATGCGACACAGCGCTGCGCGGCCCTACTCTGCGAAGTCGCCGCGAGTGACCCAGGACACGCACCATAACGCGATGTATCGCGTTTGCTCAACTGGTTTTCCAAGACCCCCAGGATGGCGGGGAACGGTCCAGGGGATCGGCGGTGATCGGCGGTGACGGGTGGGCACACGGGTGCGCCGGGCCCGTCCGTGTGACGGGCCCGGCGCATGCGGGCGGGGTTCCGGGCGGCCGAACCGGGCGGGGGCCGCTCCGGGCGTCAGGCCACGGCCTGCCTGACGAGCGCGGCGAGCGCCGCCTCGGCCTTCTCGCTCAGCTCGGTGACGGCGTACGACGTGGGCCACAGGCCGTCGTCGTCCAGGTTCGCCGCGGTGGTGAAGCCAAAGGTCGAGTAGCGCTCCTTGTCGACGTGCCCGCTGCGGAAGAAGCACACGACCTTCCCCTTGCGGGCGTAGGCCGGCTGTCCGTACCAGAGCTTCGGCGACAGCTCCGGGGCGTTGCTCGTGACGACGAGGTGGAGGCGTTCGGCCAGGACACGGTCCGCCGGTTCCATCTCTGCGATCTTCGACAGCACGTCGAGTTCCTCGGCCGCCGCCTTCTTGCCGCGACCTCCGCGGCTCGTCTCCTGCTTCAGCTCCGCGGCGCGCGCCTTCATCGCAGCACGTTCCTGCTCGGAGAAACCGCCCGTGGTCCTCTCGTCGTGCGTGCTGCCGTCCGCGCTCATCGATGTCACTCTCCTGCTCGTGATCGGTGGGAAGTGACCTCGACGCTAACCGTGGCCCGAGCGCCGCGCTTCTCGATTCCTGACCGGTTCGGGTCGACGGATCGGGGCCGGTCAGAGCCCCCTCGAACCGGTCAGGAATCGAGAAGCCAGCGCCCGGTGGTCCTGCCTAGCGTGAGGCACATGAACCTCACCATCCACTACGCCTTCCTCCCGCACACCGACGCCGAAGCGGCCCTGGGCTTCTACCGCGACGTCCTGGGCTTCGAGGTCCGCAACGACGTCGGTTACGAGGACCTGCGCTGGATCACCGTCGGACCGGCCGGCCAGCAGGGCACCTCGATCGTGCTGCACCCGCCGGCCGTCGACCCCGGCCTCACCGACGAGGAGCGCCGCACCGTCCTGGACCTCATCGGCAAGGGCGCCCACACCCCGATCACCCTGGCCACCGACGACCTCGACGGACTCTTCGAACGGCTGAGGGCCGCCGGCGCCGAGGTCGTCCAGGAACCCGTCGACCAGGACTACGGGGTCCGCGACTGCGCCTTCCGCGACCCCACCGGCAACATCATCCGCGTCAACCAGCTCACCTGACGGGCACGTACGGGAGCGACGGGGCCGTTCACGAGACGCAGCCCCGTCGGCCCCGTCGGCGGCGACAGCGGCGACAGCAGCGACAGCAGCGACAGCAGCGACAGCAGCGACGTCCAGCCGGTGTTCAGTCGATGATGGTGTACCCGGCGGTGCGCAGCGCCTCGCGGACCTCCGCGCAGTGGTCACCGCCCTTGGTCTCCAGGTGCAGTTCGACCTCCGCCTCCGTGAGTCCGAGCCGCGGATCGGTCCGTACGTGGCTGACGTCCAGCACGTTCGCGTCCACCACCGAAAGCACCCCGAGCAGCGTGGCCAACGCCCCCGGCCGGTCCGTCAACCGCAGCCGGACGGCGAGGTAGCGCCCCGCCGCGGCCATCCCGTGCCGCAGGATGCGCTGCAACAGCACCGGATCGACGTTGCCCCCCGACAGCACCGCCACCACCGGCCCCTCGAACGCCCCCGGCTCCCCCAGCAGCGCGGCCACCGGCGAAGCCCCCGCCGGCTCCACGACCTGCTTGGCCCGCTCCAGGCACAGCAGCAGCGCACGGGACAGCTCGTCCTCGGAGACCGTGCGCACCTCGTCCACCAACTCGGCGACGATGCGGAACGGCACCTCGCCCGGACGCCCGACCTTGATCCCGTCGGCCATCGTCGCCTGGTACCCGATCGACACCGGTCGGCCCGCCGCCAGCGAAGGCGGGTACGCCGCCGCACCCGACGCCTGGACGCCGACGATCCGCACATCGGGCCGGAGCGCCTTCACCGCGACCGCGATGCCCGCCGCCAACCCGCCGCCGCCCATGCCGACGACCACGGTCCGCACCTCGGGGCACTGCTCCAGGATCTCCAGCCCGACCGTGCCCTGTCCCGCGACGACGTCCCGGTGGTCGAACGGATGGATGAAGACGGCGCCCGTCCGGCGGGCGTGCTCCTCGGCAGCGGCCAGGGTCTCGTCGACGACCTGACCGTGCAACCTCACCTCCGCGCCGTACTCGCGGGTCGCAGCGATCTTAGGGAGCGGTGCACCCACGGGCATGAAAACGGTGGCACGAACGCCGAGCAACTCCGAGGCGTGCGCAACGCCCTGCGCGTGGTTGCCGGCACTCGCCGCGACGACCCCCGCGGCGCGCTCTTCCGGCAGCAGACCCGCGATCCGCACGTAGGCGCCGCGGAGTTTGAACGAGCCCGTGCGTTGGAGGTTCTCGCATTTGAGGTGAACCGGTGCACCGACCAGCGACGACAGATGGCGGCTGCCCTCTATGGGGGTCATCCGCGCGATCCCCTGGAGCATCTTCCGGGCGCCGCGGACATCGTCCAGCGTGACGGGCGGATCGCCGGGGAGAAAGGAGTCAGCGGTGGCATAGCTCATGACGCAAGTCTCGCAGCTCACGCCGGGCGTGCCGGCGGGCGCGACGGGTTTCCCCAGCGCCCGTACGGGGGACCCCCGCTCCGCGTACTGTGTCCCCCAATTCTTTCCGTACGCATGAAGTGAGCCTTCGGCCATGCCCACAACACCAGAAATGTCGATGGACATGATGACCTCCGGCGACACCGGTCTTCTCGACGCGCTTCAACACGAAGTGGCCCTCTTCGCCCGCCGGGCGGAGCAGACCCGCCTCGGCGGCGTCGGGCAAGTGCGCAACTCCATGGACCGTGCCGCGTACCTGCTGCTCAACCGCCTGGACAAGGAGGGACCCATGGGCGTCAAGGCACTCGCGTCGAGCATGGGCATCGACTCCTCGACGGTGACGCGCCAGGTCGCCCCGCTCGTCGACACCGGACTCGTCAAGCGCACCTCCCACCCCGAGGACGGCCGTGCGGTCGTCCTCCAACTGTCACCGCGTGGGCACGCCCGCCTCAGCGAAGTGCGCTCCTCGCGCAGGGAGTTGATGGCGCAGCTCACCGAGGACTGGGAACCCACCGAGCGCGAGGTCTTCTGCGCCCTCCTCACGCGCTTCAACACCGCGCTCTCCACCAGGATGGCCGCGCCCGCGCCGGAAACGGAGGTCATCAGCCGCTCCTGAACTACCGCGGCCCGTCTCGACGGGTCAGCCGAGCACCACCGTGCGACGGGCGGCAACTCCCGTTCACCCGACCCGGGTTCTCCTCGCCACCCCCTCCGGAGCCGACGCCGACTGGACCCGGAGGTCCGACGAAGGAACCCGGGCCGACCGTCGCCCTCTTGACCCCGGCCCCGCACCCGGCCCGATAGTGGGAGCACGGGCCCGGCGGGCGGGCCGGGGACCGCCTCCCCGCACCGGCCGACGCGTCCGCCGTCGGGACGTCCGGTCAGGAGGCGCGATGCGGCACCGGCGTTCCACCCAAGGCGCCTACTGCGCCGCGGAGTTCGACGACTTCGCCGCGGGCGCCGGCGGACGACTGCTGCACCTCGCGACCCTGTTGACGGCCGAGCCCCCGGACGCCAACCCGCGCGCCCGACGCCTGCTCGTCGACGCCCTCGCCCACACCTACGCCGCCTGGCGGCAGTTGCGCGGCGACGACCCGTACGCCCACGCCCGTGACCGACTCGTCGTCCGCTTCGCCGGGGACGCCTGGCGCGTCTGGCGCGTCTGGCGCGTCTGGCGCGTCTGGGAAGCGCTGCCCCACGCCGGGACACAGCCGAGCGGGGCCGTCCTCGCCGGGCTGACGACCCACGAACGGCTCGTCGTGGTGCTGCGGTTGCACGAGGGGGTCGCCGAGGAACAGGCCGCCGCACTGCTCGGGCTGTCCGAACACCGGGTACGGGCCCTGTGCACGGTCGCCGTCGCCGAGGTGCTGCGCCCCCGCCGCCCCAGGTCCGTCGCCCTGCCCGGGGCGGCACCCTCATGACCAGCTGGACGGGACCGTGAGCCGCGCCGAACGGGACGAGGCCGCCGTACGACGACTCCTCGACGCGCCCCCGCCTCCCGTGCCCCCGCGGCTGCGCGTCGAGGCGGCGGAGCGCGGTGGACGGCTCCTGCGGCGCAACCGGGCCGTCCGGCGGGCGCTGTGGCTGTTGCTGTGCGCCGCCGTCACGGCGGTCGCGGTGTGGGCGGCGGTGGCCGACGAACCGGCCGGACCGCCGGCGGACACCACCCCGCCGCTCACCGGCTGGTGAGCGGCGGGGTGGGCTCAGCCGAGCGCCTGCTGGAGGTCGGCGAGGAGGTCGTCCACGTTCTCGATGCCGACCGACAGCCGGACCAGGTCCGCCGGCACCTCCAGGGCCGAACCCGCGGCCGAGGCGTGGGTCATCCGGCCCGGGTGCTCGATCAGCGACTCCACCCCGCCCAGCGACTCGCCCAGCGTGAACAACCGGGCCCGGTCGCACACCGCGACGGCGGCCTCCTCACCACCGGCCACCTGGAACGACACCATGCCGCCGAACCGCTTCATCTGCTTCGCGGCGACCTCGTGCCCCGGGTGCTCGGGCAGCCCCGGGTACAGGACCTTGGTGACCCGCGGGTGCCGGGTCAGCATCTCGGTGATCCGCCCGGCGTTCTCGCTGTGCCGGTCCATCCGCACCGGCAGCGTCTTGATGCCCCGCAGGACCAGCCACGAGTCGAACGGACCGGCGATCGCGCCCATCGCGTTCTGGTGGTACGCCAACTCCTCCGCCAGCTCCGCGTCCCCGGTGACCAGGGCGCCGCCGACGACGTCGGAGTGACCGCCCATGTACTTGGTCAGCGAGTGCACGACCACGTCCGCCCCGAGCGCCAACGGCTGCTGGAGGTACGGCGTGGCGAAGGTGTTGTCCACCACCAGCCGCGCCCCGGCCTCCCGGGCGATCTGCGCCACGACCGGGACGTCGGTGATGCCGAGCAGCGGGTTCGAGGGGGTCTCCACCCAGATCACCCGGGTCTTCGGGGTGAGCGCGGCGCGGACCGCCTCCGGGTCGGAGGTGTGCGCGACGGAGAACTCCACGCCCCAGCGCGCGGCCACCTTCGCGAACAGTCGGAAGGTCCCGCCGTACGCGTCGTCCGGGATCACCACGTGGTCGCCGGGCGAGAGCAGGGTGCGCAGCAGGCAGTCCTCGGCCGCGAGCCCCGACGCGAAGGCGAGACCGCGCGCCCCGCCCTCCAGCGCCGCGAGGTTCTCCTCCAGCGCGGTCCGGGTCGGGTTGGCGCTGCGGCTGTACTCGTAGCCGCCCCGCAGCCCGCCCACCCCGTCCTGTTTGAACGTGGACACCTGGTGGATCGGCGGGACCACCGCCCCGGTCAGCGGATCGGCGGTGTTGCCCGCGTGGATCGCGACGGTTTCGAAGGAGTGCGTGGGGTGCGAGTCGCTCATGGGCACCGAGCGTAATGCGGCGCGGACCGGACGGGGCACCGGGACGGGGTCCGTGATGTGACAGGTTCGCCAATTGTCGGACGCGTCTGGTTCGCTTGTACGCATGGAGATTCTCTGGTTCCTGATGGCGCTGGCCCTGCTGACGGCGGTGCTGGTGCCGTTCCTGCGCCGCGGGCGCGGGGGCGGCGGCATCCAGCTGGTCAGCCCCGACGCGCCGGACGCCGCGGATCCGGCGTCGTACGGCTTCCTGCTCCAGGAGCAGCTGGACGTCCGCATGCCCGGCCCCGACACCGACCTGGTCGACGTGCTGGACGTGGTGCGCGGCACCCAGGACTGGCGGGCCGCGTCCCAGCTGCTCGCGGGCACCGGTGCCGAGGGCGAGCGGCGCTGGCAGCGCGTCCAGGCGTTCGCGGGCTCCGCGTCCCTGGAACTCCAGCAGCGGCCCGGCGGCACGGGCGGGGCGGGCGCCGGCGCGCAGTGGCTGCGGTCCTGGCGCACCGATGCGCCGAAGGACGCGGGGGGCGCGGCGGTGCAGGCCGAGTTCCTGGTGCAGCAGGCGTTCCGCACGGCGACGCCCGGCACCGACGAGTTCCGGATCATCCTGGAGGAGGCCCGTGCGGCCTGTGGTCAGGCCGCGCTGCTGGCACCCGGCGACCCGGTCCCGTACGTCATCGAGCTGAGCATCGCCCGGGGCCTCGGCTACCCGCGGACCGAGTTCGAGCAGCTGTGGCTGAAGATCCTCGACCGTGCGCCCGCGCACATGGGGGCGCATCTCGCGGCGCTGCACTACTGGGGTGAGAAGTGGCACGGCTCGCGTGAGCTGGCGTACTCCTTCGCGGAGGCCGCGGCGGCGCGGGCGCCCCAGGGTTCGCTGCTGTCGGCGCTGCCGCTGTTCGCGGTGTACCAGCACCTGCCCGAGCTGGCGCTGGTCAACGACTTCTACGGCACGGAGGTCGTGCGCAACGCGATCGAGGGCGCTCTCTTCGCGGCGCACTCGGCGCGCCCCGACGACCCGATGCTGCCGCACGTGCGGCACCTGCTGGTGTTCTTCCTGGTCCGCTCGGAGCGGTGGGGCGAGGCGATGCAGCAGTTGGTCCAGGTGGACGGGCACGTTGGGGCCGTGCCGTGGACGGTGTCGGCTGATCCGGCTGCGGACTATGCGGTGTACCGGGCGTTGGCGGTCGCGGGCTACGAGGCGAACGGGGGGAGCCCTGCGACGCTTCCGCGCTGAGCGCAGTCCGGGCGGTTCCTGTTCGGGGCCGCCCGGAGCCTGCGGCGCGTTGCCCTGTGCGGGTGCGCTGCTCTGTGCGGGTGCGTGGTTGTTTTGCGCAGTTCCCCGCGCCCCTTATCGGGTGCGATCGGCCCTGGGTTCACTGTCACGTGCGGGTGCGCTGTTGTTTTGCGCAGTTCCCCGCGCCCCTAGAGGGGCGCTCCGGTGGGGGGCGTTCCGCGGGTCACTGAGCGCGGGACCCGCAGGTGGCGACGCACCCGCACCAGGGCGCCCCGATCAGGGGCGCGGGGAACTGCGCAGACCGACAGCGCACCCGAGCAGAACAGCGCACCGCCACGTGATCGCACCCGATAAGGGGCGCGGGGAACTGCGCAAAACAACAGCGCACCGCGCAGAGCAGCGCACCGGCAGGTGGTCGTGCGCGGCAGGGGAATGGTTGGGTGGTGCCGGTCGTTGGACCGGAGGAAGCGGTAGCCCCCGGAGGAGACTCATGTTCCTGCACAGCCGTACCCCGCAGCTGCCGACGCCGGAGCAGGCCCTGAAGGGACGCCCGGAGCCGGCCTACGACGTGCCCGAGCGCCACACCGTCCTCGGCAACCCCCTGCTCGGCCCCTACCCGCAGGGCCTGGAGGTCGCCGATTTCGGCCTCGGCTGTTTCTGGGGGGCGGAGCGCAAGTTCTGGCAGACGGAGGGTGTCTGGACGACCCTCGTCGGTTACCAGGGCGGCTACACGGAGCACCCGACGTACGAGGAGGTGTGCGCCGGTGTGACCGGTCACACCGAGGCGGTGCGCGTGGTGTACGACCCGGCCGTGGTGTCGTACGAGTCGCTGCTGAAGCTGTTCTGGGAGTCCCACAACCCCACGCAGGGCTTCCGCCAGGGCAATGACGTCGGTACGCAGTACCGCTCGGCGATCTACCCGCACTCCCCCGCGCAGGCCGCGGCTGCGGAACGCTCCCGCGACGCCTACCAGCGGGTCCTGTCCGCGACCGGCCACGGCACCATCACCACCGAGATCCTGCCGGCCGAGGGCCGCGAGCTGTACCCTGCCGAGGGGTACCACCAGCAGTACCTCGCGAAGAACCCGAACGGCTACTGCGGCATCGGCGGCACCGGCGTGGCCTGCCCGATCGGCGTGGCCCCGGCCGACGGCTGAACCGCCACGATCCCACCCCCGACCGCCGACCAGTTCGCGCCGGAGTGCGGGCACTGCGTTGATTCCGGCGGGGGAACGGGGAGGCTCCGCCCGATGACCGGGGCACGGGTCCCGGTGCTCTCATCGGGAGGGGACACCGCATCATGGCAGTGCGCAGACTGCTCTCCACCGCGGCCGTGGCCGCCCTCGTGGCCGGCGCCGCGCTGACGGCCGCCCCGATCGCCCAGGCGGACGCGACGGCCGCCCCCGGGACCGCCCGGACCGTCGCGAACGCACAGGCGGATGCGGCCGGTTGGGTGTACTACGGCTACCGTCCGAACCTCGGCGAGTGCATCCGGGCGGGCCAGGCACTGGTGGCCTCGGGGTGGACCACCGCCTACCGGTGTGACGACGGCCCGTGGGTCACCCTGCTCTACGTGTGGGAGTGAGCCGCATCGCCCCGGGGGCCGTGTGGTTCAGCGGCCGTACTCGTCGGGGCGGTGCTCCACGTACTCGACGGTGAGGCCGTCCGCGTGCCGGGCGGTGAAGCCGGAGCCCGTGGGCACCCGGTGCACGGGGACGAGGATCTCCGCGCCCTCCGCCTCCAGCCGGGCCAGGTACGTGGACACCGAGGCGACCAGCAGGGTCCCGTGGGTCGCACGGAACGGCGCGAGCACCTCGTCGGTCCCCTCGATCAGGAGGAAGGCGCCGACCGCGGCCAGGGCCAACTGCTTCTCCGGGTAGGTGAACCACAGGTCCCGCTCGGTGTCGAGCAGTCGTTCGTAGGAGGACGTCAACGCCTCCAGGGTGCCGGGGCCGGTGAACACCCGCAGGAACACCCGGGGTTCGGTGAGGTGTGAGGAGTCGGAGGAGCGGCGCTCCAGGACCGTGTCCGGCTTCGTGTGCTGGGTCATGGCGTCAGCCTCGCCGCCCCGGCGCGGGCCTGCCAGTGGCCCGTTCCTACGGTGACCACAGGTCATAGGCTCGGCGCATGACGTCGAACGGTCCGCAGTCCAACCCCGCCGCCCTGCGCCGCCGGGAGCTCGGCGCGTTCCTCCGGGCCCATCGCGAACGGTTGGCCCCCGGTGCGGTCGGGCTGCCGAGCGGTGCGCGCCGTCGGACGCCGGGGCTGCGGCGGGAGGAAGTGGCGGCGCTGTCCGGGGTCGGCGTCGCCTGGTACACCTGGCTCGAACAGGGGCGGGTGGAGACCTCGCGGGAGGTCCTGGAGTCGGTCGGCCGGGCGCTGCGACTGGACGCGGAGCAGCGGGGCCACGTGCTCCGGCTCGGCGGCTACGCACCGTTGACGGTGACCGAACCCCCGAACGTCGCCGACGGCACCGAGGGGGCCACGGAGGCGGGGCGGTTCGGCGGGGCGGGCGGGGTGCCCGGTGCGCTGCGGCGGATGATCGACGCCTGGGAGGGGTCGCCGGCGCTGGTGCTCGATCCGGTGCTGGGGATCGTCGGGTGGAACTCCGCGTACCTGCGGGTCTGGCCCGACCCGGGCGGGGTTGCCGACGACGAGCGGAACCTGTTGCTGCTCCTGCTCGGCGACGGGGCCCACCAACGGCTGCTGCTCGACTGGGAGGAGGTCGGGCGGGACCTGCACCGGCACTTCCGGGTGTTCGCGGACGGGGCGCCCGACGATCGGCGGGTGCGGGAGGTGTCGGGGCGGTTGGAGTCGCTGCGGCCCGACCTGGCGCACTGGTGGCGGTGCCGCGAGGTGGCGAGTTTCGCGCCGCGCACGGTGCGGCTCGCCGCGGGGGGCCGGGGCGACCCGGTCGAGTGGGAACTCTCCCTGGTCGCCCCGGCGGTGGGGGGCGGCGGGCTCAGCGTGCTGGTGCAGACACGGATCGACCGGGCTGACCGGGCTGACCGGGGTGACCGGGCCGAGTAGGCGGGTCAGTCGGTGGGCGGGGCGGGCGCGGGGCGGAGCTTGCGGGCGGTGGTCGAGGCGTCGTAGCCGTCCGGAACGCCCGGCACCAGCACGGTGCGGCAGTCGAAGTTGCGTACGCGCAGGGGCAGGAGCTCCTGGTACGCGTCGGAGTCCCACCAGTCGCGGGCGGCAGCGGTGTCGGGGAACCCGATCATCACGATCGCGCCGGGCCAGGGCCCCTCGATGACCTCGGGCTCGACGCCGTGCACCAGGAAGCGTCCGCCGAAGGGGTCCATGGTGGCCTGGATGCGCTCGATGTAGTCGGCGATCTCGGCCATGTCGGGCGGGGTGTCACGGGGCTGGAGGTGGCAGATGGCGTACGTGGTCATGGTCCCGTCCTTGCGGCTCGGGCCGCCCGCTCCGACCGCGTGCGTGCGGCGGTCGGAGCGGGCGACTGCTTCGGTGTCGATACTCGTACGGGGTCGCGGCCCGGTCGATTACTCCGGAGGTAAGGGGCGTCGCGGGTGCGGCGAGGGGTCGTCAGATCGTGGTGGTGTCGATGACGAACCGGTAGCGCACATCGCTGCGCAGCACCCGCTCGTAGGCTTCGTTGACCTGGTCGGCGGGGATGACCTCGATCTCCGAGGCGATGCCGTGCTCCGCACAGAAGTCCAGCATCTCCTGGGTCTCCTGGATGCCGCCGATGTTCGACCCGGCGAGCGACCTGCGGCCTCCGATCAGGGCGAACAGGTCGAGGGAGACCGGCTCTTCCGGGGCGCCGACGTTCACCAGGGTGCCGCCGGTGCGCAGCAGGGAGAGGTACTTCCCGAAGTCCAGGGGTGCGGACACCGTGGAGACGATGAGGTCGAAGCGGTCGCGCAGCTTCTCGAAGGTCTCCGGGTCGCTGGTGGCGTGGTAGTCGGTGGCACCGAGCCGCAGGCCGTCCTCGCGCTTGCCGAGGGTCTGGCTGAGCACGGTGACCTCGGCGCCGAGTGCGTGGGCGATCCGGACGGCGAGGTGGCCGAGGCCGCCCATGCCGATGACGGCGACCCGCTGGCCGGGGCCGGCGTTCCAGTACCGCAGCGGGGAGTACGTGGTGATGCCCGCGCAGAGCAGGGGCGCCGCGGTGTCGAGGGGCAGGGCGTCGGGGATGCGGAGGGTGTAGTTCTCGTCCACGACGATCTGTCGGGCGTAGCCGCCGTAGGTGGGGTCGCCGTTCTTGTCGCGGTCGTTGTAGGTGGCGACGGGGCCGTTCGCGCAGTGCTGTTCGAGGCCGGCGCGGCAGTTGTCGCAGGTGCGGCAGGAGTCGACGAGGCAGCCGACGCCCACGCGGTCGCCCACGGCGAAGCGGGTGACCCCGGCTCCGGCGGCGGCGACGGTGCCGGCTATCTCGTGGCCGGGGACCATCGGGAAGATGCCCTCCTGCCAGCCGTTGTTGACCTGGTGGATGTCCGAGTGGCAGATGCCGGCGTACTGGATGTCGATGAGGACGTCGTGCTCGCCGAGGGGGCGCAACGGGACGGTGGTGCGCTCCAGCGGGGCCTTGGGCGTGGGAGCGGCGTAGGCGGGAACGGTGGTCATGGCGGGCGTCTCCTCGGTCCGGCGCGGGCCGTCGGGTTCCGGCGGTCCACGCTGTCGTGCGCGTTCGATAGGTGCACCGCGTACGGGTACCGCGGTGTTCGTGGGGTTCACGAGGTTCTTCGGTGTTCGTGGTGTTCGTGGTGTTCGTGTACGGAGTCAGGGATGACCCTCCCCCATAGAACACCTGGCCGAACATCGGTTCGTGGGCGCCCCCTCAGAACCGTGCCGCGGGGGCGCCCCGGTCGTACGAGGCGTACGCGTACAGCGAGGCGAGGCTGCTGCCGGCTGCGGAGCCCTGGACGCAGGTCCGGGTCCGGGTCCGGGTCCGGGTCCGGGGGCAGCGGAAAGGGCCGCCGCTCCCCTGGTTCGGGGGAGCGGCGGCCCTGTGCCGTATGCGTACCGGTGCACCGGGCACGGGACGGCACGCACCGGCCCAGCGGGCGTCAGACGGCCGAGCCGGCCTTCCACTGCGCCCAGCCCATGTTCCAACCGTTGAGGCCGTTGTCGGGCTTGATGGTGGTGTCACCGGTGTTCTTGACGACCACCACGTCACCGAGCAGCGAGTTCTTGAAGAACCAGGAGCCGGGGGTGTTCGGGTCGCCGGCGCCCTTCGTGTCCGACAGCCCTATGCAGCCGTGGCTGGTGTTGACGCCGCCGAAGATGGACTTGGCGCCCCAGTAGTTGCCGTGGATGAAGGTGCCGGAGGTGGACAGGCGCATCGCGTGCGGCACGTCCTTGATGTCGTACTCGCCCTTGCCGTCGTCGTCCGTGAAGCCGACCGTCGCACCGTTCATCCGGGTCTCCTTGAACTTCTCGGAGATCACCATCTGACCCTCGTACGTCTTCGTGGTGGGCGCACCGGCCGAGATCGGGATGGTGCGCACGACCTTGCCGTCCTGGGTGACCTTCATCTGCTTCGTCTTGGCGTCGACGATGGAGACCTGGTTGCGGCCGACCTTGAAGGTGACGGTCTTCTGCTGGACGCCGTAGACGCCGGCCGCGCCCTCCACGCCGTCGAGGGCGAGCTTCAGCGTGACCGTCGCGTTCTCGGTCCAGTACTTCTCGGGGCGGAAGTCGAGGCGCTGGGGGTTGAACCAGTGCCCGACGACCTCCTCACCGCTGCTGGTGGAGACCGTGACGGCCTCCTGCACGGCCTTGCGGTCGGTGATCGCCTTGTCGAAGTTCAGCGAGACGGGCATGCCGACGCCGACCGTCGAACCGTCCTCCGGGGTGAACGAGCCGATGAAGCTGTTCTTCGGCGCGACGGTGGTGAACGACGCGTTCTCGTGGGACGCGCGACCCTCCGCGTCGGTGGCCGTGGCGGTGACCTTGTAGCGGGTGGCCCGTTCGAGTTGGGTGTCGGGCTTCCAGGACTTCTTGTCGGCCGATATCCGCCCGGCGACGGCCTTGCCGTCGCCCGTGGTCATCGCGACCTTGGTGAGGGTGCCGTCGGTCACCGAGACCTTGGCGGCGTTGTTGATGCTGGCGTTGCCGGCGCCGTCCTTCGGAGCGATGAGGATCTTCGCCTCGGACGCCTTCTCCGCCGCTGCCTTGTCGACCTGTGCCTGTGGCTTGCCCGACGCGTTCGCCCCCGCGTCACCGCCGCCGTCCCCCGATCCCCCGTCACTGCACGCGGTGAGCACCAACACCCCGCTGAGCAGCGCGGACGCGGCCATGACTCCCCTGCGCCGCCTACTGTCCGTCATCACAAGCCTTTCCATCGTCACCGATTTCCCCGCACACACGGCAGCCCTGTCCAGGTACAACGCGCTGACCACGCCTTCCGGTTCCAGCGTCGATCAAGCTGTGGGACACACCACGTCCGCCGACACCGGCCCGTACGGGGCTCGTTCCCCGTGTCTCCGGCGCGCCGCACGAGCGGCCCCGTTCACCCCGGGGCGGCTCCCCCGGAAAGGGCGCGAGGCCCCGGCGGCGCATGCCGTCCGGGGCCTCGTCCGTCCGTGGTCGGCCGGAGCCGAACCCGAATCGGCACACGCCGTCGGGTCCTACCGGAGGTCGCCGCCCGCGTCCTCGCTCCCCCCATCATCGTCGTCCTCGTCCCAGTCCGTTCCTTCGGGGTCGTACTCGGCCTCCGCGACTTCCTCGCTGCTCCAGGAGGCCCGCAGCAGATCGATCCCGGGAACCTCCCTGACCAGGTCGAACGGGTCCACGAGATAGGCGAGCGCCTCGGCTGTGTCCTGTTTCACAGCGAGTTCGGCACGGGCCCGCTCGGTGGGGTCGATGTGATCGTCCCGGGCGATCAGCCGGAGAGCGCCGCCGGTCAGCGCGTCCCCGTCGCGGACTTCCACCAGCAGATCGGCGTGCAGGCGCACATAGTGGGATGTTTCGGTGTTGGTCATGGTTCGGAGCGTAAGGCCGAGGAGCCCCGCGACTTTCCTGCGACCCGCGGGGTTCACTAGCATCGGTCCACCCGGCCAATTCGCCAGCGTCACAAGGGGATCGATATTCCGTGTCCGCCGCCCGCCGCTCGTTGCTGACCGCAACCGCCGCCGGAACCCTCCTCGGCGCCCTGTGGTTCGTCCCTTCCGCCAACGCGACCGACGGAGAGCCCCTCACCCCGCCCCGGTCGGCCGCCGACGCGTCCATCAGATCCGAGGGCTCCCCCCTCACCCCGCTCAGCCCCGTCACGTACCGGGCGCCGAGCACCAAGGCCGCACAGGACGGCGCACGCCTCGCCGACACGGGTGCCTTCGACACCGCCCCGTACGTCTACGGGGGCACCGCGTTCCTGTGCGTGGGCGCCGGCTTCGTCGTCTACTCGGTCCGCCGGAGCCGCACCGCCCCCTGAGGCACGGGGAACTGACTGGCCGAGTGACGCCCGACCCCGTGGCATGGCGGGGTGTCAGGCCAGCGGGCCGGTCACCGACTCCGCGGCACTGACCAGGTGTCCGTCGCGGACGAAGGCGTCGGCGGCGGCCAGGTCGGGGGCGAGGAACCGGTCAGGTCCGGGTCCGTCGACCCCGGCCCCGCGCGCCGCGGCGATCACCGCGCGGGACGCCTCGGCGGGGGTCAGCCCGGCACGCAGTTCGATCGCGCGGGTGGCCGCGTACAGCTCGATGCCGAGCACCCGGGTGAGGTGGGCGACGGCGGTGCGCAGCTTGCGGGCGGCGGACCAGCCCATGGAGACGTGGTCCTCCTGCATCGCGGAGGACGGGATCGAGTCGACGGACGCCGGCACGGCGAGCCGCTTCAGTTCGCTGACCAGCGCGGCCTGCGTGTACTGGGCGATCATCAGACCGGAGTCGACGCCCAGGTCCTCGGCGAGGAAGGCGGGCAGGCCGTGCGAGCGGTTCTTGTCGAGGAGCCGGTCGGTGCGGCGTTCCGCGATGGAGGCGAGGTCGGCGACGGCGACGGCGAGGAAGTCGAGGACGTAACCGACCGGTGCTCCGTGGAAGTTGCCGTTGGACGCGACCCGACCGTCCGGCAGGACGACCGGGTTGTCCACCGCGGCGGCCAGTTCCCGTTCCGCCACGAGGCGGGCGTGCGCGAGGGTGTCCCGCCCGGCGCCCGCGACCTGGGGCGCGCACCGCACCGAGTAGGCGTCCTGGACCCGCGGGGCCTCGTCCTGGTGGTGGCCGGTGAGTCCGGAACCGCGCAGCACGGCCAGCATGTTGGCGGCGGCTGCGGCCTGTCCGGGGTGCGGGCGGATGGCGTGCAGGGCGGGGGCGAGCACCTGGTCGCTGCCGAGGAGCGCTTCCAGGGTGAGGGCCGCGGTGATGTCGGCCGAGGTGTAGAGCCGGTCGAGGTCGGCGAGGGCCATCAACAGCATGCCGAGCATGCCGTCGGTGCCGTTGAGGAGGGCGAGCCCTTCTTTTTCCCGCAGTTCGACGGGGTGCAGGCCGTGCGCGTCGAGCAGGTCGGCGGCGGGGCGGACGGTTCCGTCGGGCCCCTCGGCGTCGCCTTCGCCGATCAGGGTCAGGGCGCAGTGGCTCAGCGGGGCGAGGTCGCCGGAGCAGCCGAGCGATCCGTACTCGTGGACGACGGGGGTGATGCCGGCGTTCAGGAGGTCGGCCAGGGCGTGGGCGACCTCCGGGCGCACGCCGGTGTGCCCGGAGCACAGGGTCTTCAGCCGGAGGAACATCAGCGCGCGGACGACCTCGCGTTCGACCCGGGGGCCGAGCCCGGCGGCGTGCGAGCGGACGATGTTGCGCTGGAGGCGGGCGCGCAGGTGCGGGCCGATGTGCCGGGTCGCGAGCGCGCCGAATCCGGTCGAGACGCCGTACACGGGTTCGGGTCGGGCGGCGAGGGCCTCGACGATGTCGCGCGCGGCGGTGAGGGCGGACTCCGCCTCTTCGGACAGCCGGACGCGTGCGCCGTCCCGGGCCACGGCGAGCACATCGACCGCGGTGGTCCCCGAGGCCCCCAGCACCACAGTGTGCATATCCATATTCAGGAGCGTACGCAGTGAATTGGAGCTTGTCACGAGGTCCGTGGACCCCACCCAGCCGCCGGAGCGGGCCCCGAACGACGCATCGGTGCACCGGCGCACCGCCGTACGAAGCCACGACCACCCGACGGACCCGTCCCGGCGAACCGGAGCCCCGAATGCCCGGTGGATCCGGCGGACCATCGGCCAGCTGGACCGGCGACCCCCGCGCGGCTACCCGGACCGCGCCGGGGGAAGGGTGTCCTGGCGGAGCGAGGAACACAGGAGCCCAAGACCACAGGAACACCCGAAGACGGTGCGACGGACGCAGGAGGAAGGACCACGATGCTCGGTGAAACGGCCCGCAACTGGCTACGGCGGTGGGACGAACAGCAGGAGCGCTACAGCCCGGACCGCGAGGAACGGTTCCGGGTGATCCTCGACGTCACCCGGTGGTCCCTGGAGCGGGCCTCCCCCGAACGCCCGCGGATCGTGGACCTGGGGTGCGGCACGGGTTCGCTCACCGGCCGCCTCGCCCGCGCCCTCCCGCACGCGCAGGTGGTGGGCGTCGACGCCGACCCGATGATGTTGGGCCTGGCGGAGGAGGCCGTCGCCGGCACCGGTGCCCGGCTGTACCTTGACGACCTCAACTCGCCCGGCTGGGCGGACCGCGCCGCCCCGGACGGCCCCTGGGACGCGGTCGTCTCCTCGACCGCCCTGCACTGGTTGGAGCCGGCGGACCTCGACGCGCTGTACCGCCTGCTGGCCGACCGGCTGCGGCCGGGCGGCGTCTTCGTCGACGCCAACAACCGGCCCCCGAGGGCTCCCGGGCGGCCCGCGCCCTGGCCCGGCGGGTGCGGGCCGCCCGCGCCGAACGGGCCGGCAAGGCCGACCGGGAGGACTGGGACTCCTGGTGGAAGGCGTTCCTCGCCGCTCCGGAACTCGCCGACCTGGCACGGGCCCGTGAGCGGCGGCCGATCGCCCGGCGTGCGTTCGCGCCGCCCCTCGACCTGACCACGGGCGAGCAGACCGGGATGCTCCGGGCGGCGGGCTTCGAGACCGTCACCACGGTCTGGCAGTGCGGCGACGACAGCGTCCTGGTGGCCCTGCGCTGAAGGCGGCGAGCGGGGGCCAGGGCGCACCCGCCGCCCGCTAGCGGTCCAACCAGCGACGGAAGCGGCGGCGTTCGCCGACGGGGGGCGCCGGTTCGCCCACTGGCGGGGCCGTGTCGTCGGCCAACCGGACGACCGGGTCGTCGGGCCCGGAGCGGCCCGCGACCACGGGCGTCGGGGACCGGGCCGCCTTGGCCCGGTACTGCGCCGCGTCCGCGAGCCGGAACAGCCGGCGCGCGGAGCGCACCTCGCCGATGGGGTCACCGGTGGAGGCGACCCCGCAGGCCACCCCGTCGCCGAGGCCGGCCGCGCGCCGGCACAGCTCCTCGGCCACCCGCACCACCCGGTCCGCCGGGGGGCCGACCGCCAACAGACAGAACTCGTCGCCGCCGAGCCGCGCGGCCAGCGTCCCGGGCAACATCGCCCCGCACAGGGACAGTACGGAGCCGAACCGTTCCAGCAGCCGGTCCCCCACGGCGTGCCCCTGGGTGTCGTTGACCCGCTTCAGCCCGTTCAGATCGCACACCACCAGGCTCACGACGATCCCCTCGGCGTGGTGACGGTCCACCGCGTCGTCCAGGCTCTCGTCGACGGCGCGCCGGTTGGCCAGCCCCGTGAGGGAGTCGGTGAACGCCAGGCGGCGGGCCTCCTCCAGCCGCTCGGTCTGGGCGAGGCCGGCCGAGACGACGGCCGCGAGGACGGTGGCGAAGTCCGCGTCGGCCGGGTCGAAGACCGGGGCCCCGGCGGTGCGCGCCACGTACAGCTCGCCCCAGGCCCGGCCGTGCAGCACCAGCGGAGCCACCACGCAGCAGCCGCGGCCCCGACGGCGCAGGGCGGCGACCCGCTGGTGGCAGTAGCGCGCGCCCTGCGGGGTCGGCCCCTCGGCGGTCTCCACCCAGGCCCGGGGTTCACCGCCACCGGCCCAGCGCCCGTGCAGGAACTCCGCGATCTCGGGGAACTCGTGCACGGGGTAGGCCTCGTGCTCCGGGAACTCCTCCTCGTCCGGGGTCCGCTCGCCCGCGTTGACGAGGACCCGCAGCCGGCCCAGGTCCCGTTCCCACACCGACAGGGCGGCGAAGTCGCCGACGAGCGCCCGGCGGGCCCCCTCGGCCGCCGCCCGCCAGGAGTCCCGCGGGGTGCGGGCCGCCGCCATTCCCTGCGCCAGCTCCACCACACCCCGTAGCCGCACTTCCTCACCACCCATCACACTAGATTAAGGATGTTTGCCATATTTTGGGGCATTGGGGTACCCACAGAGGGGGCGTGTGGCGATCGGGCGCCCTACTCGCCGGGCCAGTTCGGTGACCGCTTCTCGTTGAACGCGGCCACCCCTTCCACCCGGTCGCCGGAGAACGCCACCGCGCGCCAGGCCGCGTCCTCGACCTCCAGCGCGGCCCGCAGGTCCAGCCCCTGCCCGAGGCGCAGTGCGCGTTTCGCGGCGCGCAGGCCCACCGGGGAGTTCTCGGCGATGCGGGCGGCCAGCGCCAGCGCCTCGGCGGTGTCCTCGCCCTCTTCGGTCAGGACGTCCACCAGGCCCAGGGCGTGGGCCTCCACGGCCGGGAGCCGACGGGCGGTGAAGATCAGCTCGGCGGCCCGGGCGGCACCGACCCGGCGCGGCAGCAGTTGGGTGCCGCCGCCGCCCGGGATCACCCCCACGGAGACCTCCGGGAGCCCCACGACGGCCGAGGGGTCGGCCACGATCAGGTCGCAGGACAGGGCGATCTCGAAGCCGCCGCCCAACGCGTACCCGTGCACGGCGGCGAGGGCGGGCACCGGGAGGTCCAGCACCGCGGTGTACGCGGCCCGGGTCACGGGGCGCTGGCGCAACAGGTCCCGGTCGGTGAAGGCATTGCGTTCCTTGAGGTCCGCCCCGACGCAGAACGCCCGCGGATGGGTGGAGGTGATGACCACGACGCGGACCCCGGGGTCCGCGCCCAGCTCCCCGCAGGCGGCGGCGAGGGCCCGCGCCAGCTCCGTGGACACGGCGTTCATGGCCCGGGGCCGGTCGAGTCGCAGCTCCGCGACGGCACCGTGCCGTTGCACCGCCACGAAGTCCCCGAACCGCTGCGGTCGCTCGTCCACGTGGACCTCCCTGATCGTTAACGCTCGTTATTCGAACGGATCATTCCAGGTCGGCGACGGACGCGACACGGGGCGACGGAGCGCTACGGGGTCGGGGCACTGCGCGCTACGGGTCCGGGCGGTACGGGGCACGGGCGACGGACGGCGCTGAGCGACCGTCAGCCGCGGCGGGTCAACAGCCAGGGTTCGACGACGCCCAGCCCGCGGACCGGCCGCTGCCACATCGGCTGGAGCGCGAAGCGGTACGAGGGCGCACCCTCCGTCGCGGTGGCCGCCGCGGCCTCCGTCTCGGACTTGGGGGCCTCGCCGGTGCGGGTCAGCTCCTCGGCGAACGCCCCGTCCACGAGGACGGCGTCCCGCGGCGCTATCGAGGTGAGCCGGCTCGCGAGGTTCACGGTGGTCCCGAACACATCACCCATCCGTGTGGTGACCGTGCCGAAGGCGATGCCGACCCGCAGTTCGGGCATCGTCTCGTCGTGGGACATCGTCTCGATGAGCCGGAGGGCGATCTCCGCGGCGATGCCCGCGTCGTCCGCCGCGTACAGGACCTCGTCGCCGAGGGTCTTGATGAGCCGCCCGCCGTGCGCGGCCACCAGATCGGCCGCGGTGGTCTCGAACGCCTCGACCAACTCGCCGAGTTCCTCCTCCTCCATGCGCCGGGTCAGCCGGGTGAAACCGACCAGGTCGGCGAAGCCGACGGCCAGCCGGCGGTCCACCATCTCCTCGTCGTCGGCGGCCTGCACGACCCGCCCGGTGGCGGCGGCGAGCTGCCGGCGCCAGACGTAGACGAGGAACTCCTCCAACTCCGGCAACAGCAGCTCTATCAGCGGATACGTGACCTCGGTCCGGGTCATCCCCGGCTCGGGGGGTTCGGTGAGCCCCTCCAGGAACGAGTCGATCTGCCACTCGGCCAGCCGCGCGGTGGTCTGACCGGTGGACCGGGCGACCTGGATGGCCATCGGCTCGCTGAGCAGTCCCGCCTCGACCAGACCGGCGAGCCGGCGCAGGGCCAGTACGTCGGCCTCGGTCAGCGCCTTGGCCTGGCCGATGTCGGCGAAGCCCATGGCCCGCCAGAAACGGGACGCGAGTTCCATCGAGACCCCGGCACTGCGGGCCGCCTGGAAGGGGGTGTAGCGGCGCTCGGCACCGAGGATCAGCTGTTCGAGGCGGAGGGCGAGGGGATCGTCACCCCCGTCGGCGCCGTCCGCGGCATCGGGGGGATCGGCCCCGCCGGAGCCACCGGAACCGCCGGAGCCGGGATGCGGGGCGGCGGGGCGGTCGCGGCCCGGGTCGTGGGCACTGCCCCTCCCGGCTCCCGAGCCCGTGTCGTCGACGGTCACGCCTGCTGCCTTCCGATCTGCCGCGTGGTCAGGGCCTTCCGAGGAAGCACCCAAACACACACAGTACGACAGCTGTGCCGTGGCTCACTCCCGACCGGACGGTCCGTTCCCGCGAACCGCCCGGAACCCCTCCATCGCCGCAGTCACGCGCCGTCAGCCGGACTCCGCCGGACGCAGATGGACGATGTCGCCCGCCCCGACGGACTGGAGCCCTCCCTCGTCGGTGGCGATGACCAGCCGCCCGTCCCCGTCCAGGGCGACCGCCTCGCCGGAAACCTCCCGTTCGCCGGGGAGCAGGGCCCGCACCCGGCGCCCCAGCGTCGCGCACCCCGCCGCGTACGTCTCCTGGAGGCCGGACGCCACCGGGTCGCCGCCGGCCGCGCGCCAGTCGCCGTACCACTGCTCCAGGGAACGCAGGACGGCCCGTAGCAGGGGGTCCCGGTCAAGGGTCCGCGCACCCGCGAGGAGCAGGGAACCGGCACCGGGCACGGGCAACTCGTCGGCGGTCAGACTGACGTTCAGTCCGATCCCGAGGACGACGGAACCGTCCCCGGCCCGTTCGGCGAGGATGCCGCCCGCCTTGCGCTCCTCGCCGTCGACGGTGACGAGCAGGTCGTTGGGCCACTTGAGAGCCGTGTCGACCCCGGCGGCCCGCGACAGCGCGGTGGCGACGGCCACCCCGGCGAGCAGCGGGATCCACCCCCAGCGGTCCACGGGCACCGCGCCGCGCCGCTCGTCCCCCGGGGTGAGCAGCACCGACACGAACAGACCGGAGCGCGCCGGCGCGCTCCAACGGCGGTCGAGGCGCCCCCGGGCCGCGTGCTGGGCCTCGGCGACCAGGACGGCGCCCTCGGGGAGCGAACCGGGGCGGGCCGCGCGGGCGGTGAGGTCGGAGTTGGTGGAACCGGTCTCGCGGACCACGTCCAGGGAGGTCCACAGGGAGTCGGGGCGCACCAGCGCACGACGGAGCGCCGCCGCGTTCAGGGGCGGCCGGTCCAGGTCGGACCAGCGGTTGGCTTCAGCATCCGGGGGCGTCATGCAACCCACCCTAGGTGTGGTAAACGCCGCACTGCCGAACGGTATCCACCCCACTACGCTACGAGAAATCAGCCCCGGTCACCCGTCCGGCTGCCCCGCGAGGACGCGACGACCCACCGGCGTCCCGGGGCGCCGGCCGTCCTTCTCCGCAGGGAGCCGCACCCGATGTCCAAGCCGGAAGAGCCCCGTACGACCGTGTCCGCACCCGCCCCCGCGGCGGACCCGGCGATCGACGTCCACACCACCGCGGGCAAGATCGCCGATCTGCGGCGACGCGTCGAGGAGGCCACCCACGCGGGGTCGGCGCGCGCGGTCGAGAAGCAGCACGCCAAGGGCAAGCTGACGGCCCGTGAACGGATCGCCCTGCTGATGGACGAGGGCTCCTTCGTGGAGCTGGACGAGTTCGCCCGGCACCGGTCCACCGCCTTCGGCCTGGAGGACAACCGCCCGTACGGGGACGGCGTGGTCACCGGGTACGGCACCGTCGAGGGCCGGCCGGTGGCGGTGTTCTCGCAGGACTTCACGGTCTTCGGCGGCGCCCTCGGCGAGGTCTACGGCCAGAAGATCGTCAAGGTGATGGACTTCGCGTTGAAGACGGGCTGTCCGGTCGTGGGGATCAACGACTCGGGCGGCGCCCGCATCCAGGAGGGCGTGATGGCGCTCGGGATGTACGGGGAGATCTTCCGCCGCAACACCCACGCCTCCGGGGTGATCCCGCAGATCTCGCTGGTCGTGGGCCCGTGCGCGGGCGGCGCCGTGTACTCGCCGGCGATCACCGACTTCACAGTGATGGTCGACCAGACCTCGCACATGTTCATCACCGGACCGGACGTCATCAAGACGGTGACCGGTGAGGACGTCGGCTTCGAGGAGCTGGGCGGGGCGCGCACCCACAACACGGTCTCCGGGGTCGCGCACCACATGGCGGGCGACGAGAAGGACGCGATCGAGTACGTCAAGTCGCTGCTGGCGTACCTGCCGTCGAACAACCTGAGCGAGCCGCCGGTGTTCCCGGAGCCGGCGGACCTGGAGCTGACGGACGAGGACCGGGAGTTGGACGGGCTGATCCCGGACAGCGCCAACCAGCCGTACGACATGCACCGGGTCGTCGAGCACGTGCTCGACGACGCGGAGTTCCTGGAGACCCAGCCGCTGTTCGCGCCGAACATCCTGACCGGCTTCGGCCGGGTGGAGGGCCACCCGGTGGGGATCGTCGCCAACCAACCGCTCCAGTTCGCGGGCTGTCTGGACATCGACGCGTCCGAGAAGGCCGCCCGGTTCGTCCGCACCTGCGACGCCTTCAACGTGCCCGTACTGACCTTCGTGGACGTGCCGGGCTTCCTGCCGGGCGTCGGTCAGGAGCACGAGGGCATCATCCGCCGGGGCGCCAAACTGATCTACGCGTACGCGGAGGCCACGGTCCCGCTGATCACGGTGATCACCCGCAAGGCGTTCGGCGGCGCGTACGACGTGATGGGTTCCAAGCACCTCGGCGCGGACCTCAACCTGGCCTGGCCGACCGCACAGATCGCCGTCATGGGCGCCCAGGGCGCGGTGAACATCCTGCACCGGCGCACCATCGCGGGGGCGCCCGAGGAGCAGCGCGAGGAGGTGCGCCAGCAGCTCATCCAGGAGTACGAGGACACCCTGCTGAACCCGTACACGGCGGCCGAGCGGGGGTACGTCGACGCGGTGGTGGCCCCCTCCGAAACGCGTCGCCAGGTGGTGCGGGCCCTGCGTCAGCTGCGCACCAAGCGGGAGAGCCTGCCGCCGAAGAAGCACGGCAACATCCCGCTCTAGTCCCCCTCGCCGTCCTCCGCCGCACCCCGAGGAGCCACCGTGATGATCAAGGTAGTGAAGGGCAACCCCACGCCGGAGGAGTTGGCCGCCGCCCTCGCGGTGGTCCGGGCCCGGGCCGCCGCGTCCGCACCGGCCCCCGGGGAGCCGACGGCCGGTGCCGACGCCTGGTCCCACCCGTCCCGGCTGGCCCGCACCCGGTTGCCCGCGCCCGGCCCGTCCGCCTGGACCCGCACCTACTGGCCGGGGTGAACGGGACCCGGGGCGCCCGCCGCGGCAAGTTAGGTACCCGTACTCAGGCGGGGGCTCCCCCGGCGCAGGAGCATCGAAAGCATGTTGTGGTCCGATCCCGAGAACGAACCGCCCGAGGACATGCGCGCCATGCAGGGCATGCTGCGCAGAGCCGGGCTGGTGCTCGCCCTCGCCATGATCCTGGCGATGGTGGCGCTCGGCCTGCGCTGACGGGTCGGACCGGGGCCGGCCCGCCCACGCGGCGCGCCCGGACGCTCCCTCTACGCTGGGCCCATGAGTGCAGCCCGCCACCTCGTCCTGGCCTCCCAGTCCCCCGCCCGTCTCGGTCTCCTGCGCCAGGCGGGGCTCGACCCCGAGGTGGTGGTGAGCGGGGTCGACGAGGACGCCGTGACCGCGCCGACTCCCGCGGAACTCGCCCTGGCGCTCGCCGAGGCCAAGGCGTCGGTGGTGGCCGCCCGGCCGGAGGTCATCCGGGCGGCGGCGCTGGTCGTGGGCTGCGACTCGGTGCTCGACCTGGACGGACAGGCCCTCGGCAAGCCCGCCGACGCCGAGGAGGCCACCGCCCGTTGGAAGGCGATGCGGGGGCGGGCCGGCACCCTCCAGACCGGCCACTGCGTGTACGACGCCGGCAGCGGACGGTACGCCTCGGCGGTCGCGTCCACGGTGGTCCGCTTCGGCGAGCCGACCGATGCGGAGATCGCCGCGTACGTCGCCTCGGGGGAGCCGCTGCACGTGGCGGGCGCGTTCACGTTGGACGGGCGGTCGGCCCCGTTCGTCGACGGCATCGACGGTGACCACGGCAATGTCATCGGGCTGTCGTTGCCGCTGTTGCGGCGGCTGCTGGCGGAGCTGGGCGTGGGCATCACGGACCTGTGGGTGGCTCCGGCGCGCTGACGGGTGCGCCGGCGGTCGGTCACCGGTCAGGGACGGGGCGCCTTCTCCCCGTGGACGGCCGTGTACTCGGCTGCGAGCCACGGGCCGAGGTCGTCGATGAGCATCCCGAGCACGGCCGGATCGGGTGCGGGCGCCCGGCCGGTGTCCGCGGCGAGACGCATCTGCCGGGCGCGCTCGGGGTAGTAGCGGCCGAAGAGCTCGGCGGACCGGTCGAGATCGCTGGTCCAGCCGCCCCAGCGGGGCATGACCAGGGTGAATCCGGTACGGACGAGGCGCCGGCCGACCCGACGGCCGAGGGCCCGGCGGTCGGCGTCCGTGGTGGCCTCGGCCGCGGCGACCCGCCACTGCGGAAGCACCCGGACGAGGTCACCGTTGGTCTCGCGTGCGAGCAGGCTCGTGGGACGGTACCGGGGTAGTTCCTCGGCGAGGTCGGGGCCCAGCAACGGGGTGCAGAGGCAGGCGAGGAAGAATCCCCCGTCGTGCCGTTCGAGGTCGCTGAGCAGGACCCGCGCGCTGGTCAGCAGGATGCCGACGCCGTCGATCTGCCCGAACGCGCGGTCGAGCCGGGCTTCCGTCGCCCGGGCGTCGGCGCGGTCGGCTTCGGAGGGCTCGTCGTGGAGGACGAGGTGGAGGTCGAGGTCGGAGACCCCGACGGTGGCGGTGCCACGGGGAATGCTGCCGTAGAGGTAGGCGCTGTGCAGGCGCGCATCGCCGAACGTGGCGCTGAGGTGGGCGCGGGCGGCGTCCACGACGGGGACGAACGCTGCCGGCACCCGGTCCAGCGCGCCCTCGCGTGCGATCGTTCCGTCCGGCTCCAGCCCTCGTTCCGTCATGGGGCCACTGTGCCGTGCGCGGCACGCCCCCTGCGAACCCGACGACGAGTGCACCCCGGGGTTCCCCGGTGCGCTGGGGGCACCCCTGTCACAGCAGGGGGGCGGGGGGAGGGTGCCCCGTACCCCGCGCGGCGGCGGGTGGGGCGTTCGGCGAGCCCTTTGGACGTTGGGCCATTCGTAGGGATTCCACAAAGATTCACGATCCTCCGCAGTGCCCTCTCATAGAGACCTTGGCCACACAACCGGGCTAGGGTTCGGAAGAGGATTTCCGCACACCGCCCGTGACTAGGAACTTCACACCGAACGAGACCCGTTCTCACGCTCCGTGTGGGCAACCTCACCTAGGGGGACGGGTCGTACGGCCGTGTCGGCAGTCCCTAAACTCGGTGTGTTCCGGGAAAAGTCATGCGAAGTGATCGGCACGGGGAACCCGTAGACCGCTCCGGGCCGTGGTACCGGGCCGGGTACCGGGCCGGTGGTCCGGGGATCGGCCCCCGGCGGAAACTGCTAGGAGGGAGCCATCGTGCGGAAGGTGCTCATCGCCAATCGGGGCGAGATCGCGGTTCGAGTGGCCCGGGCGTGCCGGGACGCGGGGATCGCGAGTGTGGCGGTCTACGCGGAGCCGGACCGTGATGCCGTGCATGTCCGGGTGGCGGATGAGGCGTTCGCGCTGGGCGGCGACACCCCCGCCACCAGTTACCTCGACATCGGCAAGGTGCTCAAGGCGGCGGCGGATTCGGGTGCGGACGCCGTGCACCCGGGCTACGGCTTCCTCTCCGAGAACGCGGAGTTCGCGCAGGCCGTGCTGGACGCCGGGCTGACCTGGATCGGTCCGCCGCCGCAGGCCATCCGCGACCTGGGCGACAAGGTCGCCGCCCGCCACATCGCGCAGCGCGCCGGCGCCCCGCTGGTCGCTGGCACCCCCGACCCGGTGTCCGGGGCGGACGAGGTCGTCGCGTTCGCCAAGGAACACGGGCTGCCCATCGCGATCAAGGCGGCGTTCGGCGGCGGCGGGCGCGGCCTGAAGGTCGCCCGGAACCTGGACGAGGTGCCGGAGCTGTACGAGTCGGCCGTCCGCGAGGCGGTCGCCGCGTTCGGGCGCGGCGAGTGCTTCGTGGAGCGTTACCTCGACCAGCCGCGGCACGTCGAGACCCAGTGCCTCGCCGACACCCACGGCAACGTCGTGGTCGTCTCCACCCGTGACTGCTCCCTCCAGCGGCGCCACCAGAAGCTGGTGGAGGAGGCCCCCGCGCCCTTCCTGACCGACGAGCAGAACGCCCAGCTGTACTCGGCGTCCAAGGCGATCCTCAAGGAGGCCGGCTACGTCGGCGCCGGGACCGTCGAGTTCCTGGTGGGCGTCGACGGCACCGTCTCGTTCCTGGAGGTCAACACCCGACTCCAGGTCGAGCACCCCGTGACCGAGGAGGTCACCGGCATCGACCTGGTGCGGGAGATGTTCCGCATCGCCGACGGCGAGGCCCTCGGCTACGACGACCCGCCGGTGCGCGGTCACTCCTTCGAGTTCCGCATCAACGGCGAGGACCCCGGCCGCAACTTCCTGCCCGCCCCCGGCACGGTGACCCTGTTCGCGCCGCCGACCGGTCCGGGCGTGCGGCTCGACGCCGGCGTCGAGTCCGGCAGCGTCATCGGCCCCGCCTGGGACTCGCTGCTCGCCAAGCTGATCGTCACCGGCGCCACCCGTGAGCAGGCCCTCCAGCGGGCCGCCCGGGCGCTCGACGAGTTCCGCGTCGAGGGCATGGCCACCGCGATCCCGTTCCACCGCAAGGTCGTCGTCGACCCGGCGTTCACCGCCTCGCCGTTCACCGTGTACACCCGGTGGATCGAGACCGAGTTCGTCAACGACATCCCGGCGTTCTCCGCCGCCGCGGACACCGAGGCCGAGGACGAGAGCGGCCGCGAGACGGTCGTGGTCGAGGTCGGCGGCAAGCGCCTGGAGGTGTCGCTGCCGGTCTCCCTGGGGATGTCGCTGGCGCGCACCGGGCTCGCCGCCGGTGCCAAGCCGAAGCGACGGGCCGTCAAGAAGTCCGGCCCCGCGGCCTCCGGGGACGCCCTCGCGTCCCCGATGCAGGGCACCATCGTCAAGGTCGCCGTCGAGGAGGGCCAGGAGGTCAAGGAGGGCGACCTCGTCGTCGTCCTGGAGGCCATGAAGATGGAGCAGCCGCTCAACGCGCACCGCTCGGGAACCGTCAAGGGCCTCGCCGCCGAGGTGGGCGGCGCGGTCACCTCCGGCGCCCTGATCTGCGAGATCAAGGACTGACCCGAGCACCCCGACCCACTGCGGGCCGTCCCCCACGGGGGCGGCCCGCAGCCGTGTTCCCCCTGCCGCCCCGCCCTCGTGCCGGGGGGTGGCATGCTGGGGACGCGCGCGGCAGACGGGAGGCGCACCGATGATCGGTGGTGGGGAGCGGCACCCGGAGGCCGCGGAGCACACGGCACGGGCCCCGGGGCCGGTGGCCCTGGCCGGACGGCACGAGACGAGGCCCATGCGGTCGGACGCCCGCCGCAACTACGAACGGCTGCTCGCGGCGGCACGCACCGCCTTCGCGGAACACGGCACGGGCACCTCCCTGGAGGACGTGGCCCGTCGGGCGGGGGTCGGCATCGGCACCCTGTACCGCCACTTCCCCAACCGCAACGCCCTGATGAGCGCGGTGTTCGAGGAGGCCAGGGACGATCTGCTGGTACGTTCCCGGGCCCTTCTGGACGCCCCCCAACCGTGTACGGCGCTGGTCGCCTGGCTGCGCGCGATCATCACCCACGCGGGTGAGTACCGGGGCCTGTCACGGGCCTTGATGACGGCGTGCCACGACGACACCTCCGACCTGGCGCGGTGCAGCACCCCCATGCGGGAGGCCGGCGCCGCCCTGTTGACCCGGGCCCAGCACTCCGGAGCGGTGCGCTCCGACGTCTCCGTCTCGGACCTGATGCAGTTGACCAACGCGATCGCGCTGGCCGCCGAGGAGACCCCCGGCGACCCGCACCTCGCGGACCGACTGCTGTCCCTGACGCTGCGCGGCATCCGCGCCTGACGGCCCGCCGCCCGACCCAGACCCGACCGGCCCGGAGGTTCAGCGACGCCGCAGGTCAGCGACCCGGGAAGCGGTTCGTTCGCCCGGTTGGCCGCCCTCTGCGAGCACCGAGGCGGCACTGCGCAGTTGGGGGCCGCGGCGCGGCCCCGGCAGGTTGACGTCCCGTCGCGGCTGGCGCCCCGCCGGAGCCGTTTCGGCAGCCGCACCGCCACTGCCGCCGCCCGTGACGGTGATCTGGACGCCCCGGTCGGCGAGCGCCTGGAGTTCGGTGGCGGCCCGGTCGTCGTGCGCGGGCGGATCGTCGGTGACGAGCCGGGTGATCACATCGGTCGGCACCGTCTGGAACATGGTGTCGGTGCCGAGTTTGGTGCGGTCGGCGAGGACCACGACCTCCGCGGCGGCCTGCACCAGGGCCCGGTCGACGCTGGCCGACAGCATGTTGGAGGTGGACAGACCGCGTTCGGCGGTCAGCCCGCTCCCGGAGAGGAAGGCCCGGGACACCCGCAGCCCCTGGAGGGACTGCTCGGCCCCGCTGCCCACCAGGGCGTAGTTGGAACCGCGCAGGGTCCCGCCGGTCATCACCACTTCGACCCGGTTGGCGTGGGCGAGGGCCTGGGCCACCAGCAGCGAGTTGGTCACCACCGTCAGGCCCGGGACCCGGGCGAGCCGGCGGGCCAGCTCCTGGGTGGTGGTCCCCGCCCCCACGACGATGGCCTCGCCCTCCTCGACGAGGCCCGCCGCGAGATCGGCGATCGCCGTCTTCTCGGCGGTCGCGAGGTGGGACTTCTGGGGGAAGCCGGATTCCCGGGTGAATCCGCCCGGCAGTACCGCACCGCCGTGGCGGCGGTCGAGGAGTCCTTCTGCCTCCAGTGCCCGTACGTCCCGCCGTACGGTCACTTCGGAGGTCTGGACGACGCGGGCGAGCTCACGGAGCGAAACGGCTCCGTTGGCGCGCACCATTTCGAGAATCAACTGACGACGTTCTGCAGCGAACACGAAACTGACAGTAACCCCAACGACCATCTGCTTTCAGCAGTTTGCGGCGAAGAGCGGAAGTTGTTCGCACAGGACCACGCACAGTGGTATAAACCCCGATCGCCCCGCATCGCACCGGGTGGGTCGCACCCGGTGCCGACCGGCGGAACTCAGCCCTCGCCCTCCGACTTGCGGGTCTGGAGCTGGCGCGCGACCTCGGCGATCGACCCGGACAGCGAGGGGTACACCGTGAACGCGTTGGCGATCTGCTCCACGGTCAGGTTGTTGTCCACGGCGATGGAGATCGGGTGGATCAGCTCCGAGGCACGGGGGGCCACCACGACGCCGCCGACCACGATGCCGGTGCCCGGACGGCAGAAGATCTTCACGAAGCCGTCCCGGATGCCCTGCATCTTCGCCCGGGCGTTGCGCAGCAGCGGCAGCTTGACGACCCGGGCGTCGATCTTGCCCGCGTCCACGTCGGCCTGGGTGTAACCCACCGTGGCGATCTCGGGGTCCGTGAAGACGTTCGAGGAGACCGTCTTCAGGTTGAGCGGGGTCACCGCGTCGCCCAGGAAGTGGTACATCGCGATGCGTCCCTGCATCGCCGCCACCGAGGCCAGCGCGAACACGCCGGTGACGTCACCGGCCGCGTAGACGCCGGGCGCGGACGTCCGGGACACCCGGTCCGTCCAGATGTGGCCGGAGTCCTTGACCCTGACGCCCGCCTCCTCCAGGCCCATGCCCTGGGAGTTGGGGATCGCGCCGACCGCCATCAGGCAGTGCGTGCCGGAGATGACCCGTCCGTCCGACAGGGTGACCTCCACCCGGTCGCCGACCCGCTTGGCGGACTCGGCGCGCGAGCGGGCCATGACGTTCATGCCGCGCCGCCGGAACACGTCCTCCAGGACGGCCGCCGCGTCGGGGTCCTCACCGGGCAGCACCCGGTCCCGGCTGGAGACCAGGGTGACCCGGGAGCCCAGGGCCTGGTAGGCGCCCGCGAACTCGGCGCCGGTGACGCCGGAACCCACGACGATGAGTTCCTCGGGCAGTTCCGCCAGGTCGTACACCTGCGTCCAGTTGAGGATGCGCTCCCCGTCCGGCTGCGCGTCGGGCACCTCCCGGGGGTGCCCGCCGGTGGCGATCAGCACCGCGTCGGCGACGAACCGCTCCTCGGTGCCGTCCGCGGCGGTGACCACGACGGTACGGCTGCCGTCCGCCGCCTGCCGCCCCTCCAACCGGCCGCGACCGCGCACCACGCGGGCGCCGGCCCGGGTGACGGACGCGGTGATGTCGTGCGACTGCGCCAGGGCGAGTCGCTTCACCCGACGGTTGACCTTGCCGAGGTCCACGCCCACGACACGCGCGGGCGTGTCCACGTGGGGGGTGTCATCGGCGACGATGATCCCCAGTTCCTCGTACGACGAGTCGAAGGTGGTCATCACCTCGGCGGTCGCGATCAACGTCTTCGACGGCACGCAGTCGGTCAGCACCGACGCTCCGCCCAGACCGTCGCAGTCGGCGACGGTCACCTCCGCGCCCAGCTGGGCGGCAACCAGCGCCGCCTCATAGCCGCCGGGCCCACCACCGATGATCACGATCCGAGTCACGTCCCCCATTGTCCCGCACGCTTCAAAACCCGCGCCTCCGGGGGGCCGGCTGCCGCAGCCTCCCTCTTCAGAGGGGCACTTCCGGTACGGGAGGGGCAGATGGCGCGGCTGCCGTACCCTCGACTCCATGTCGCTCTACGCCGCGTACGCCGGCAATCTCGACGCGCGGCTCATGACGCGCCGCGCACCGCACTCGCCGCTGCGCGCCACAGGATGGCTCAACGGCTGGCGGCTGACCTTCGGGGGTGAGCACATGGGCTGGGAGGGCGCTCTCGCGACGATCGTCGAGGCGCCCCGGTCGCAGGTCTTCGTCGCCCTGTACGACATCGCGCCCATGGACGAGGACTCCATGGACCGGTGGGAGGGGGTCGGGCTCGACATCTACCGCCGGATGCGGGTGCGGGTGCACACGTTGGACGCGGAGGAGCCCGCGTGGGTGTACGTCTTGAACGGGTACGAAGGCGGGTTGCCGTCCGCCCGGTACCTCGGGGAGCTTGCGGACGCCGCTGAATCGGCGGGGGCGCCTCACGATTACGTCATGGAGCTCCGTAAGCGGCCCTGCTGAGCGCTGCGCGGGGGTGCCGGTCCGCTGCGCTGGGCTCGGGGTGCGGTGTTCCGCTGGCGTGCGTTGCGCTTGTGCGCAGTTCCCCGCGCCCCTATCGGGTGCGACTTCCGCTGCGCGGTGCTCTGCGGGTGCGGTGTGGTTGCCCGCGCCGTTCCCCGCGCCCCTTCGGGACGCTCCGGTGGGGGTGCGTTGTGCTGTGCGGTGCGCTGTCGTCATCCGCGCCGTTCCCCGCGCCCCTTTGGGGCGCTCCGGTTGCCCCCGGCGGGTGGGCCCCGTCAGGGGCGCGGGGAACTGCGCGAGCAACCACAGCGGACCGCCACTTGACGGACCAGGCGAGGGCGCCCGATCAAGGGGCGCGGGGAACTGCGCAGACCGACAGCGCACCGCACCCCCACGGAACCGGGGACGGAAACAACCAGGCAACGATCGAAGCGCGCTCGAAGATTAGGTCTACGCGCGTAGGCGAAATCGAGCTACGCTCATGCGCGTGAACGCATCTCTTCTTCCGGACGACATCCAGGGCGACCCGCACACCGCCGCGGACACCGCCGCAACCCGCCTCCGCGAGCTGACGGGCGCGGACTCCCACGACGTCGCCCTCGTGATGGGCTCCGGCTGGGCCCCCGCGGTCGACGCCCTGGGCGAGCCCGAGCACGAGTTCCCGGTGACGGACCTCCCGGGCTTCCCGCCCCCCGCCGTGGCGGGTCACGGCGGCCGGATCCGTTCGTACCGGATCGGCGAGAAGCGCGCCCTGGTCTTCCTGGGCCGCACCCACTACTACGAGGGCCGCGGCGTCGCCTCGGTCGCGCACGGCGTGCGCACCGCCGTGGCCGCCGGCTGCAAGACGATCGTCCTCACCAACGGGTGCGGCGGTCTGCGCGAGGGCATGCGCCCCGGTCAGCCGGTCCTGATCAGCGACCACCTCAACCTCACGGCGACCTCCCCGATCGTCGGCGCGAACTTCGTCGACCTCACGGACCTGTACTCGCCGCGGCTGCGCGCCCTGTGCAAGGAGATCGACCCCTCCCTGGAAGAGGGCGTCTACGCCCAGTTCCCCGGCCCGCACTACGAGACGCCCGCCGAGATCCGGATGGCCCGCACCATCGGCGCCGACCTGGTCGGGATGTCCACCGTGCTCGAGGCCATCGCGGCCCGCGAGGCGGGCGCCGAGGTGCTCGGCATCTCCCTGGTGACCAACCTCGCCGCCGGCATGACGGGTGAACCCCTCAACCACGAGGAGGTCCTCCAGGCCGGTCGGGACTCCGCCTCCCGGATGGGCACTCTGCTCGCCCAGGTGCTGGACCGCATCTGACAGCGTGGGCACCACCCACCCCGGACACCGAGAGGCACAACCGTGCAGCACGACGAGCTGATCACCCGCGCCCGGACCTGGCTGGCCGAGGACCCCGACCCGGACACCCGGGACGAGTTGGCCGACCTGCTGGCCCGGCTGGACGGCCCGGACGCCCCGGCAGCCGTCGCCGAACTGGCCGACCGCTTCAGCGGCACCCTCCAGTTCGGCACCGCGGGGCTCCGCGGTGAGCTGGGCGCGGGCCCCCAGCGGATGAACCGTGCCGTGGTCATCCGCGCCGCAGCGGGCCTGGCCGCGTACCTGCGGGACGAGGGGCACGCGGACGGCCTGGTGGTGATCGGCTACGACGCGCGCCACAAGTCGGCGGACTTCGCCCGGGACACGGCCGCCGTCATGGCGGGTGCCGGACTGCGCGCGGCCGTGCTGCCGCACCCGCTGCCCACCCCGGTCCTCGCGTACGCCATCCGTCACCTCGGGGCGGTCGCGGGCGTCGAGGTGACCGCCAGCCACAACCCGCCCCGGGACAACGGCTACAAGGTCTACCTGGGCGACGGTTCGCAGATCGTGCCGCCGGCCGATGCGGAGATCGCCGACCGCATCGCGGCGGTGGCCGCCCTCGCGGACGTGCCGCGTCCGGACGGCGGGTGGACGACCCTGGGCGACGAGGTCGTGGCGGCGTACCTGGCCCGGACCGACGCGGTCCTCGCCCCGGGCTCCGCACGCACCGCGCGCACCGTCTACACCGCGATGCACGGCGTGGGCAAGGACGTCCTGCTGGCCGCGTTCGCCCGGGCGGGTTTCCCCGCTCCGGTGCTGGTCGTCGAGCAGGCCGAGCCGGACCCCGACTTCCCGACCGTCGCCTTCCCCAATCCGGAGGAACCGGGTGCGATGGACCTCGCCTTCGCGACGGCCCGCGCCGCCCGCCCGGACCTGGTCATCGCCAACGACCCGGACGCGGACCGCTGTGCGGTGGCCGTCCCGGACGGCGCCGACGGCGACTGGCGGATGCTGCGCGGCGACGAGGTCGGGGCGCTGCTCGCGGCGCACCTGGTCCGTCGGGGCGCGACCGGGGTGTTCGCCGAGTCGATCGTCTCCTCGTCGCTGCTGGGCCGCATCGCGGCGGCGGCCGGCGTCGGGTACGAGGAGACCCTGACCGGGTTCAAGTGGATCGCCCGGGTGGAGGGTCTGCGGTACGGCTACGAGGAGGCGCTCGGGTACTGCGTCGATCCGGAGGGCGTCCGGGACAAGGACGGCATCACGGCGGCGCTGCTCATCACGGAGCTGGCCTCGGAGCTGAAGGAACAGGGGCGCACGCTCCTGGACCTGCTGGCCGACCTCGCGGTGGAGCACGGTCTGCACGCCACCGACCAGCTCTCCGTCCGGGTGGCGGACGTGTCGGTGATCGCCGACGCCATGCGGGCGCTGCGCGCGCACCCGCCCACCGCGCTGGCGGGCCGGCCGGTGCTCCGGGCCGAGGACCTGACCGAGGGGACGCAGGCGCTGCCGCCGACCGACGGTCTGCGTTACTCCCTCGACGGCGCCCGGGTGATCGTGCGGCCCAGCGGCACCGAGCCCAAGCTGAAGTGCTACCTGGAGGCCATCGTTCCGGTCGCCTCCCACGAGGACCTGCCCCGGGCCCGTACCGAGGCGGCGGCCGTGTTGGCGGAGCTGAAGCGGGACCTGGCGAAGGCCGCGGGCATCTGACGGCGGACCCGGTTCCGGTGACCGGGGGGTCGGTGCACCGGAACCGGGCCGATCAGGGCCCGGCCGTCCCGGTCCGCAGCCCGCGCACGGACAGCGGGGCGCTCCACTGCCGGTGCCCGGCGGCGGACAGCGCCCGCAGGGCGGTGAGGGACTGTTCCAGGGCGGTGGCGTCGACCCCGGCGTCCCGGGCCGCCGCGATCATGTTGCCCACCCCGGCCACCTGGACGTCGATGCCCTGGGTGAGCGCGGGCGCCGTGCCGTGCGCGGCCTCCGCGTCGATCTCCTGCGCGAAGGCGGGCATCAGGGCGGTCATGCCGGTCAGCCAGGGCACCAGGAGGTCGGTGAAGGCGGCGGCACCGCCCCCGGGGCGGGAGGTCGCCATGGCGACGGACAGGTGGAAGCCCTCGAACATCAGCTGCATGCCGCTGAGCAGCGCCAGGTCGTAGAGCGGGGCGAGTCCGATGTCGGCGCCGAGGTGGTGGGCGGCGCCGAGGACCTCCAGGTCGACCCGCCAGTCGGCGAACGCCTCCGCGGGGCCGCTGTAGAGCACGAACGCCCCGGGCGTGGCGACGGTCTGCGGTACGGTCATGATCCCGCCGTCCAGGTAGGCGGCCCCCGTCGCCGCGATCCACTCGGCAAACGCGGCGGCCTCGGCGGGCGAGCCGTTGGTGAGGTTGACGAGCGTCCGGCCGCGCAGTTCGTCGGCCACGGGTTCCAGCACGTCCCGCACGCTCGCGTAGTCGAGCAGGCAGACCACCACCAGCCCGCTGGCCCGCAGCGCCGCCCGGACGTCCGCGGCCCGCAGGGCGCCCCGTTCGACGAGTGGGTCCGCCCGGGCCGCCGTCCGGTTCCACACCACGGTCCGCCGCCCGGCGCCGAGGAACGCCCCGGCCAGCGCCGCTCCCATGTCCCCGAGTCCCAGCACGCTGACGTCTCCCCGCACGGACGCCGTCCCCGCCCTCATCCCGTGGCCCTCTCCCTCGTCGGTCGCCGTTGCCTCCACCTTGGTGGTGGCCGGCAGGGGGATCAAGAACGCACTTTGAAGTGAGGAACTCACCGGAAGGTTCGTGTGGACGGGCGTTTCAGGAACTCACGGACCGGCTCAGGCGTCATCGGGAACATGCGGGAGCACGGGCAGAACGAGCAGAAAGAACACTTCCCCTTCGGGTTCCGGCCCGAGGGGGGAGGGGCTGCGGAAGCGGATGAGGCTGACAGCACGGACGAAGCAGTCGAAGCGGACGGCGGCGGGGGCGGGCAGCACCCCTACAGCCGGTCGAGTTCCGTGGCGGGGTGCGTGATCGCCGTCGTGGCGGGGGCCGTCGGGTTCGCGGTCTGGCTGCACGGCGCGGCTCCGGGGGTGAGCGGGGCCTTCGAGGGCGAGCGGGACCTGAGTCTGGTGTACGGGGAACTGCCGCTGATGCTGTTCGGCGTGCCGGCGCTGACGCTGGCCGCCTGGTCGCTCGTGGGCACCGCGCTGCGGCACCGGGCCGCGCACCTGCCCGGTGCGGCGACCCTCGCCGCCTCGCTCACGGCGGCCCTGCTCGCCCTCTCCCTGGTGTCCTGGGCCTGTCTGCTGTGGTTGGAGTCCCGGGTGGAGCCGTTCGTGGGCCAGGGCTGGTGAACCGTGCTCGGGCCCGGGCCACCCGGCCCCCGGGCCCGGAGGTGGTCGGGTGGGGCAGAATCGTTGGTATGACGAGTTCCGATCGCCCCACGCCCGCGCCGTCCTCACCGGGGACGCCGGCGGAGCCCCCGGTCAAGGACCGGGTCTTCCGGTCCTCCGCCGGTATCGCGGGCGGCGTGCTGTTGCTGGCGCTGGGCGCCTGGCTGGGCGTGGACGCGGTGGCCCACGGGGAGGGCAATGCCCCCTGGATGGCGCTGGCGGCGCTGTTGTTCCTCGTCCCGCTGGTGGTGGCGTACACGATCCGGCCGGCGGTGTTCGTCAACGACGACCGGCTCCGCGTCCGCAACCCGTTCCGGACGATCACCCTGCCGTGGAGCTGCGTGGGCAACGTCCGGGCCGGCTACTCCAACGAGGTCTTCGACGACGCGGGCGTGAAGTACCAGTTGTGGGCTCTTCCGGTGTCCCTGCGGGCCCGGAAGAAGGCGGCCCGGCAGCAGAGCAGGGCGGCGATGGACGACCCGTCGGGGCGCACCTCGTTGACGGCGTCACCCGTCCGGTCCCCGTCCGACCAGATCGTCGAGGACCTGCGGGAGCTGGCGGAGCGACGCAGCGGCGCCGAGTCGGCGCAGGGGCGGCCCGTGGTGCGCTGGGCGTACGAGGTGCTGGCCCCGTCGGCGGCGGGCGCGGTGTTGCTGGCCGTGCTGCTGGCGGTCACCTGAGCCACGGGGCACGAGCGAAGGGGCACGAGCGAAGGGGCACGAGCCGCGAGCCAGGAGCCACGGACACGAGTCGCTGGGTGCGCAACCGACGCCCCGCCATGACGATCATCACCTTAAGTGATGAATCCGGTGCGGAATGCGAGCTCTCGTGCTTGAGCGCTCCGGCATCGGGCAGAACCTCCCGGAAGCACCCGTTCCGGAGAGGAGTGACGTGCGCACCAACGTTCTCACCCGGCTCCGCGCGCGCTGGCGACCGAGCGCGGACCCCTCCGCACGGCCACGGGCCGACCGCGCCCGCCGCCAGCCCCCCACGTCCGGCACCCCCGTGTTCACCGCCGACTTCACCTCCACCACCCAGTGGGTGGCGGGCCGCTCCTGGGCGTATCCCGACGGCGGCCCCACCAACCCGGGCGACGACAAGCTCGACTACCTGGTGGCCGACCCCTCGTACAGCCGCACCGGCACCTTCCGGGCGACCCGCCGGCTGGAGGGCCTGTGGAACGCGGGGCTCCTGACCACCGAGGGCAGCGAGGAGGGCTTCACGGTCCGGGCCGGGGACGTGCTGGAGGCCCGGGTGCGCCTACCGGTCGAGACGGGCGCCTGGCCCGCGATCTGGACCTGGCGCGACGGGGGCCAGGAGATCGACGTCTTCGAGTACCACCCCGACAACCCGGACCTGCTGGAACTCTCCAACCGGGTGCGCGGGGGCTACCGCTACCACCGCGACCCCTCCGTCGGCCCCGGCCGGTGGGTCGACCTGGCGGTGGAGTTCGGCACCTGGTCGGTGGTGTGGTGGGTGAACGGGGAGCGCGCGTACACCGACCGGCGCGGGGTGGGGTGGCGGTGGTACGCCCACCTCATCGTGAACCTGTCCGTCTGCGCGGGCCGCTACCACCCGGCGCCGGACCCCGGAACCTCGGCGATGTCGTACGAGGTGGCCCACCTGCGGGTGTACCGCCCCTGAGCCGACGGCCCGGATCGGGCACGCCCCCGCCCCGATCCGGGCTCGTCCTACACCTGACCGACCCCGTCCCCACGACCTTTACCTCCCGACCTGTACAGCTACTACGCGCGTAGATATGCTCAGCTCGTGACCATGCCCACGATTCCGCCCCCAGCGCCGACGGCCACCGGTCCCCTCAGCCCGACCGGTCCAGCCGCCCGCACCCCGGACGACCACCCCCTCGCGCACGTCACCGCATCGGACACGGCCCTGCGCGGCTTCCTCCACGGCCTGCCCGGCGTGGACGCGGTGGGCCTCGAAGCCCGCGCCGCCGCCCTGGGCACCCGTTCGATCAAGACGACGGCGAAGGCGTACGCCATCGACCTGGCGATCTCGATGATCGACCTGACGACCCTGGAGGGCGCCGACACCCCGGGCAAGGTCCGGGCCCTCGGCGCGAAGGCGGCGCACCCGGACCCGACGGACCCCGCGACCCCGAAGGTCGCCGCGGTCTGCGTGTACCCGGACATGGTGGAGACCGCGAAGGCGGCCGTCACGGGGACCGGGGTCAGGGTCGCCTCGGTGGCCACCGCCTTCCCGGCGGGCCGGGCCGCGCTCGACGTGAAGCTCGCCGACGTGCGCGACGCCGTCGCGGCGGGCGCCGACGAGATCGACATGGTCATCGACCGGGGCGCCTTCCTCTCCGGGCGCTACCTGAAGGTGTACGAGGAGATCCGCGCCGTGAAGGAGGCCAGCGGAGCCGCCCGGCTCAAGGTCATCTTCGAGACGGGCGAACTGTCGACGTACGACAACATCCGCCGCGCCTCCTGGCTCGGGATGCTCGCCGGCGCCGACTTCATCAAGACCTCGACCGGCAAGGTCGCCGTGAACGCCACCCCGCCGAACACCCTGCTGATGCTGGAGGCGGTCCGTGACTTCCGGGACCGCACCGGCGTCCAGGTCGGAGTGAAGCCCGCCGGGGGCATCCGCACCACGAAGGACGCGGTCAAGTTCCTGGTCCTGGTGAACGAGACGGTGGGCGGGGACTGGCTGGACAACGACTGGTTCCGGTTCGGCGCCTCGTCCCTGCTGAACGACCTGCTGATGCAGCGCCAGAAGCTGGCGACCGGCCGCTACTCCGGCCCCGACTACGTGACGGTGGACTGATCACGATGACAAGCATGTTCGCGTACGCGCCCGCGCCCGAGTCGCGCGCGGTCGTCGACCTCGCGCCCTCGTACGGCCTGTTCATCGACGGCGAGTTCGTCGACGCGGCGGACGGCCGGGTGTTCAAGAGCGTGTCGCCGTCCACGGAGGAAGTGCTCTGTGAGGTCGCGCAGGCCGGCGAGGCCGATGTGGAACGCGCCGTGAAGGCGGCCCGCAAGGCGTTCGGGAGCTGGTCGGCGCTGCCGGGCGCCGAACGGGCGAAGTACCTGTTCCGGATCGCCCGGATCATCCAGGAGCGCAGCCGTGAACTGGCGGTGCTGGAGACCCTCGACAACGGCAAGCCGATCCGCGAGACCCGCGACGCCGACCTGCCGCTGGTCGCCGCGCACTTCTTCTACTACGCCGGCTGGGCCGACAAGCTGGGCCACGCGGGCTACGGCCCCGACCCGAAGCCGCTGGGCGTCGCCGGCCAGGTCATCCCGTGGAACTTCCCGCTGCTGATGCTGGCGTGGAAGATCGCCCCGGCGCTCGCCACCGGCAACACGGTCGTCCTGAAGCCCGCCGAGACCACCCCGCTGTCGGCGCTGTTCTTCGCGGACATCTGCCGTCAGGCGGGCCTGCCCAAGGGCGTCGTCAACATCCTCCCCGGCTACGGGGACGCGGGCGCGGCGCTGGTCGCGCACCCGGACGTGAACAAGGTCGCGTTCACCGGCTCCACGGGCGTCGGCAAGGAGATCGCCCGCACGGTCGCCGGCACCGCCAAGAAGCTCACCCTGGAGCTGGGCGGCAAGGGCGCCAACATCGTCTTCGACGACGCCCCGATCGACCAGGCCGTCGAGGGCATCGTGAGCGGCATCTTCTTCAACCAGGGCCAGGTCTGCTGCGCGGGCTCCCGGCTGCTGGTGCAGGAGTCGGTGCACGACGAGGTGGTCGACGCGCTGAAGCGCCGGCTGACCACGCTGCGCCTGGGCGACCCGCTGGACAAGAACACCGACATCGGTGCGATCAACTCCGCCGAGCAGCTCGCCCGGATCAGCGCCCTGACCGAGCGCGGCGAGGCGGAGGGCGCCGAGCGCTGGACCGCGCCCTGTGAGCTGCCGTCCGCCGGCTACTGGTTCGCGCCGACCGTCTTCACGGGCGTGACCCAGGCCCACACCGTCGCCCGGGACGAGATCTTCGGCCCGGTCCTGTCGGTGCTGACCTTCCGCACCCCGGACGAGGCCGTCGCCAAGGCCAACAACACCCCGTACGGGCTCTCGGCCGGCATCTGGTCCGAGAAGGGCTCGCGCATCCTCGCCGTGGCGAACCGGCTGCGGGCCGGGGTCGTCTGGTCCAACACGTTCAACAAGTTCGACCCCACGTCGCCGTTCGGCGGCTACAAGGAGTCGGGCCACGGCCGCGAGGGCGGCCGTCACGGTCTGGAGGGGTACCTCGATGTCTGACAACGGCCGGCTGGGCGTCTTCAAAACCTACAAGCTGTTCGTGGGCGGCAAGTTCCCCCGCAGCGAGAGCGGACGGGTGTACGAGGTGACCGACTCCAAGGGCGCCTGGCTCGCGAACGCGCCGCGCTCGTCCCGCAAGGACGCCCGGGACGCGGTGGTCGCCGCCCGCAAGGCGTTCGGGCCGTGGTCGGGGGCGACCGCGTACAACCGGGGCCAGATCCTGTACCGGGTCGCCGAGATGCTGGAGGGCCGCCGGGAGCAGTTCGTCCGGGAGGTCGCCGAGGCGGAGGGCCTGTCCAAGGCGAAGGCCGGCGCCCGGGTGGACGCCGCGGTGGACCGCTGGGTCTGGTACGCGGGCTGGACCGACAAGATCGCCCAGGTGGCGGGCGGCGGCAACCCGGTCGCGGGCCCGTTCTTCAACCTGTCCTCGCCCGAACCGACGGGCGTGGTGGCCGTGCTGGCACCGCAGGACTCGTCGTTCCTGGGACTGGTGTCGGTGCTCGCCCCGGTCATCGCGACCGGCAACACCGCCGTGGTGGTCGCCAGCGAGCGGGCCCCGCTGCCCGCGCTGTCCCTGGGTGAGGTGCTGGCCACCTCCGACGTGCCCGGCGGCACGGTCAACGTGCTGTCCGGCGGGACGCGGGAGATCGCCGCCCCGCTCGCCGCCCATGCCGACGTCAACGCGATCGACCTGACGGGTGCGGATGGTGCGCTCGCGACGGAGTTGGAGGTCGCGGCGGCCGACAACCTCAAGCGGGTGCTGCGGCCCCGTGCCGAGGACTGGTCCGCCGATCCGGGCACCCGCCGGTTGACCGCGTTCCTGGAGACCAAGACCGTGTGGCACCCGACCGGTTCCCTCGGCGCATCCGGCTCCTCCTACTGACCGGCCCCACCCCGTAAGGACCCCTGCGGGTGCGTGGTGGTTCTACGCAGTTCCCCGCGCCCCTATCGGGGCGCCCTGGCTCGCGTGCGCTGGCACGTGCGGCTGCACTGTGGTTGCTCGCGCAGTTCCCCGCGCCCCTATCGGGGCCGCTCTGGCCCGCGTGCGCTGGCACGTGCGGCTGCACTGTGGTTGCTCGCGCCGTTCCCCGCGCCCCTGTCGGGGCGCCCTGGTGCAGGTGCACTCCGCCTGCCACCGGCCGTAACCCACACGGGCCCGATAAGGGGCGCGGGGAACTGCGCGAAGACGACCGCGCACCCGCACGGGACAGCGGACCCGAGCCGGATCGGGCCCCGATAGGGGCGCGGGGAACTGCGCAGAACCACCACGCACCCGCACGGGACAGCGCACCCGCAGGGGCCGCGGTCAGCGCGTGAGCAGCCCGGTGACCTGACCGACGACCGGCAGGTCACTCAGCGAGTCCCCCCGGGACAGCGGCGCCGTGAGCGCCGTCGTGGACAGCGGCTTGAAGTCCGCGACCTGAGTGCCGACCCCGTTGGCCAACGGATCGACCCCGGTCTTCGCGAGCGGGTTCACCTGAAGCGCGGTGAGCGGCCCCGTGACGTAGCCCACGGTGTCGGTGAGGGCCCCGGTGGCGGCCCGTGCGTCGAGTTCACCGACCGGCGTGGGCACGGCGCCGGGGGCCGCGGCGGCGCTCGTCGCACCCGCGCCGCCCGCCAGGGCGACCGCGCCGAGCACGAGGCCCGCACGCAGCAGCGCCCGCGGGGTGGTGGGGGTCTGACGGGACGGATGGACCTGGTGACGTGCCATGAGTGCCGCCTGGGATGCGAGATGCGTAATCAAGGACTCACGAAGCGTAGTTGAGTGGGCGGGCGGGCCGCAAAGTCGACCCGCGGGGGTCGGCCGGCGCCACCGGATGCCGCACACTGGACTCTCGTGAGTTCTCTTCCCGACATACCCCCGTCACCGGCCCGTGTGGTGCTGCTCACCGGGCCCTCCGGTTCCGGAAAGTCGTCGTTCGCCGAGCGCTGCGGGCTGCCCGTGCTGTGCCTCGACGACTTCTACAAGGAGATCGACGACCCCACCCTGCCGCTCGTGCCGGACACCTCCGACGTGGACTGGGACTCGCCCCGCTCCTGGGACGCCGACACGGCGCTGGCCGCGCTGGCCGAGCTGTGCACCACGGGACGGACCGGGGTTCCGGTGTACGACATCTCCACGAGTTCCCGTACCGGGGTCAAGGAGGTGGACCTGGCCGGGGCGCCGCTGGTCATCGCCGAGGGGATCTTCGCGGCGGAGATCGTCGGACGGTGTCGGGAACGGGGGCTCCTCGCGGACGCCATCTGTCTGCGGGGCCGCCCCGCGACCACGTTCCGGCGACGGCTGGTGCGGGACCTGCGGGAGTCCCGCAAGCCCGTCGGGTTCCTGTTGCGGCGGGGGTGGCGGCTGATGCGGTCCGAACGCGGGATCGTGGGGCGCCAGGTGCGCCTGGGAGCACACGCCTGTGGGCCCTCGGAGGCCGCGGCCCGGGTGGCCGGGGCGCTCGGCGCTGACACCTCGGTACGGACCGGCTGACGTCCGCCGGACACACGGAAGAGCAGGACCGAAAAGACCCCCCGGCCTTCGGTCCTGCTCTCACGGCCCCGCGGTGCCACCCCCCGGTGGTTGCCGCTCTCCCGTTGGGGCCGTTCCCCCGTGTCCCACCCCCCGGTGGGTCTCTCCCCCGTGTACCCCCCGTTCGCCCCGTGCCCCCCAGCACGGGCGGCCCGTCCCCCGACGGACCCGTACCACCGGCATCCCCCGCCGTGCGGCACTCCCTCGTCCCCCGTCGCTCCCGGACACCCGGCGCCGTCGCCACCCCCACAGTGGCCCGGTGCCGCGTCCCGGCAGCCCCGGTCGCGGTTAGGCGACCAGCTCCCCGAAGGACTCCTCCTCGTCACGGCCGAAGCTGAGGACCTCGTCCTCGCGCAGCCGGCGCAGCGAGCGCCAGATGCTGGACTTCACCGTGCCGACGCTGATGCCGAGTATCTCCGCGATCTCCGGGTCGGTGCGGCCCTCGTAGTAGCGCAGGACCAGCATCGTCCGCTGGAGTTCGGGCAGCCGGGCGAGCGCCTGCCACAGGACCGCGCGCAGTTCCGTGCCGCGCATCGCGTCCGTGTCGCCGGCCGTCTCCGGCAGCTCCTCCGTCGGGTACTCGTTGAGCTTGCGCCGCCGCCACGCGCTGATGTGCAGATTCGTCATGGTGCGGCGCAGGTAGCCGCCGACGGCGGCCTTGTCGCTGATCCTGTCCCAGGCCCGGTACGTGGAGAAGAGGGCGCTCTGGAGGAGGTCCTCCGCCTCGAAGCGGTCCCCGGTCAGGTGGTAGGCGGTGGCGTACAGGGAGGCCCGGCGTTCCTGGACGTAGGCGGTGAACGCCGCTTCGGCGTTCGCCTCCGACCTGACCTGCCGCTCCCCCGCGGCCGGTGCGGTCGCGCTGCCCCCGTGCGGCGTGTCGACCACCGTCATGTACGCGGTGTGCTGATGACGCCCGGTGCCGCGAGCGCACCCCCGCCCGCTCACGGCACCGGACTTGTCGCTGGAACCGTTCCCCCGTCCGCCGTCGTGAAGACGCGTGACGACCGCGCTCGCGTTGATGCTGTGCAGCTTGTTCATCTCGCGCCCCCCGTCGGTGCCGATCCGTGTTCCTTGCGATGACGAGAATCCTGCCGGGGGCACTTCATGACGTTGTCCGCCGACTGTCACAGCACTGTCACAGGGGTCCGGACGGCACGGCGGGGACCGGCTCGGGCCCACCCGTCGAAAGCCCGTGGCGCCATGGGACAGAATGGCGTCCGTGCCTTCCCTGTTGCTGATCGAGGACGACGACGCCATCCGTACGGCCCTGGAGCTGTCGCTGACGCGCCAAGGGCACCGTGTGGCCACCGCTGCCACCGGCGAGGACGGCCTCCAACTGCTGCGTGAACAGCGGCCCGACCTGATCGTGCTGGACGTGATGCTGCCGGGCATCGACGGCTTCGAGGTGTGCCGTCGCATCCGCCGCACCGACCAGCTGCCGATCATCCTGCTGACCGCGCGCAACGACGACATCGACGTGGTCGTCGGGCTGGAGTCCGGCGCCGACGACTACGTGGTCAAACCCGTGCAGGGGCGGGTGCTGGACGCCCGCATCCGGGCCGTGCTGCGGCGCGGCGAGCGGGAATCCACGGACTCGGCGACCTTCGGCAGCCTGGTCATCGACCGGGCGGCGATGACCGTCACCAAGAACGGCGAGGACCTCCAGCTGACCCCGACCGAACTGCGGCTGCTGCTGGAGCTGAGCCGCCGGCCGGGCCAGGCGCTGTCGCGGCAGCAACTCCTGCGGCTGGTCTGGGAGCACGACTACCTCGGGGACTCGCGGCTCGTCGACGCGTGCGTGCAGCGGCTGCGGGCGAAGGTGGAGGACGTCCCGTCCTCCCCGACGCTGATCCGCACGGTGCGCGGCGTGGGCTACCGGCTGGACACGCCTCAGTGACCGAGGAGCCCGGCGAGCGGGAGCGCACGGTCGATCGGGACGCCGCCGCCTCCCGCGGCGAGCAGCGGGCGGCCCGCGGCTGGGCGAGGGCCCGGCGCGCGGTGTCGGCGTCGCTGAGGTTCACCAGTCTGCGACTGCGGCTGGTCCTGGTGTTCGGTCTGGTGGCGCTGACGGCGGCGGTGGCGGCGTCCGGCATCGCGTACTGGCTGAACCGCGAGGCGGTGCTCACCCGTGCCCAGGACGCGGCGCTCAACGACTTCCAGCAGGAGATGAGCAACCGGGCGGGCATCCTGCCGGGCCGTCCCACCCAGAACGAACTCCAAGACACGGCCGGGCAGATGGCGACGAGCAGCCAGCGCTTCAGCGTGCTGCTGATGGCCGAGGACGCGGACGGCTCCACCGTCATCGGCAACTCCCACCTGGACGCGTTCACCCTGGACGACGTCCCGCGCTCGCTGCGGGCGGCCGTGGACAAGCAGCAGCCGCTGACCTCCACCAACCGGTCCCCGTACCACCTGTACTGGCAGCGGATCACGGCCGACGACGACACTCCCTACCTGGTCGCCGGGACCCGGCTGATCGGCGGCGGGCCCACGGGCTACATGCTCAAGTCCCTGGAGCCGGAGGCCAAGGACCTCAACTCGCTGGCCTGGTCGCTGGCGATCGCGACGGGGCTGGCGCTGATCGGGGCGGCGCTGCTCGCCCAGGCCGCGGCGACGACGGTCCTCAAACCCGTGCACCGGTTGGGCGCCGCGGCGAAACGACTCGGCGAGGGCAAGCTCGACACCCGGCTGCGGGTGTCCGGCACGGACGAACTGGCCGAGTTGTCACGGACGTTCAACCAGGCCGCGCAGGCCCTGGAGAAGCGGGTCGCCGAGATGAGCGCCCGTGACGAATCGTCCCGCCGGTTCGTGGCGGACATGTCGCACGAACTGCGGACCCCGCTGACCGCGATCACGGCCGTCACCGAGGTGCTGGAAGAGGAACTGGACGCGGAGACCGGCAGTGTGGACCCGATGATCGAGCCCGCGGTGCGTCTGGTGGTGAGCGAGACGCGACGGCTGAACGACCTGGTCGAGAACCTGATGGAGGTCACCCGCTTCGACGCGGGCACCGCCCGGCTCGTCCTGGACGACGTCGACATCGCGGACCAGATCACCGCCTGCATCGACGCCCGCGCCTGGCTGGACGCGGTGGACCTGGACGCCGAGCGCGGGATCATGGCCCGGGTCGACCCGCGCCGCCTCGACGTGATCCTCGCGAACCTCATCGGCAACGCCCTCAAGCACGGGGGTTCCCCGGTCCGGGTCGCGGTGCGCACGGAGGGCGGGGGCTCGGTGGGCGGCTCCGCGGCCACGGGCCCGGCACAGGCCACGGGCCCGGTGGAGGCCCACCACGCGGTGGACGTGCACGAGGCGGTGGACGTGCACGACGCGGACGCGTCGGAGGGCCCTGCGGTGCGCGAGGGGAACGTACTGATCGAGGTGCGGGACCACGGGCCCGGCATCCCCCTCGACGTCCTGCCCCACGTGTTCGACCGCTTCTACAAGGCGAGCGCGTCCCGGCCGCGGTCCGAGGGCAGTGGTCTCGGACTGTCGATCGCACTGGAGAACGCCCACATCCACGGCGGGGAGATCACCGCCGCCAACTCGGACGAGGGGGGCGCGGTGTTCACCCTGCGACTGCCGCGCGACGTCTCCGAGACGGACCCGGCCCGCGCCCCCGGGGTGCCCGGGGACCGGCAGGGGGGCGTGCGGTGACGGCGCGGCGACGACGGCTGACCGCGGGGATCGCGATGTCCCTGCTGGGGCTGGTGGCCTCGGCGTGCGGCATCCGGCCCACGGAGGTGCCGACGGACTTCGGGCCCGCCCCGTCCCGGGAGCCGTGCGAGGTGTCGGAGCCCGCCACGAGCAAGCAGTCCACGGGCGGCGTCCCGGTACAGGTGTTCCTGGTGTGCGCGGCGGAGCTCGTGCCGGTGGACCGGCGGGTGGAGCTGCCGGCGGGGCAGACCTCCGAGAAGGACCGCGGGCGGGTGGCGCGGGCGCTCCTCGACGAGTTGGGGCAGCGGGTGTCCCGGGCGGAGCGGCAGGCGGGGTACTCCACGGAAGTCCCGGACGGGGTGACCGTGTCCGGGCCGCGTGGCGGCGACCCCGACGACGCGTTGCGGCTCAGTGCGCCGGCGGAGGACCTGTCGCCGTTCGCGCTGGCGCAGCTCGTGTGCACGTTGGCCAACTCGGCGGCTGCGTCGCGGGACGGGCGGGTGATCCTGGGTGGGCCCGGGGTCGATCCGTTGCGTGCGTACGAGTGCACGCCTGAGGTTCGGGCGCGGCCCGCGCTTCACGAACCGCCCAGTACGGTTCTGGCGCCCGGCCCCTGAGGGTTCCCTGACGGGGGGTCCGGGGGCTCGGGGGCGATCCGCTTGGGCTTGCGGTGGCCTGGGGGGTGCGTGGTGCTTGCCCGCGGTGCGCTGCGCGGTGCCCTCCGCTTAGGCCGCGGTGCCCTGCGGGTGCGCGGCTCGGCACGGTGCGCTGCGCAGGGGTCCGTCCTGCGGACCGCGGTGCCCTGCGAGTGCGTGGTGGTTGCCCGCGCCGTTCCCCGCGCCCCCTTCGGGGCGCCCTCGTGCGGGTGCGCGGCTCGGCACGGTGCGCTGCGCGGTGCCCTCCGCTTAGGCCGCGGTGCCCTGCGGGTGCGTGGTGCTTGCTCGCGCCGTTCCCCGCGCCCCTTTCGGAGCGCCCTGGTGCGGGTGCGCGGCTCGGCACGGTGCGCTGCGCAGGGGTCCGTCCTGCGGACCGCGGTTCCCTGCGAGTGCGTGGTGGTTGCCCGCGCCGTTCCCCGCGCCCCTTTCAGGGCGCCCTCGTGCGGGTGCGCGGCACGGTGCGCTGCGCTGCGCGGTGCCCTCCGCTTGGGCCGCGGTGCCCTGCGGGTGCGCTGTGCTTGCTCGCGCCGTTCCCCGCGCCCCTTTCGGGGCGTCCTCGTGCGGGGCCTTCGGGGGCGTCTCGGTACGGGTCCCGTTAGGGGCGCGGGGAACTGCGCGGGTGAGCGCGACGGACCCGCCACCCGGCGAACAAGGCCAGGGCGTCCCGACCAAGGGGCGCGGGGAACTGCGCGGGTGAGCACGGCGGACCCGCCAGCCGGCGAACAAGGCCAGGGGACCCCGGGTGACCACCACGCACCCGGCGAACGGGGGTGACGGGGGCCACGGTGCGGCCGTCCCGCTCGACGGAACCGACGAGCGGCCAGGTGTCGTCCTTGGTTGCGTGCAGCGCAAAGGCTTCCACATCCGCGCGGCAGGGGGGACCCTCCTGCTGGCCCACCTCCTCCTCGTGGGGTGGGTCACGCTGCGTCCCCTCGACGTCCCCTGGGTCAGCGCACCGAACTTCCGCCCCCTGGCGGGCATCGAGGCGGACCTCGCGCTGGGCCCGCGGGCGGCACTGCGGCAGATCGGCGAGGCGCTGGCCCTGTTGGCTCCGCTGGGTGTTCTCCTCCCCGCCGTGGGCGGCAGGTTGAACGTTTCCCTTTGGGGGTCGCTGCTGCGGACCGTGACTGCGGCGGGGCTGCTGTCCTTGGGCATCGAGATGTTCCAGACGGGGGTTCCGGGCCAGGTCGTGGACGTCGACTCGCTCCTGTTGAACACGACGGGCGTCGCCCTGACGCACCTCGCCGTGGTGCCGGCCGTCCGGGCCGGGCTCCGCCGCCGGGCCCGGCGACCCCGTAGGGCGCCCGCCCCCGCCCCGTCGACGTACCGGGAGGAGCGACCCCAGGGGGTGACCCCGACGATTACCAGGGTCGGTATCGCCCCGCAGAGTGATGTTTTGCCCGCTTCCCGTCCGTAGCGTGGAGGACATCGGCCGCCACGGGGGACAGTCACCCGGCGCGCCGGCCCGACACTGACCGTCACACCTCGTGAAGGAGCCCCCCATGACCGCCCTGGCCCGCCCCACCAACGGACGGATGATCGGCGGAGTGTGCGCGGCGCTGGCTCGGCGCTTCGGCACCTCCGCGATGACGATGCGCGTGTTCTTCGTGGTCTCGTGCCTGCTGCCGGGCCCCCAGTTCCTGCTCTACCTGGCCCTGTGGTTCTTCCTGCCGAGCGAGAAGTCCGCCACCGCCCGTACCTCCTGGTAGTCCCGTAGCGCACGACGAGGCCCGCCGACTCACCGGTCGGCGGGCCTCGTCGTGCGCGAGTGGGGTCAGCCCAGCGGGATCCCGTTGACCGGCAGGCCGCCGAGGAGTCCGCCGACCAGGGGCAGGCCCTTGGTCGGCAGGGCGCCGGTCAGCGCCTGGGTGATGGTCGGCCGGGCGGTGGTGGCCGCGGTGCCGAGAGCGGTCTTCGTGGCCTCCACGGAACGGGTGTCGGGCACGAGCTTGCTGGCGTCCGCGACGGGGAGGATCTTCGCCGCGTCGGCGAGCGGGAGGGTCCTGGCGACACCGCCCACGGCGGAGGTGGCGTCGGGCACCGCGGGAGCGGCGTTCGCGGCACCGGCGCCGACTGCGGCGAAAGCGGCACCGAGCGCGGCGACACCAAGGGTCTTGGCGGCAGACTGCTTCATGAAGAATTGCGTCCTTGCTGTTGAACGCGCTGTTGCGGGCGCGAAAGAGCGACATTTCCGAGACGAGCGGTCAAGAAACGTAGCCATGGCGCAGGGTCGCCGCAAACACGCGCGGGCGGCCGGAGTGTTGGTTCACCCGGCCGCCCGCGCGCTGTGCTTCTTAGCCCTCGTGGGCGATGGAACCCCTGGTCGAAGCGGTCTGCTCGAAGAGCCACGCGGACTTCAACTCGGCGTATCCGGGCTTGATCACGTCGTTGATCATGGCGAGACGTTCATCGAAAGGAATGAACGCTGATTTCATCGCATTGACGGTGAACCACTGCATGTCGTCGAGCGAGTATCCGAACGTGTCGACCAGGTGCTCGAACTCGCGGCTCATGCTGGTGCCCGACATCAGCCGGTTGTCGGTGTTCACGGTCGCCCGGAAGTGCAGGCGGCGCAGCAGTCCGATGGGGTGCTCCGCATAGGAGGCCGCGGCTGCCGTCTGGAGGTTGGAGGTCGGGCACAGCTCCAGGGGGATGCGCTTGTCGCGGACGTAGGAGGCGAGTCGGCCGAGCTTGACCGAACCGTCCTCGGCGACCTCGATGTCGTCGATGATCCGCACTCCGTGGCCGAGCCGGTCGGCGCCGCACCACTGGAGGGCCTGCCAGATGGAGGGCAGACCGAACGCCTCACCGGCGTGGATCGTGAAGTGGTTGTTCTCGCGCTTGAGGTACTCGAAGGCGTCGAGGTGCCGGGTGGGGGGGAACCCCGCTTCGGCACCCGCGATGTCGAACCCGACGACGCCGAGGTCGCGGTAGCGGTTGGCGAGTTCGGCGATCTCCAGGGCGCGGGCCGCGTGGCGCATCGCGGTCAGCAGGGCGCCCACCCGGATGCGGTGGCCGTTCTCCCTGGCCCGGCGCTCGCCCTCGCGGAAGCCGTCGTTGACGGCTTCGACGACCTCTTCGAGGGTGAGGCCCTTCTCCAGGTGCTGCTCGGGCGCGTAGCGCACCTCGGCGTAGACGACGCCGTCCTCGGCGAGGTCCTCCGCGCACTCGGCGGCGACCCGGAACAGGGCCTCCTTGGTCTGCATGACGGCACAGGTGTGCGCGAAGGTCTCCAGGTACCGTTCCAGCGAACCGGAGTCGGCCGCCTCCCGGAACCAGATGCCGAGCTTGTCGGCGTCGGTCTCGGGGAGGGCGTCGTACCCGCTCTCGCGGGCGAGGTCGACCACGGTGCCGGGGCGCAGGCCGCCGTCCAGGTGGTCGTGCAGAAGGACCTTGGGAGCCCGGCGGATCTGGTCGGCGCTGGGGGGCTCGGGGTGCTGACTGGTCTGGCTCGTCATTTGCGCACTGTACCTCCTACGCGCGTAGATACCGAGGGGTGGCGATCCGCCGATACGTAAAGGTGATCCCAAGGACGCGTGGCACGCACCACTACTTCTGGGAGTGTTCTGTCATGGGACTGGGAGCGGCTCAGGTGCGCGCGGCGCGGTTGGAGAAGGCGCGGGGGCCCGTGGGCGCGGCGGTGAGCGGGGTCGTGCTGGTGCTGCCGGGGGGCGAGGAGACCTCGGAGCGGCGTCCTGCGCGGCTGGCGGTGAGCTCCGCCCGGGGTCTCGGGCGGCATCTGGCCCGTCGGGGCCGGAGCAAGGGGCTCGTCACCCATGTGGTGCGATACCGGGCGCGCGGCTGGAACGGGCCGCAGGCCCTGTTGGCCTCGGACGCCCAGTGGGCCGCCGACGAGGCCGTCCGACGGTACGGGGACGTGCCCGTGTGCCTCGCCGGGGTCGGGATGGGCGGGCGGGCCGCGCTCCGGGCGGGTGGGCATCCGGCGGTGCACTCCGTGCTGGCGCTGGCGCCCTGGCTGCCCGAGGAGGGCGGGGCACAGCCGCCGGAGCCGGTCAAGCAGCTGGCCGGACGGCGAGTGATGATCGTGCACGGCACGAAGGACGTACGGAACGATCCCGAGCTGTCGTTCCGGTTGGCGGCCCGGGCGAAGAAGGCCAATCGGGACATCTGCCGGTTCGAGGTGCACGCGGACGGGCACGGGTTGCGCCAGTACCAGGACGAGGTGCGGGCGCTGTCCGTGAACTTCGTCCTCGGCACGTTGTTCGGGGTGCGGTTCGCCCGGCCGGTGGCCGATGCGTTGGCCGCGCCGCCGCCGTTGGGGCTGCGGATGCCGTTGGCCTCCGGCTTCGGCGGCACGTAGCGCGGTGTGCGCCCCGTCGCGCGCCGGCTGCCCTCTTGCGGTGCTCTCCCCCTGAGCAGCACGGTTCCGTGCTCTGTCCGTACCGCTACGCGAAGAAGGACGTTCCGCCGTGACGGCCGCGCCGTGCCGGGCGGTGGGCGATGAGTTCTGTCGGGGGGCGCGGTCTACCGTGCGTGGACGTCAATTCACCTGCTGTTCTGGTACTCCCCGCCGAGGTGGTGCGGGGAGAAGTCATCCTGCTGTGCGAGGACGTGCGGCTGCGGCTGGCGGCGACCGGGTCGGGCCGGGTCGTCTGCGACGCGGGGGCGCTCGTCGCCCCCGGTCTCGCAGCCGTCGACCTGCTGGCCCGCCTCCAGCTGACCGCCCGCCGCGCCGGGGGGCGGATCGTCGTGCGCGATCCGCCCCCCGCACTGCGGGAACTGATCCGGTTGGTCGGGCTACCGCTCCAGGTGGAGCGGGAGGTCGAACAGCGGGAACCACCGGGCCGTGTCGAGGAAGTTGGTGATCTCCACGATCCGACCGTCTGAGATCTCCACCACCTGGAGCGCCCACGGCTCGTAGCGGCCCGGGGTCTGCGTGGCGTGGTACTGGGCGAACGCCGGGGTGCCGTTGGCGACGGTCGGGACGAGGATCGAGCCCCGGCAGACCGCGCCGTGGCCCAGCATCCAGCCGGTGATCTCGTCGTGGCCCTGGAGCCAGAGGTCGTACGGGGGCATGGACAGCACCGCGTCGTCGTGGAGGAGGGCGGTGAGCTGCTCCATGTCGTAGCCCTCGAACGCCTCGACGTACCGCTTGAGGAGCTTCTGCTGTTCCTCGTCGGCGGGCTCGGCCGCGTCGGACTCCCGGACGTTCGCCGCGGCCAGCGTCGAGCGGGCCCGCTGGAGCGCGCTGTTGACGGAGGCCACCGAGGTGCCCAGGAGGTCGGCGACCTCCTGGGCGCGCCAGGCCAGCACCTCGCGCAGGATCAGCACCACCCGCTGCTTGGGCGGGAGGTGCTGGAGCGCGGCCATGAACGCGAGGCGCACCGACTCCCGGGCCACCACGGCCTGTTCGGGACCGGCGGTGTCGGGCAGGACCCGGCCGTCGGGGGCGGGCTCCAACCAGGTGGGCTCGGCGCGCTCCTTGAGGACCGCCGTCGCGTGGTGCTGCGGCTCGGTGAGGTCCATCGGGCGCGCCCGGCGGTTGCCCGCGTTCAGCATGTCCAGGCAGACGTTGGTCGCGATGCGGTACAGCCAGGAGCGCAGCGAGGAACGGCCCTCGAACTTGTCGAAGCTGCGCCAGGCGCGGACCATCGTGTCCTGGACGGCGTCCTCCGCTTCGAAGGACGAGCCGAGCATGCGGTAGCAGTACCCCGTCAGCTCCACCCGGTGCTTCTCCAACCGGACGTCGAGGTCGATAGCCGCCGTACTGTCAGTCATGGTCCAGCCCACCCCTGTGGTGTCGGCGTCGCCCCTGTGCGGCGCCAGCACGGGAAACGTACAGGAGGCCACTGACAATCGGGCTGGCCTGCGTCTTCTGCCTGCACGGCCCTCGTGGTCGGCGTAACGTGGTTCGCCTGTCTGCTCGTTGCCCGTGCCCGTGCCCGTGCCGAGGCGGTCGCCCCGCGACGCCGCCCCGGGCCGGCATTCACCGCGCCGCGCGGGCCACCCCTCGGTACCGTCCCACCACCGGACCGGTAGACGGTCGGACGGCGGGCGCGGCGGTCCGGGCGGCCACCCGGGCGGCGCGGGTGCCCACCAGTGTGATCACGACCACTCCGACCACGGCGAACACTCCGAGGGCCACGGCGGCCGGCCACCCGCCGGCGTGGAACGCCAGCGCTCCGACGGTGCTGCCCGCGCTGGAGCCCAGGTAGTACGCCGACTGGTACAGCGCCGACGCCTGGGCCCGTCCGTGGGTGGCGGTGCGGCTGACCGCCGCGGAGGCGACGGCGTGCCCGGCGAAGAACCCGGCGGTGATCAGCACCAGTCCGGCGAGCACCCAGACGAGCGAATCGGCGAGCGACAGCAACAGCCCGATCGAGGTGGTCGTGCCCGCCAGGTAGAGGGCTCCGCGCCGACCGAGCCGGGCGACGAGTTGACCGGCGGCGGCCGAGGACACCGTACCCACCAGGTAGACGAGGAAGATCGAACCCACCACGCCCTGGGGCAGCGAGAACGGGGCCTCGGTGAGCCGGTAGCCGATCACCGTGTACACCGCGCCGAACACCGTCATGAACAGGGCGCCGATCGCGTACAGCCGGCGCAGCAGCGGGTTCGCCAGGTGCTCGCGGACCGTGCGGCCGAGGTGGCGCGGGCTGAGCGGCGCGGCCGTGAAGTGGCGGGGCGCGGGGATCAGGGCCCGGAACGCCAGCGCGGTCAGCACGGCGAACAGTCCGAGCACGCCGAGCGCGACCCGCCAGCCCCACTCCTGGGCGACCCAGCCGGTGACGACCCGGCCGCTCATGCCGCCGATGCTGTTGCCCGCGACGAACAGTCCGATCGCGGCGACCAGGGCCTTGGGCCGCACCTCCTCGGCGAGGAACGCCATGGCGGAGGCGGGCACGCCGGCCAGTGCGGCGCCCTGCACGGCCCGCAGCGCGATCAGCGCGCCGAGCGAGGGGGCGAACGGGATCAGCAGGGACACCCCGACCGCGACGGCCAGCGACACGGTCATCAGGGTGCGGCGGCCGAACCGTTCGGACAGGGCGCTCAGCGGCAGGACGAACAGGGCGAGGGCGCCGGTGGCGGCGGACACCGTCCAGCTGGCGTCGGCCGCGCCGACGGCGAACTCGGTGGAGATCAGCGGGAGCAGGGCCTGGGTCGAGTACAGCAGGGCGAAGGTCGCGAGGCCCGCGAGGAACAGGGCGAGGCTCATCCGACGGTAGCCGGGGCCGCCGGGGGCCAGGCGCCGGTCCGAAGCAGCGGGCGGCGCGGCGTCCCCGGCCCCGGCGCGGGTGGCCGGGGCGACGGTCGAGGTGGCGGGTGTGATCGGGGACGGGGCGGCGGGCGGGGCGGCGGTCACGACGGTGGTCGCCGGGGCGCGCCCGGTGGACCGTGTGACCGCCCCGGTACTTGCGGCAGGCATGTCCTGAACGTACGACCGGGATTCTCATGCGTCCAATGCATGGAACGTCCATAATCGTTCCCATGGTGCATAAGGAGAGCTCAGGGGCGCGGCTGTCATCTGCTGGTGACGTAGATGACATCGTCACACTGTTGGCGCCGCGGCTGGCGTACTTCGCCGGGGTGGCCCGTACCGAGCACGTGACGCGGGCCGCGCAGGAGATGCAGGTGCCGCAGTCGACGCTGTCGCGGGCGATGGTCCGGTTGGAGCAGGACCTCGGGGTCGACCTGTTCGCGCGGCGGGGCCGCACCCTCGCGCTCACCCCGGCGGGCCGCACCTTCCTCACCTCCGTCGAGCGCGCGCTCGACGGCATCGGGCGGGCCGCCGAAGAAGTGCGCGCCGACACCGATCCGGCGAGCGGGAAGGTCGCCTTCGGCTTCCTGCACACCCTGGGCACGGAGACGGTCCCCGGACTGATCCGCGCCTTCCGTGCCGATCACCCCCGGATCCGCTTCAGCCTGGTGCAGAACTACGGCGAGGCCATGTTGGAGCGGCTGCGCGCGGGGGAGCTTGACCTGTGCCTGACGTCACCGGTGCCGGACGCGCCCGATCTGGTGGCCCGGCGGTTGGACGAGCAGCGGCTGCGGCTCGTGGTGCCGGACGACCACCGCTTGGCGGGCCGGCGCCGCATCCGTCTCGCGGAGGCCGCCGACGAGACCTTCGTGACGCTGGAGGAGGGGTACGGGCTGCGCCGCATCACCGACGACCTGTGCGCGGCGGCGGGCTTCCGGCCGCGGGTGGCCTTCGAGGGGGAGGAGGCCGAGACCCTGCGGGGCCTGGTGCAGGCGGGGCTCGGGGTGGCGCTGCTGCCGCCGCCCACGGTGGCCCGGCCGGGGGTGGTGGAGCTGACGGTGACGGCGCCGCGCGCGGTGCGCGAGATCGGGGTGGCCTGGCTCGCGGGCGGCGGTCCGGACACCCCTCCCGTGGCGGCGTTCAAGCGGTTCCTGCTGGCGCAGCGGGGGCACCTGCTGCCGGGCTGAGCCGGTCGAGAGGGGGGCGAGAGCCGGTCGGGAAGGGGCCGGGAGGCGCGGTGGGTGCCGGAGTTGAGCCATCGGGGAGCGGTGGGGTCCGGGGGGCCGGTGCGGACCCGCCGGGCGGCGGGCGTTCGGGCTCCGCGCGCCCCTGACGTTGCGGGGTTCCGACGCGGGCGGCCCGCCGCCGGGGCCCAGGCGGTTGCACGCTCAACGAGGCGTGGGGCGGAATTGAACGCCTTCGCCCGCGTTCCCATGTGACCGAAAGCAGCGTTGGAGAGGGCCAACTGGCCGAAATACCCTGGGCCTTGGTCTAGACCACGCTGATGACTCCGCCTCCCCCACGACATCGAGGCACCCCCACCTCAGGAGTGAACCATGCGCAAGAAGCTCAGCACTTCCGTGCTCGGCGCGGGCCTGGCCGTCGCCGCGCTCTTCGCCGCCACCGGCAGCGCCCAGGGCCACGGCTACGTGGACTCGCCCGCCAGCCGCTCCACGCTGTGCGGGAACGGGAGCGTCCAGAACTGCGGCCAGATCGAATGGGAGGCGTGGAGCGTCGAGGGCTACAAGGGCTTCCCCGGGCGCGGCCCCGCCGACGGCAAGATCTGTGCGGGCGGCGTCGGCCGGTTCTCCGAGCTGGACGACCCGCGCGGCGGCAAGTGGCCCGCGACCAAGGTCAACAGCGGCCAGAACTACACGTTCACCTGGCGCATGGTCGCCCGGCACGCCACGACCGACTTCCGCTACTACATCACCAAGGACGGGTACGACCCGTCGAAGCCGCTGACCAGGGCGGACCTCGAACCGCAGCCGTTCCTGACGGTGCCCTTCGGCGGTCGCATGCCGGACTGGACCGTCACCCACTCCGGGGTGCTGCCGCAGAAGTCCGGCAAGCACCTGATCCTCGGCGTGTGGACCGTGGACAACACGGATAACGCGTTCTACTCCTGCTCTGACGTTCAGTTCTAGGCGCTCTTCCGTACGGTCCGCCCTCCTCAGGCACGGGCGCCCGTCTCTCCTCTCGGGGGCGGGCGTCGGGCTGTGCGGGTGCGTTCACCTGGCGGTGCGCTGTGCCTCTCGGGTGCGCGGTTGGTTCTGCGCAGTTCCCCGCGCCCCTTATCGGGGCCGTCCCGGGCTCGGGATCGCTGTGCTGTGCAGGTGCGCGGTTTTTTGCGCAGTTCCCCGCGCCCCTATCGGGGCCCGTGCTGGTCTGCGGCAGCCTCGGCGGACAGCGCACCCGCAGCAGGGCGCCCCGACAGGGGCGCGGGGAACTGCGCGAGCAACCACGGCGCACCCGCACGTGCCAGCGCACGCGGGCCAGAGCAGCCCCGACAGGGGCGCGGGGAACTGCGCGAGCAACCACGGCGCACCCGCACGTGCCAGCGCACGCGGGCCAGAGCGGCCCCGACAGGGGCGCGGGGAACTGCGCGGGCACGCACGGCGCACCCGTAGAAGGCGACGAAGCAGCACCGCTCCGGTCAGGACGTGCGGGACATCGCCCGGTGCTCAGTGGGCCGCACGCCCTTGGTCCGCTTGAACGCCACGCTCAGCGCATACGCATTGGCGTAGCCGACCCGCCGGGAGACCGCCTCGACCGTGTCGTCCGTGCGGGACAGCAGATCCGCCGCGAGACAGATCCGCCACTCCGTGAGGTACGCCATCGGCGGGCTCCCCATCAGCTCGGTGAACCGCCGGGCGAGCCCCGCCCGGGAGACCCCCACCGTCGCGGCGAGCGCGGCAACCGTCCAGGGACGGGCCGGGTCGTCGTGCAACAGCTTCAGGGCCCGGCTGACGACCGGGTCCCCGTACGCCCGGTACCAGGACGGGGCCGACGCCTCGGGCAGTTCGAACCAGGCCCGCAGGCTCGACACCAGCAGCAGCTCCAGCAGCCGGTCCAGGACCACCTGCTGCCCGGGGGTGTTCCGGTGGATCTCCTCGGCGATCATCTCCAGGGTCGCGGACCCGCCCGGCGGCGACGGCACCCGGACGAACCGCGGCAAGGCGTCCAACACCCGCTGCGACACACTGCTCTCCACCCGGTACGTGCCCTTGAGCGCCACCGGCTGCGGCCCCTCGCCGTCGCACCCGTCGCCCCGACCGTCCCGCGCGCCCGTCGCGTGCCGGCATCCCGGGCAGTCGTCGATCAGCAGGGCGCCCCCCGGCGTCGTACAGCGAGCGGTGCCCTGGACGACGACGAGCGGGGCCGTGCCGGGATCGTCGCTGATGACGTACGGCTCGGGGCCCACCACGATCACCACGTCACCGGGGCGCAGCAGAACCGGCGCCGGGGTCACCCCGCCGACCGCGTCGCTGCTGAGCCACGCCTCACCGCTGAACATGGTGAGCAGGACGAGCTGGTTGTGCTCCTCGAAGCGGAGGGACCACGGCGGGCGCAACACGGCCTGGTCGAACAGTGCCCCCTGCGGGCGGACGTCCCGCAACAGGACGGACAGCGCGTCATCCATCCTGTGAGTCTAGGCAGGCCGGCGACCGGACGGCTCCCGGCTCGGGCGCCGCCGCCGGGGCGCCCCTTGGACGGATGGACATCTACGTGAGCGCGACAGCCATCGCGCACCCCGCCACCTGCGGTTTGACTGGTGTGCATGACGACCGAACAGAACTCCGCGCCCGTGCTCGTCCTCGGCGGAACCGGTAAGACCGGCCGCCGGGTCACCGCCGAGCTGATCCGCCGTGGCTTCACCGCCCGCCCCGCCTCCCGCAAGGCCACGACCCGCTTCGACTGGTCCGACCCCGACACCTGGGGGCCCGCCCTCGAAGGGGTGCGCGCCGTCTACATCGTGGACTCCCAGGGACCGGACGCCGCCGCCGAGGTCCGCGCCTTCGCCCGGATCGCCGCCGAACGGGGCGTGCAGCGGCTGGTGTTGCTGTCCGCCCGGGTCTGGGGCGAGGTCGACGACCCCGCCTTGCGCGCCACCGAGGACGCGGTGACCGAGTCGGGCCTCGACTGGACGATCCTGCGCCCCGGGTGGTTCGTCCAGAACTTCACGGAGGAGTGGTTCCTGTCCTCCGTGTTCACCACGGGCGAGCTGCGCATCCCCACCGGTGAGGGTCGGGAGGCGTTCATCGACCTGGAGGACCTGGCCGAGGTCGCCGCCGTCGCGCTGACCGAGGACGGGCACGCGGGCGAGACGTACGTCCTGTCCGGGCCGCGGGCGCTGACCCTCGGGGAGACCGTCGCCGAGATCGGCGCCGCCGCCGGACGGCCCCTGCGCCACGTGCCGGTCAGCGACGAGGAGTACCTGGCGGACCAGCGGGCCGCCGGGACGCCCGAGGAGGTGGCCCAGTTGCTGCTGCAGTTGTTCCGGCACATCCGGGAGGGCCGTAGCGAGGCGCTCGGCGACGGGGTGCAGCGGGCGCTCGGGCGGGAGCCCCGGGCCCTCGCCGCGTACGTGGCGGCCACGGACTTCGGTGCGGTGCTCGCCCAGGGGTCCGCCCAGGAGTCCGCCGGCTGAGCTTCAGTGGGCCTCGGGGCGGGGGCCGGGTGAAAACCGCTCGCGGGGTCGGCGTGCCCCGACTACCGTGCGGCGACATGCCAGTTGAAGGTGTTGCCGAAGGTGTTCCGGACGGCCCCAAGGACGTCGTCCGGCGCGGCTACGACGCGCTGTCGCTCCGGTACGAGACGGCGTTCGACGCGGACACCAAGTACCGGGAGTGGCTCACCGACCTGTGCGCACGTCTGGAGCCGGGCGGTCGGGTGCTCGACCTGGGCTGCGGGAGCGGGGTGCCCGTCGCCCGGGACCTGGCGGCGGCGGGGCACCGGGTCACCGGCGTCGACATCAGCGGGGTCCAGGTGCGCCGGGCCCGGCTCCTCGTGCCGGAGGCCGAGTTCTTCGAGGCCGACGCCACCGCCGTCGACTTCGCACCGGAGTCCTTCGACGCGGTGCTCGCCCTGTACTCGCTGATCCATGTCCCGTTGGACGAACAGCTCCCCCTGCTGCGACGCCTCACCGGGTGGCTGCGGCCGGGCGGGCAGTTCCTCGCCACGGTGGGCCAGCGCGCCTGGACGGGCACCGACGAGGACTGGCTCGGCAGCGGGGTCACCATGTGGTGGAGCCACCCCGACGCGGACACCAGCCGGGCCTGGCTCGCCGAGGCCGGACTCCAGGTCGAACGGGAGCAGTTCGTCCCCGAGGGGGACAGCGGCCATGTGCTGTTCGTGGCGCGCCGCCCCGGCTGACGCACGGTCGACCGGGGCGGGTGCCCGCCAGGCGCGGGACGGTTAGGAGATGCGTTCCAGAACGATCGGGCTCGGCGCGAAGTCCGTCGGGTCGACGGTGACGTCGTAGGCGCCCGTCAAGGACTCCAGTGCGTAGTCGAAGCGCTCGGGGGTGTCGGTGTGCAGGGTCAGCAGCGGCTGGCCCTCGGTGACCGTGTCACCCGGCTTGGCGTGGAGCTCGACGCCCGCCCCGGCCTGCACCGGGTCCTCCTTGCGGGCGCGCCCGGCACCGAGCCGCCAGGCGGCCACACCGACGTCGTACGCGTCGAGCCGGGTGAGCACACCGGACGCGGGCGCCGTGATGACGTGCTGCTCGCGGGCGACCGGCAGCGGCGCGTCGGGGTCGCCGCCCTGGGCGGCGATCATGCGGCGCCACACGTCCATCGCGGAACCGTCGGCGAGCGCCTTAGCCGGGTCGACGTCGCGCAGCCCCGCCGCGTCCAGCATCTCGCGGGCGAGCGCGAGGGTGAGTTCGACGACGTCGGCCGGGCCGCCGCCCGCGAGGACCTCGACCGACTCGCGGACCTCCAGTGCGTTGCCCGCGGTCAGGCCGAGCGGGGTGGACATGTCGGTGAGCAGGGCGACCGTGCGCACTCCGCTGTCGGTGCCCAGGCCGACCATGGTGGACGCCAGCTCGCGGGCGTCGTCCAGGTTCTTCATGAACGCGCCGGTGCCGACCTTGACGTCCAGGACGAGGGAACCGGTGCCCTCGGCGATCTTCTTCGACATGATCGAGGACGCGATCAGCGGAATGGCCTCGACGGTGCCGGTGACGTCCCGCAGCGCGTACAGCTTCTTGTCGGCCGGGGCCAGTCCGTCGCCCGCCGCGCAGATCACGGCGCCGACCCCGTCGAGGACGGACAGCATCTGCTCGTTGGAGAGCAGCGCACGCCAGCCGGGGATGGACTCCAGCTTGTCCAGGGTGCCGCCGGTGTGGCCGAGACCGCGGCCCGAGAGCTGCGGCACGGCGGCCCCGCAGGCGGCGACCAGCGGGGCGAGCGGCAGGGTGATCTTGTCGCCGACGCCGCCGGTGGAGTGCTTGTCGGCGGTGGGCCGGGACAGCGACGAGAAGTCCATGCGCTCGCCGGAGGCGATCATCGCGGCGGTCCAGCGGGCGATCTCGCGACGGTTCATGCCGTTCAGCAGGATCGCCATGGCCAGGGCGGACATCTGCTCGTCGGCGACCGTGCCGCGGGTGTACGCGTCGATGACCCAGTCGATCTGCTCATCGCTGAGTTCGCTGCGGTCCCGCTTGGCGCGGATGACGGAGATGACGTCCATGGCATGTCCTTCCAACGACTGAGAACACCCGTGCCGCCGGCCCGGGGGCACGGGTATGCGACTCTACGCGCATAGAGAGAGGTTGGGTACGTCCGGGGACATCCCGGGCGGGCCCCGTGCCCGCGGCGGGACCGGTCATCAGCGGAACGCACCGCCGAGCGGGCGCACCGGATCGGAGCGGGTTCAGTGGTCGCGGCCGGTGAGCCGGTCGTGGCCGGTGAGCGTCCACACCAGGAACGCGAGGGTGCTGATTCCGGCGCCCAGTACGCACACGGCACCCCAGCCGAACGCCGCGTAGAGGGAGGTGGCGGCGAGGGCGCCGGTGGCGCTGCCGATCGAGTAGAAGACCATGTAGCCGCCGATCAGCCGGCCGCCCGCCTCCGGATGGAGTGCGTAGATGAGGGTCTGGTTGGTGACGTGGACCGCCTGCACGGCGAAGTCCAGGACGATCACCCCGATGACCAGGGCCCACAGCGAGCTGTCGACGTGGGCCAGCGGTAGCCAGGAGACGGCGAGCAGGGCCAGGCCGCCGCCGGTGGTCCATCGGGAGAGTCCGCGGTCGTTCAGCCGCCCCGCCGCGTTGGCCGCGAGCGCACCCACGGCACCGACCAGCCCGAACGCTCCGATCGCGGTGTGGGACAGGGAGTGCGGGGCCTCGCTGAGCGGCAGCGCGACACTGCTCCACAGGGTGCTGAAGGCGGCGAAGACCAGGAAGGCGAGCAGGGCCCGGAGCCTGAGGAGCGGTTCCCGTGCGAAGAGGGTGACCGTGGAGCGCAGGAGCTGACCGTAACGCAGGGTGCTCGGCGCGGCGTCGGCGTGGCGTTGCGGGAGCGATCGGTGCAGGACGAGGGCGAGCAGGGCGGTGAGGACCGCCGAGGCGAGGTAGACGGACCGCCAGCCCGCGAAGTCGGCCAGCAGGCCGGCCACCGTACGGGCGAGCAGGATGCCGATGACGACGCCACCGGTCACCTGACCGACGACCCGCCCGCGCCGGTCGGGAGGTGCGAGCGATGCGGCGTGGACGACCAGCGTCTGCGTCACCACCGCGAGCAGGCCCACGGCTGCCATGCCCGCGAGCAGCACCGATGCGGCGGGGGCGGCGGCGACCACGGCCAAGGCCCCTACCAGCATCAGCAGTTGGGCAACGATGAGGCGGCGGCGGTCGACCATGTCCCCCAGCGGCACCAGCAGGAAGAGTCCCAGCCCGTAGCCGACCTGGGTCAGCGTCACGATGCCGCCGACCAGTGCCGGGCTCATCCCGAGGTCGCGGCCGATCGTCACCAGGAGCGGTTGCGCGAAGTAGACGTTGGCCACTGCGGCTCCGCCGGCGACGGCGAGCAGCGGAACCACCCCGCGGGGTGGCGGCACGGACGGGGAAGCACGTTCGGGCGAGGGTGCGGGTCCGCCGTCGTCGGGCCCGCGTCGCGGCACCTCCGTCGCACCGCTGCCGACCTCACGGTTCCCCACCATGGCGCCCCTCCACCCCTCCGGCAAGCTGGTTTCAACTTGCTACCAGTATGGACGGTAGCCCGCTTGGTAGCATGTTGCAACCGGAATGGGAGCGGGGAACGGCATGGTGAGAAGGAAGCGCCTCGACGACAGTGACTGTCCGGTCGCGCGGTCGGTCGACGCGATCGGGGACTGGTGGTCGCTGTTGATCGTGCGGGACGCGTTCGACGGGAGTCGCCGTTTCGGGGAGTTCCAGCGCAGCCTCGGCGTCGCGAAGAACATCCTCACCGCGCGTCTGCGCGCCCTGGTCGACAGTGGCGTCCTCGCCTCCGTCCCCGCCTCCGACGGCAGCGCCTACCGCGAGTACGTCCTGACCTCGAAGGGCGAAGCGCTGTTCCCCGTGATCGTGGCGCTACGGCAGTGGGGCGAGCAGAGCCTCTTCGAACCCGGGGAGCCGCACTCGGAGTTGGTCGACCGTCGGCACGAGCGTCCGCTGCGCGCGCTGGAGGTCCGGGCGGCGGACGGACGCCGGTTGGACCCCGGTGACACCGCGGTCCACAAGCTGCCCGCGGGGGATTGATCGGAGCCGAGTCGCACGGGCCCCGGGGTCAGTCGGGGAACTCCGACCGAAGGTCGACGAGAGTACAGCGCCGCAGTTCCGACACCTGTTGCGAGGCAAGGAACCAGCGGCTCTGCGGATGCCCATAGGGGAGGTAACAGTCAGCGGAGGAGGTCAGACCACCGAGACCTCCGGGGGCATGGAACGCGCCGAAGACGCCACACGGCCGCACCTTCCGGGCCCTGACGGCCACCGCTTCCCGCAGATGAGGACAGCGTCGCAGCGCGATCGCAGCACAGGGCCGACAGATCGGCGGCTTCGCACAGTGCACCCCTTCAGGCCACTCCGGCGATCCCGCCTCAGAACTCGATGCCGGAAGGAGGAAGAGCCAGCCCCGCGAGGTTCGGCTCGCACCGCCCCCGCACACCTGGCACGCGCTCCGCGTCATCGCGTCGCGCTGGCGCAACGGGTGCACCGAACCGAACTCCGGCCGACCCTGGCCTACTGCGTGAGGCGGCCTCGGTTCCTATGGCCTCGACAGCGCGACGTGAAGTCCGACGGGCGAGGAGAAGGCATGAGGGAACCTCCCTGCATGGGACGGGGCGGCGCATCTGCTTGGCGGTAGGGGCGCCGCTCCTGCACGGGGCCTGGAAAGGCCGTGGCCTCACGACCACAACCTCACTATGACACCTAGACAACCAACCTCAATCGAGTCTGCTCGGATCCATCCGATAGGACACTTCGAACCGTTCGGCGGACATCCGCGTGTCGTTGACTTCGAGGCATTCTCCGTGCTGGTTGCGAGTGACCCTCAGCAAGCGCAGGACCGGGACACCGTCACCCAGGCGCAGCAGTTCGCGTTCTTGCGGGGTCGGCATGCGTGCGTTGCACACTTCGATCCAGTGCAGGACGTGCCCGGCTGCCTCCATGAGGCCGTAGATTCCGGTCGGACCCGTGTCGCGTTCTTCGAGCCGGGTGCCTCGTGCGATGCGCTCGGGAAGGTATGACGTGGCCAGCTGAAGCGGGAACGTGCTGCCGGGCGGGCCCATGTTGCGCTCACGCCGAAAGGTGGGCTCGTCAGCCCCGATGCCCATGAGTGTGGCGACATCCGCCGGAGCCGTTCCCCAGTGGAGCACCGATGGCGCCAGGGCGACCCACCCCTTGGCTTGGGCATCGAAGTAGTAGCCGCGTTCGTCGCTCAGCACACCACGGCCCCGATCGATGCGCCGACGGTCGGCGGGAGCACGTACGAACACTCCCCTGCCCACGTGGGACTCGACAAGGCCCTCGGCCTTGAGCGCGGCGACCGCCTGCGAGGCCGTCACGTGGGTGATCTCGTACTCGCCGGCCAACTCCCGTGCGGACGGGAGCTTGTCACCTGGCCCGTACACACCGGAGGTGATCGCGGCCCGCAGCGCGTCCGCGACCTGCCGGAACGGCGGTCGCGCATCCGATGGATCGATCACCTGTACCTCCCTGGGCACCCTATGGAGCATGCGCATCCATCGAACCACGCGCCCCGAACACGCACGAACCGGACCGGTGGCCCGTTCCCGATGGGCCAGCCGCCGGGCCGGGACCGTGTGAACGGCCGACCGCCCGAGCTAGCCGAGGACCGCGTCGACCTCCACCTCGACGAGCCAGTCCGGGTCGATGAAGCGCGAGACCTCCACGAACGTGGTGACCGGACGCACCGCGGCGAAGCGCTCCCCGTGGGCCCGCGCCGCCTCACGCCAGCGGGTCACGTCCGTGAGCATGATGCGGGTGCGGATGACGTCCGCGAACGAGGCCCCCGCGTCCTCCAGCGCCGCTTCGGCGATGTCCAGGCACCTGACGGTCTGGGCGTAGACGTCACCCTGTCCCACGGTGGTCCCGTCGTCCCCGAGGGGGGCCGTGCCGGCGACCGCGATGTGCGAGCCGACCCGGACCGCCCGGGAGAAACCGATCTCCGGTTCGAGGGGCGACCCGGAACCCACGTTCTTCCTCACCGTCTCCATCGCTCCAGACTCCCACGTTCCCCGACGCCGACGGCCCCCGCCCCCGCGGGCAGCGGGGACGGGGGCCGTCGGGTCGGGCGGGCGGGTCGGTTATGCGAGGTGCTCCGGGCCGAAGGCCTGGGGGAGCATCTCGGACAGGGGGAGCAGACCCGCCGGGGTCTCCAGGAGCAGTCCGGGGCCACCGAACTCGTACAGGAGCTGGCGACAGCGCCCGCACGGGACGAGGACCTCGCCCCGTCCGTCCACACAGGTGAAGTGGGTGAGCCGGCCGCCGCCCGTGTTGAGCAGTTCGGACACCAGCCCGCACTCGGCGCACAGGCCGATCCCGTACGAGGCGTTCTCGACGTTGCAGCCGGTAACGGTGCGGCCGTCGTCCACGCGGGCGGCGGCGCCCACCGGATAGTGCGAGTAGGGGGCGTACGCCCGGGACATGGCGTCCCGGGCCGCCTCGCGCAGGTCGTCCCAGTCGACCGGGGCGACCCGGTCGTCCTGCGCCGGTGCGGGGGGCGTCACTTGCCTTGGCCCTTGCGGTACCTCATGCCGTCAGCCTTGGGCATCCGCAGGCGTTGTGCCGCGAGGGAGAGGACCAACAGGGTCACGACGTACGGGGTGGCGCCGACGAACTCGCCGGGGACCTCGTCCGTGAGGAGGAACCAGACCAGCACCACCGCGGCGACGACCAGGCTGATCACGCCCTGCACCACGGCCTTGCGGTACAGCTTCCAGCCGGCGAGCAGCACCAGCAGGACGACCAGGAGCAGCAGCATCGCGTGGACGACCTCGCCGCCGTTGCGCAGCTGGAGCGCGTCGGAGAAGCCGAACAGGCCGGCACCCATGGCGAGCCCGCCGGGCCGCCAGTTGCCGAAGATCATCGCGGCGAGGCCGATGTACCCGCGTCCGCCGGTCTGGCCCTCCAGGTAGATGTGCGAGGTGACCAGGGCGAGGAAGGCGCCGCCGAGGCCGGCGAGGCCGCCGGAGATGGCGACGGCGAGGTACTTGTGCTTGTAGACGTTGACACCGAGGGACTCGGCGGCGATCGGGTTCTCGCCGCAGGAGCGCAGTCGCAGCCCGAAGGGGGTGCGCCACAGGATCCACCAGCTCGCGAAGAAGAGCAGGACGGCGAGGAGGGTGACCACCGAGACGTTGGTGACCAGGCCGCCGAGGATGCCGGCGACGTCGGAGATCAGGAACCAGTGCAGGTCCTGGACGCTCTGGAGGCCGTCGGAAAGTCCGGGGATCGTGATCTCGGGCAGCGACTCGGCGGGCGGGGACTGCTTGGGGTTGCCGCCCGCGGTGGCCGCGTCGCCACCGGCGAAGAAGAGCTTGGCGAGGTACTGGGTGGCGCCCAGCGCCAGCAGGTTGATCGCCACACCGGAGACGATGTGGTCGACGCCGAAGGTGACGGTGGCGACGGCGTGGATGAGGCCGCCGATCACGCCGAAGCCGACGCCGCAGGCGAGTCCGAGCCAGGGGCTGGTCTGCCAGCCGATCCAGCCGGCGCCGAAGGTGCCGAGGATCATCATGCCTTCGAGGCCGATGTTGACGACGCCCGCCCGCTCGGACCACAGACCGGCGAGGCCGGCGAGGCCGATCGGGACGGCGAGCCTGAGGGCCGCGCTGATCTGGCCCTCGGAGGTGAGCTGGTCGGCGCCGGTGACGACGCGGACGGCGGAGACCAGGACGAGCGCGCCCGCGATGACGAGCAGGATGCGCGAGAGCGTCCAGCGGCTGCGCTTGGTCGCGCCCCGGTCCGCCTTGGGCGCCGCCGGCGGCGGCGTGTCGGTCATCGTGGCGGTCATCGGGCCACCTCCTGCTTCTCGGTACGGGCGGCGGCGGCCTGGGCGGCGAGTTCGGCACCGACGCGCTGCTGCTGGCGCTGGAGGCCGTAACGACGGACCACTTCGTAGGCGATGACGACGCACAGGACGATGACGCCCTGGATCACGCCGAGGATCTCCTTGTCGTAGCCCTGGAGTTCCAGATGGCTGGTGGTGCGCTCCAGGAAGCCCCACAGCAGGGCGCCCAGGGCGATGCCGACGGGGTGGTTGCGGCCGAGCAGTGCGATGGCGATGCCGGTGAAGCCGATGCCCAGCGGGAAGTCGTTGGCGAACTGGTGGCTGTCGTTGAGCAGGGTCGGCATGCCGATGAGTCCGGCGACCGCACCCGACAGGAGCATGCTGGTGGCGACCATCTTCTTGACGCTGACGCCGCTGGCGGCGGCGGCCGAGTCGGACTGGCCGACGGTGCGCAGGTCGAAGCCGAAGCGGGTGCGCCCGAGGACGAACCAGTACAGGACGCCGACGAGGATCGCGATGATGACGAAGCCCCACACCTCACCGGCCGGTCCGGCGTCGAAGGCGAAGAACCAGGAGCTCTCCGGCAGCGGCGTGGTGGACACCAGGGTGCCCGCCTTGTCGAGCTGGCCGAGCTGCTCGGGCTGGATGAGGTAGCCGATCACGGCGGTGGCGATGGCGTTCAGCATGATGGTCGAGATGACCTCGCTGACGCCCCGGGTCACCTTGAGGATGCCCGCGATGGAGGCCCACAGGGCGCCCACCGCCATCGCGCAGAGGATCATCAGCGGGATGGCCAGCCAGCCGGGCGCGGTGAGCGCCCCGCCGAGCAGGGCGGCGACGAACGCGGCGAGCCGGTACTGGCCGTCTACGCCGATGTTGAAGAGGTTCATCCGGAAGCCGATGGCGACGGCGATGCCGGCGAGGTAGTACGTGGTCGCCTTGTTCAGGATGTAGACCTGGCTGTCGCTGGCGGAGCCGTAGGTCATCATGTCGCTGAACGCGGCGAACGGGTCCTTGCCGGTGGCCAGGAGCACCAGTGCGGTGATGATCAGTGCGGCAACCAGCGCGAGGGCCGGTGCCGCCACCGCGAGGAGCAGCCGCTCCTTGTCGAGGCGGGAGGTCAGTTTCTTCATCGGGCGTCGTCCTCCGACTCCGTGCCGTCCGCCTCGGGGCCCGCGGGGGCGGCGCCGGGGGCGTCCTCGGTGTGTTCCAGGTGGCCGGTGGCCGCGCCGGTCATGGCGGAGCCCAGTTCCTCGGGCGTGATGGAGTGCGGGTCGGCGTCGGCGACCAGTTTGCCGCGGAACATCACCCGCAGGCTGTCGGAGAGGCCGATCAGCTCGTCCAGGTCGGCGGAGATCAGCAGCACGGCGAGGCCCTCGCGGCGGGCCTCACGGATCTGGTCCCAGATCTGGGCCTGCGCGCCGACGTCCACGCCCCGGGTGGGGTGGGCGGCGATCAGGAGCTTCGGGTTGTGGCTCATCTCCCGGCCGACGATCAGCTTCTGCTGGTTGCCGCCGGACAGCGAGGCCGCGGTGACGTCGATGCCGGGGGTGCGCACGTCGTACTCGGTGACGATGCGCTCGGTGTCGGCGCGGGCGGCCTTGATGTCGAGGAGTCCGCCGCGGGAGTTGGGGCGCTCGGTGACGTGGCCGAGCATCCGGTTCTCCCAGAGCGGCGCTTCGAGGAGCAGGCCGTGGCGGTGGCGGTCCTCGGGGATGTAGCCGATGCCCTGTTCCCGGCGGTGCCGGGTGGGGGCGTGGGTGATGTCGGCGTCCCCGAGGGTGATGGTCCCGCTGTCCGGGTTGCGCATCCCCATGATCGCCTCGACCAGTTCCGACTGGCCGTTGCCCTCCACGCCGGCGATGCCGAGGACCTCGCCCTGGTGGATGGTGAGGGTAACGTCGTCGAGGATGATCCGCTCGATGCCGTCGAGGTCGGTCTGGGTGAGCCGGACGGAGTCCACGACGAGGGTCGGGACGTCCGTGACGGTGGACCCGGAGGTCTCGGGCGAGGGCAGCTCGCTGCCGACCATCAGCTCGGCGAGCTGCTTGGAGGTGGTGGTGCGGGGGTCGGCGGTGCCGACGGTGGTGCCGCGCCGGATGACGGTGATGTCGTCGGCGACCGACAGCACCTCGCCGAGCTTGTGCGAGATGAAGATGACGGTCAGGCCCTCGGACTTCAGCTCCCGCAGGTTGTCGAACAGGGCGTCGACCTCCTGCGGGACGAGCACCGCGGTGGGCTCGTCGAGGATGAGGGTGCGTGCGCCCCGGTAGAGGACCTTGAGGATCTCCACCCGCTGGCGGTCGGCGACGCCGAGCTCTTCGACGAGGACGTCGGGGCGGACGCCGAGGCTGTACGCGTCGGACAGTTCCTTGATCCGCTTGCGGGCCTTCCCGCCGATGCCGTGCAGCTTCTCGGCGCCGAGGACGACGTTCTCCAGCACGGTCAGGTTGTCGGCGAGCATGAAGTGCTGGTGCACCATGCCGATGCCGCGCGCGATCGCGTCGGAGGGGCTGGAGAACGACACCTGCTCGCCGTCGACCGTGATGGTGCCCTCGTCCGGCTTCTGCATGCCGTAGAGGATCTTCATCAGGGTGGACTTGCCGGCACCGTTCTCGCCGCACAGGGCATGGACGGTGCCCTTGCGGACGGTGATGTCGATGTCGCGGTTGGCGACGACGCCGGGGAACCGCTTGGTGATGCCGCGCAGTTCGACGGCAGCGGCCGGCGGCGGTGACGAGCTGGACGCGTTGATGGCGCACTCCTCGGGGAAAAGGGGCAGGCGAGGCGTGGGAGGGCGGGCGTCGGCGACGCGGGTTCCCGGTGCCGCCGGGGGGTGGCGACGTGTGCAACTGTCGCCGGGACGTCGGAGGACGTCACGCGCCAACTCCACGCTACACGCGTAGAGTTGACACATCGTTATGGCTCGGCAGGGAGGCGCGACCCGCCCCTCCCCACCGAGCCCAGGTCCGGTGGACCGGACCGCGTGACTACGGGGTCGTCTTGACCTTGACCGCGCCGTCGACGATCTTCTTCTTGGCCTCGTCCAGCTTGGACTGGATGTCCTTGAGGAAGCCGCCGCTCTCGGAGAGCGAGACGCCGCCGTCCTTCAGCGGGTACGAGTTGACGCCGGAGAGCGGCTTGCCGTCCTTGACCGACTTGACCAGGTCGTAGACGCCGAGGTCGACGTTCTTGACGACCGAGGTCAGCACCGAGCTCTTGTACTTCGCCAGACCCGGGACGTTGTACTGGTCCGAGTCGACGCCGATGCCCCAGGCGCCCTTGACGCCCGCGACGGCCTCGATGGCACCGGTGCCGGAGGAGCCGGCCGCCGTGTAGACCACGTCGGCGCCGTTGTCCAGCATGCCCTGGGCGGCTTCCTTGCCCTTGTCGGGGCTGGCGAAACCGGAGGTGTCCGAGCCGCGGCTCAGGTACTGGGTGTCGACCTTGATCTTGGAGTTGGTCTCCTTGACGCCCTGGACGAAGCCCGCCTCGAACTTCTTGATCAGCGGGATGTCCGCGCCGCCGATGAAGCCGACGTGGTCCTTCTTCGTCTTCAGCGCGGCGGCGACGCCGGCCAGGTAGGAGCCCTGCTCCTCGGTGAACGTGATGCTGGCGACGTTCTTGGCCTCGACGACCGAGTCCACGATGCCGAAGGTGGTGTCCGGGTACTTCGCGGCGATCTTCGTCATCGACGCGGAGTAGGCGTAGCCGACACCGATGATCGGGTTGTAACCCGCATCGGCGAGGGAGGACAGGCGCTGCTCGCGGTCCGCCTCGGTGTCGGTGACCTTCGCGGTCAGCTCCTTGAGCTCACCGCCAAGCTCCTTCTTCGCCTTGTCCGCGCCACGGGCGGCGGAGTCGTTGAACGAGTAGTCACCACGGCCGCCGACGTCGTAGGCAAGACCGATCTTGACGCCCTTGCCCCCGCTGGACGACGAGTCCGAACCGGACTCCTTCTTCTCGGACGACGTGCTGCCACAGGCCGTGGCGGTGAGTGAAAGCGCGGCGGTCGCGGCGACCACGGCGGAGAGTTTGGCTACCCGACGCAAGGGGGGCTCCTTCAACCTGACCGAAGCGCCACTTGCGGCGCTGGTTTTGCCGCGATCGTAACGCGCGTAGATGTCAGATAAAGGGCTCTTGCGGAGCTGTTATCGGATCGACGCACAGCCCGTGCGGGGGCCAGGCGGGTGGTGGGGTTCGGGGGGCCTGTGGGGGGCGTGGTGGTTGGCCTTTCCCTCTGCGGGGTGGGGGCCTGTGCAGGTGCGATCACCTGGCGGTGTGCTGTTCTGCTCGGTGCGCTGTCGTTTCGCGCAGTTCCCCGCGCCCCTATCGGGGTGCATCCACCTGGCGGTGTGCGGTTCCGTGCGGGTGCGCTGTGCTGTCGCGCAGTTCCCCGCGCCCCTGATCGGGTGCGATCACCTGGCGGTGTGCGGTTCCGTGCGGGTGCGCTGTGGCTTTGCGCAGTTCCCCGCGCCCCTATCGGGGTGCGTCCACCTGGCGGTGCGCTGCTCTGGCGCGGTCTGTGACCCGCGGAATGCAACCCCGCCCCAGCCCCCGACAAGGGGCGCGGGGAACTGCGCGAAACCGAAGCGCACCGCACAGGACAACGCACCCACGCCGGGACGCACCCGATCAGGGGCGCGGGGAACTGCGCAGAGCAACCGCGGACCCGCGCAGGACAGCGGACCCGCAGGTGGACGTACCCCGATCAGGGGCGCGGGGAACTGCGCGAAACGACCGCGCACCCGCGCAGGACAACGCACGCACACCAGGACGCACCCGATAGGGGGCGCGGGGAACTGCGCGACAGCACAGCGCACCCGCACGGAACCGCACACCGCGAGGTGATCGCACCGGAGGGGGCGCACCGTGTTGACCCCCGGAACCGCGTCAGCGACTCTCCGCGTCCAGCAGCGCAGCCGCGGTGAACAACTCGACACCGACGGTGATCGCCCCCTCGTCGACATCGAAGTCCCCCTGGTGAAGGTCCCGCACCGCCCGCTCCCCGGGCACCCGCACCCCCAACCGGGCCATCGCCCCGGGCACATGCTCCAGGTACCAGGAGAAGTCCTCGCCCCCGAGGCTCTGCACGGTGTCCTCGACGGCCCCGGCCCCCCGCCGCGCCGTCATCGCGGACCGCAGCAGCTCGGTGACGTCGGGGTGGTTGACGACCGGGGGGACGCCCCGGACGTAGGTGATCTCGGTCTTCGCCCGGTACATGCTCGCGACCTCGTCGATCGCCGCGTGGACCAGATCCGGTGCGCGCCGCCACGCGTCGAGGTCGAGGCAACGGACCGTGCCGGACAGTTCCGCGTGCTGCGGGATGACGTTGCAGGTGTGGCCGGACTCGATGCGGCCCCAGGTGACGGAGAGGCCGGAGCGGGCGTCGACCCGCCGGGCGACCAGGGCGGGCACGTCGATGGCGACCCGGGCCGCGGCGGCCACCAGGTCGGTGGTGAGGTGGGGCCGCGCGGTGTGGCCGCCGGGGCCGTCGAGGGAGACCTCCAGGCGGTCGCAGGCGGAGGTGATGGGCCCGTGGCGCAGCCCGATGCGGCCGGCGTCGACCCGCGGGTCGCAGTGGACGCCGATGATCCGGCCGACCCCGTCGAGGGCGCCGGAGGCGATCGCGTCGGGCGCCCCGCCGGGCAGCACCTCCTCGGCGGGCTGGAAGATCAGCCGGACGGGGTGCGGGAGCGTTCCCTCGCGGTGCAGCTCGGCGAGGACCAGGCCGGCGCCGAGGACGACGGTGGTGTGCGCATCGTGGCCGCAGGCGTGCGCCCGGTCGGGCACCGTGGAGCGGTAGGCGCAGCCCGTCTTGGTGTCCGGGATGGGCAGGGCGTCGATGTCCGCGCGCAGTGCCAGCATGGGACGGGCCCCGTCCCCGGTGCCGATGTCACAGATGAGGCCGGTGCCGGTGGCCAGGACCCGGGGCGTGAGGCCCGCCCGTTCCAGTCGGGTCTTGATGGCGGCCGTGGTGCGGAACTCCTGGTTGCCCAGCTCCGGGTGCATGTGCATGTCGCGGCGGAACGCGATCAGCTCGGCACGGAGCGCTTCGGGCAGGGTGCCGGGGAGCGTCCCGGCCAGGGGGGTCCCGCCGGGGCGGTCGGCTTCGGGCGTGGAGTCTGTGTCAGCGGACATCAGTTGGTTCACCCTTTGAAGGGTAAAGCGCCGGGAGGGTCAACTGGGCCGTGATCTAGGAAAGTTCAGCCGGATTGGCGTAACGGTTCACGGCGCGGCGCGAATGAACACCCCGGGGAGCGGGTAGGACACGTGGTTATCCCGCGCACACGGACCGCAGTCGGTGCACGTCACGGGCGGTGCCGGTGACCCCCGAGAGGAAGCCGTGCGCCCGGGGGGAGGCGCGTGCGGTGAGCCAGTCGGGGTCGATGTCACAGACGGCGACCCTGGCTTCCGTACCGGCGAGGGCGAGCGGCAGGGTGTGGACGACGGTGGACGGGAAGCTGAGCACCGTGCGGCCGATCGGGCCCCGGCGGGCTATCAGCTCCAACGGCAGGTCGGGGCGGCACACCTCCAGGCCGGTGGTCGTGGCCAGCCGGTGCAGTTTCTCGGGGCTCTCGCGGCGGTGGGCGAAGTACCGGGTGGCGCCGTGGGCGCGGGCGAGCGCCCGGACGGCGTCCAGGTAGCGGTCGGGGTCCACGACGCCCGTCTCCACCAGGGAGGTGCCGACCAGGTCCGCCCCCGCGCTGACCCTGGGCGGGCCGAAGCGCGACCGGGTCCAGGAGAAGTCGTTGGCGGTGATCCGGACGCCCTCGGGCACCGTCGCGATCGGCATCGCGGAGAACACCTCGACCGCACGGTCCCCGGTGGGGGTCAGCCGGCGTCTGGCCGCGCCGGAGACGGGGGCGAACAGCAGGTCGCGCGGGCCCGGCCGGCCACCGCGGCGGTGCCAGCGCACCAGGCGTTCACCGCCCGCGAGCTGGGCGGTGAACTCCATGGTGGCGGTGCCGTCGTCCACCACGACCAGCTCCGGGGCCCGGGTCAGGGTGAGCAGGAGTTGGACGTAGCGGGAGAACGGGTCGCCGATGACGACCCGGTCCGCTCCGCGCAGCAGCGGGGCCAGGCCCCGGACCGTGCGGAGGGGGGCCGTGCTGCCACCGCGGGCCTCCTCCCAGCGGACCCGGTGGCCCTCGTCCCGGGCCAGCTCGGCCATCCGGCGGAGCTGGCCCCGGGTCATCGGGTCGCCGGGCGACAGCACCACCACGGTGACGTCCGGCGGGTCCCCGGCCGGGGCGCCGGGGGTGCGCTCGCCGCCGTGGGCCCACTCCAACACGTTGAGGAGTTGGACGGGGCTCTCGACGAACGCGAGCGTCGGGGTGGGGCGGGTAGGGCGGGTGGGGCCCTGCGGCCCGACTCGGGGACTCAACGACCGCTCCGGGGGGGGTGCTGGGTGGCGGGGGTGGGGTGCGTCAGACGGTGACGGGCTCGCCCGCGGCGGCAGCGATCTCGGCCTCGCCCTGCACGACGACGCCGGGGACGCGGCGCAGCTTGCGCATGGGACCGAGCTCGGAGTCGTAGACCTTCTTGACGCCGTCGCCGAGGGACGCCTCGACGGTGCGGATGTCCCGCACCAGTCGGCTCAGTCCCTGCGGCTCGACGGACGCGGCCTGGTCGGAACCCCACATGGCGCGGTCCAGGGTGATGTGCCGCTCCACGAACACCGCGCCGAGGGCGACGGCCGCGAGGGTGGTCTGGAGGCCCGTCTCGTGCCCGGAGTAGCCGATCGGGACGTTCGGGTACTCCTGCTGGAGGGTGTGGATCACGCGCAGGTTCAGTTCCTCGGCCTTCGCCGGGTACGTGGACGTGGCGTGACAGAGCAGGATGTTGTCGGAGCCGAGGACCTCGACGGCGTGCCGGATCTGCTGGGGCGTCGACATGCCGGTGGACAGGATCACGGTGCGGCCGGTGGCGCGCAGGGCGCGCAGCAGCTCGTCGTCGGTGAGGGACGCGGAGGCGACCTTGTGGGCGGGGACGTCGAACTTCTCCAGGAACGCGACGGCCTCGGTGTCCCACGGGGAGGCGAACCAGTCGATGCCGCGCCGGGCGCAGTACTGGTCTATGGCGCGGTACTCGTCCTCGCCGAACTCGACGCGGTGGCGGTAGTCGATGTAGGTCATGCGGCCCCAGGGGGTGTCGCGCTCGATGTCCCACTGGTCGCGCGGGGTGCAGATCTCCGGGGTGCGCTTCTGGAACTTGACGGCGTCGCAGCCCGCTTCGGCGGCGGCGTCGATCAAGGCGAGCGCCTTCTCCAGGTCGCCGTTGTGGTTGATGCCGATCTCACCGGTGACGTAGACGGGGCGGCCGGGCCCGGCGGTCTTGGTGCCGAGGGTGCGCAGACGGGAGGGGTGCTGGGACATGGGGGTGGTTCCTTAGCTGTCGGGTGTGGAGCTGTTGCCGGGTGTGGGGTTGTCGGGGGTGGGGCCGTCGAGTGAGGGGCCGAGGAGCCAGGCGGCGATCTCGCGGATCGCGCCGTCGCCGCCGCGGGCGGTGGTGACGGCGCGGGCGGCGCCGCGGACGACGTCGTGGGCGTTCGCGACGGCCACCGGCCAGCCCGCGAGGGCGAAGCACGGCAGGTCGTTGACGTCGTTGCCGGCGTAGAGCACGCGTTCCGGTGCGATGCCCCGTTCCTCGCACCACTGCTTCAGTGCGAGGTCCTTGCGGTCGATGCCGTGCAGGACCGGGATGCGGAGCTTTCGGGCCCGGGCGGCGACCACCGGGTTCCGTTCCGTGGAGAGGACCAGCAGCGCCAGGCCGGCCTCGCGCAGGGCGGCGATGCCGAGTCCGTCACCGCGGTGCACGGCGACGGTTTCCCGTCCGTCGGAGTCGATGAGCACCCGGTCGTCGGTCTGGGTGCCGTCGAAGTCGAGGACGACCGCGTCCACGTCGGTGCGGCGCGGCAGGGCGCCGGGCCGGTCCGCGTCGAGCAGCGGTGCGAGGGCTCGGGCGCGGGCGAGGTCGTGCGGGTCGTCGATCTCCAGGACGCGCGCCGCGTCGGTGCGCACCAGGGCGGTCCGGCCGAAGAAGCGGTGCCGGGCGGTCCGGAAGCCGGGGGCGGCCATGGCGTAGGCGGCGCCGGTCTCCAGGAGGTCCTGGGGGCGGTCCTGACGGCGGGGTCGGACCGCCTTGTCGTGGTTGACGCCGGTCCCCCCGCCGGTCGCGGCGTCCCGCCAGACGAAGCCGTGGAAGGGGGCGACGGTCACGGCCGTGTCGGCGCCCCGGGCGACGGCGGCGGCGACCGCGTCCACGTCGGCGCCCGTCAGGAACGGGCTGGTGCACTGGACGAGGAGCACGACGTCCACGGGGTGGCCGTGGCGCGACTCGTGGGCGTCCAGGGCGTGCAGGACGGCGGCTTCGCTGGTCGCGGTGTCGTCCGCGAGGGCGGCGGGACGCAGCACCACTTCGGCGTCGGCGAGTCGGGCGGCCTCGGCGATCGCGGGGTCGTCGGTGGAGACGATGACGTCCGTGACGTGCGGGGCGGCGCGGCAGGCGCGTATCGCCCGGACGACCAGGGGGACTCCGCCGACCGTTGCGAGGTTCTTGCCCGGGACTCCCTTGGAGCCGCCCCGGGCGGGAACCACGGCCAAGACCCTTGCCGGGTGGGGGGCGCGTACGGTCATCGGTCCGTCCTTCCAGGTGGCTGCGGTGTGGTGCGGTGCGCGGTGGTTTCGCGCAGTTCCCCGCGCCCCTCGGTCGGGGCGCTCCCGCCTCGTCGCTCGGGTGACGGGTCCGTCGTGGTTGCTCGCGCAGTTCCCCGCGCCCCTGACGGGGCCCGGTACAGGGCGCGCACCCCGCCGAGACACCCGCAGCCCCCCAAAGGGGCGCGGGGAACTGCGCAAACGCCGGACGCAGGCCAGCTGGACAACGCACCCCCACCGGGACGCACCCAAGGCGCGCGGGGAACTGCGCGAACACGGGACGCAGGCCAACCGGACAACGCACCCCCGGCGAAACGCACCCAAGGGGCGCGGGGAACTGCGCGGGCAACCACCACGCACCCGGGAGCAACCGCGTTCACAGCTCCCCCAAGCGCCGCACGACCGGCGCAACCCGCTGCACCCCGTGCCGATAAGCCCCCCGCGCAGCCCGCCGCACCACCTGCCGCACCGGCCCGGAAGCCCGACCCCCGCCCGGCACCCCGGCAAGGGGCGCACCGTCAACACCCAGGTGGTACCGGGCGAGGAGGCCCGGCAGGTACCCCGGCGCGGTGCGGGCGCCGTAATAGGGCGCGAGCACCCCTGGCCCCGTCCCGCCGAGCAGCACCGCGATCCGCCCCCGCGCCGCGTCGAACGCCGTGTCGTACGCGTCGCCGGGCGCCACCCCGTTCCGCTGCGTCCAGCGCGGGTCGGCCACCGGCACCCGCCCCGCGTCGAGTCGGTCCCAGGAGACGAGGCAGCCGGAGCCCACGAAGTGGTGGTTGCCGAGCGCTTCGCGCACCCCGAGGTCGGTGAGGACCGCAGTGGGCACCCCCCGGTGCAGCCCTTCGAGCGCGGCGGTGGAGCTGACGGTGACGAGCAGGTCCGCACGGTCCAGCACCTCGCCCATGTGCCCGTACACGAGCCGGAAGTTGGCGGGGGGCCGCAGGCCGCGGACGAGCTTCTGGTACGGCAGTTCCTCGACGTGGGTGGTGTGTTCGCCGGGCCGGGAGCGCAGCTTGAGCAGCACCTCGCGGTCCGGGTGCCGGCGGGCGTGCCGGACCAGTCGCTCCAGGAGGTACACCCGGTCGGCCCGAGCGGCCGGTACGGAGGGTTGGGCGGCGAACACCACCGTGTACGGGTCGGCGGGGCGGTACGGCGCGCCGCCGAGGAACGGCAGCGCCACCTCGACCACGGCGGAGGCGTCTGCGCCCACGCCCTCGTACACCGCACGGAACCGTTCCGCGTCGCGGCGGGAGTTGGCGAGGACCAGATCGGCGCCGTGCCGCAGCAGCAGCCCGTCGGTCAGCTTCTCGTAGACGACGCCGACGTAACCGGTGACGACGACGGGGCGCCGTTCCCGGCCCCGCCAGGCGTGGGTGAGGCCGTGCAGCATCGCCTGGACGCCACCGCCGACCAGGGCGAGGACGACCACGTCGTAACGCTCCCGCGCCATGGTGGCGAGGAACTCCGCGGCGGTGGCCTCCGTGACGGAGTCGGGACGCACCCCGGCCTCGTCGACCTCGCCGAGTTGGCGGGGCGTCGGGGTGGCCCGGCCGCGCAGGAGGTGGCCGTCGAGCCGTCCGCCGGGGACGAGTCGGTGCGCGGTGAGGGCGCCCCACTTCCACCGGGTGTCGGAATCGGCGAGTACGGCGACCCGCGGGGACTTCGAGGTACTTGCTGGCACACCGAGGACGCTAGGAAGCAATGCGGAGGCGCGGCCCAACCCGAGTACAACAAAGGGTGAACAGCACACCGCGGATTCACCAATTGACCTCGGGAACACCGGGGAGCGCGTTCGGTTAACCGTTCTGCCACATGCCGTTCACCGGGTATGCGTCCCCGAGTCAAGACGAATGCCGGACATCCGCATAACGTCGGCCGGGTGGTCAAGCTCTCCGTTATCGTGCCGTTCTACAACGTGCGGCAATATGCGCCCGACACCCTGCGGAGCCTGCGGGCGAACGCCCGCGGCGACAGGGAGTTCCTCCTGGTCGACGACTGCTCGCAGGACGGCACCGGGGAACTCCTCGAACGGGCCGCGCGGGACCTGCCGGGCGCGGTGCTCCTGCGACACGAACAGAACGGGGGACTGGCCACCGCCCGCAACACGGGCATCGACGCGGCCCGCGGCACGTACCTCACGTTCCTGGACGGCGACGACTGGGTCGCCCCCGACTACTATGACCAACTCCTCTCCGTCATCGAGGGGTTGGGCTGCGACTTCGTGCGCACCGACCATGTGCAGAGCACCGGACGGTCCCGGGCGCCGCGGCGCGTTCCGCACGGGCGGCGCGGCGAGGTGCTGGACCCCCGCTCGCTGATCCTGCCCGCCGACCGCACGACCTCGGTGGACTACCCGTACGCCTGGGCCGGCGCGTACCACCGCCGGCTGCTGGAGCGGGGGCTGCTCCACTTCACCGACGGGCTGCGCACCGCGGAGGACCGGCCGTGGATCTGGCGGCTGCACCGCGAGGCGCAATCCATGGCGATCACCGGACTCCTCGGGGTGTTCTACCGGCGCGGAATATCGTCATCGCTCACGCAGATCGGTGATGTCCGGCAACTCGACTTCATTCGCGCTTTCGACCAGGTCCTCCGGGAAACCGCCGAGGACCCCGAGGCGGAGAAACTCCTTCCGAAAGCCGTGCGCACGTACTGCGCCATCATTTCCCATCACCTCAGCACGATCGAAAGGTTCGAACCGGACGTGGCGCGCAAACTCAAGGTCATGAGCGCGGCTGCGCTGCGACGCATGCCCCCCGCGGTGTTGGACGGGGTGCTCGACGCGATGGACGTCACGCGCTCGACCCGGCTGCGCAGGCTGCGCCGTCGCCCCGCCGCTGCGGGGGCCAGCGCGTGAGCACCCGTGTCCTGCTCGCGTCCACCGCGTACGGGGCGGCCACCCTCGCCGCCGCGCTCGACGCGGGCCTGCTGCCGCCGGCGGACCGGACGGTCCTGCTGGTCTGCAACAACGCCGCCGTGCCCGAGACCTCGCCGGCGCTGGACGCCGCCCCCGGCTTCGCACGGTTGCGGGCCCGCTTCGACGAGGTCCGCTCGTGGAACGCGACGATCGCCCCGTTCCACCCGAGCGGCTGGTCACCGCGCACCGACGACGTCCCGCTGTGGGAACGGTACCTGCGGCTCGCCTGGCACCTGGGCGAGGACGAGGTCACGCTCGTCGTGGAGTCCCCGCACGTCAACCCGGCGATGGCGGTGATGCGGATCTTCCCGGACGCGCCGGTGCACGTGTACGCGGACGGGCTGATGAGCTACGGGCCCACCCGGGACCGGCTCGACCCGCTGATCGGCACCCGGGTGCACGCCCTGCTGCACCTGGACCTGGTGCCCGGGTTGCGGCCACTGCTGCTCGCCGAGTTCGGGGTGCCCGCGCGGATCGTCCCGACGGACGCGTTCCTGAAGGTCCTCGCCGAACTCGATGACGAGGCAGGGCCGTTGTCCGGGCCCGAACCGCCCGGCGGCGGGCCCGCGCTGCTCCTCGGCCAGTACCTGTCGGCCCTGGGCATCCTCACCGTCGACGAGGAGGAGGACCTGCACCTGGAGATGTTGCGGGGCGCCGTCGCCCTGGGCCACCGGCGGATCGTCCTCAAACCGCACCCCACCGCCGGTGCCCGGCTCTCGCGGCGCCTGGAGGAGGCGGCGGGGGAACTGGACGTCGAACTGACCGTGCTGGACCGGCCGGTCCTCGCGGAGGTCCTGTACCGGCGGAACCGGCCCGCGCTCGTCGTCGGCTGCTTCTCGACGGCGCTGTTCACCGCGTCCGCGCTCTACGGGCTGCCGGTCGCGCGGGTCGGCACCGCGCTGCTGTTGGAGCGGCTGACCCCGTACCAGAACAGCAACCGCGTACCCGTCACCCTGGCCGACGCGCTCCTGCCCGACCTGGCCGAACCGACCGCACCGCCGGTGGACGTCCCCGCGGACGAACTGAACGCCCTGGTCACCGCCGTCGGCTTCGCGATGCAGCCGAAGGTCCACCCCGGCCGCCGCGCCGAGGCCGAGGCGTATCTGAGGCAGCACCAGGGCGGCCCCGCCCTGCGGTACTTCAAGAAGCGTCGGCTCACCGCGCTCGGCCTGCCCGGTGGGGCGGCGCCGCAGCTCGCCTTCATCCCCCGCAATGCGACGGTCCGTCGGGTCGCTCGGCGGGCCCGGGCCGTCAAGCGGGCCGCGCTCGGATGACGACCAGCGGTGCTCCGCTCCTCGATCGGGGTGCGTTCCGCTGCGGGTGCGCTGTCCCCGTGCGGGTGCGTTGCGGCTTTGCGCAGTTCCCCGCGCCCCTATCGGGGCGCGACCTGGTGGGCGTCCGCCGCCCCCTGGCCCGGTCCGCGCTCGGGAACGCTTGACCTCAATCTTGGTTGAGGTTCTACGGTCATGGACATGGAATACACACACGATGACCAGGGACTCGCCCGCCAGCCGATCGGCTACTGGAGTTGGGCCACGTACGAGGCCGTGGTGCCCTACATCCGGGCGGGCCTGGCCGAGCAGGGACTGACCCAGCCCCAGTGGTGGGTCCTCAACCAACTCGCCGAACACCCGGACGGCCGCGACCTGAAGGACCTCGCCGCGTTCCTCGGCGGCTACCTCGACGTCGGGGAGGAGGGCATCGAGGCCGAGACGCGGGACCTCGTCAGCCGCGGACTGGCCGGGTCGGACGAGAACGAGCGCATCCGGATCACCGACCCGGGCGAGACGCTGCGGAAGAAGGCCGCCGAGTTCCAGGCCGGACGCATGGCCACCATCCACGACGGGGTGTCCGACGAGGAGTACGTCGCAGCGCTGAAGGTGCTGCAACGGATGATCGACAACGTCGGCGGTCGCTTCTGGCACCACTGACGTACGCGCTACACCCCCGCGGTGGAGAGCTTCGCCGCGAACCCGAGGAACAGCGCACCCGCGGCCGTGGTCGCCCCGGCCGACAGCCGGCGGCGGCTGCGGAACAGCTCGGCCAGCCGGGAGCCCCCGAAGATCAGCACGGACAGGTACAGCGCGCTGGCGACCTGGAGGCAGCTGCCGAGCACCACGAACGTCACGGCCGGGTACGCGTACGTGGGGTCCACGAACTGCACGAAGAAGGAGATCAGGAACAGGATGGCCTTCGGGTTCAGCAAACTGATCATGAAGGCCCGACGGAACGGACGTTCACCCGCCACGGGGGCGGCCCCATCGGCACCGACCCCGGCCCCGACCTCGTCGGTACGGTCGTCCCGGCCCCGCCACATCGCCCAGGCGGTCCGCAGCAGCCCGATCGCCAGCCAGGCCAGGTATCCGGCGCCCACGAACTTCACGATGCCGAACAGCACGGCGTTGCTCTGGAGCAGCGAGGCCGCGCCCGCCGCCGCCAGGGTCATCAGCACCAGGTCCCCCGCCCACACCCCGGCGGCGGCGGTGTACCCGCGCCGCACGCCTTGACGGGCCGCGACCGACAGCACGTACAGGGAGTTCGGCCCCGGCAGCAGGATGATGAGGACGAGGCCCACGAGGTAGGCGGAGAGGTCTGTGACACCGAGCATGAGCCGGAGTGTCGCATGAAAGTACGACAACCCGACAGGGTCCCTGGTCGGTACCTCCCGGCCTGGATCGGCAGGCACCGCCCCGTTTCCGTGAACGGACGGCGACTGTCAGTGGTCACCCGTAAATTCGTGAGTGCGGGGGCGTGCGGGCTCCCGCGTCGGATCGGGGGCGGGGCAATGTACGTAGAGCGGGGACAGGTACCGAGTACGGCGCAAGCAGAATGGCTGATCAGGCAGTGTCGGATTTCCAGGAGCGACACCCTGGTGCTCCCAGGACTGGGCCTGACCGAGCTCCCGGAGTCGATCAGGGGGCTGAGCCGTCTGAAGCGTCTCTACATCGATCACTTGAGACTCCACCGCCTACCTGACTGGCTCTTCGACCTCACCCAACTCGAAGACCTCAACATCGTGGACTGCCGGCTTCACTCCGTTCCGGATTCCCTGGGCAAGCTCGTCAACCTGCGGCACCTCGTGCTGGACCACAATCGCTTGGCGATGTTGCCCGACAGCATCGGCGACCTCTCCCACCTGCGGCAGTTCAGCGCGGCCACGAACATGCTGGCCCAGCTGCCGGATTCCCTCTCCCGCCTCCGTGAGTTGACCCATCTCCGCCTGAGCTTCAACGCTCTGGAGTCCCTGCCGGCGGGGCTCACCGACCTCACCTCGTTGTCGGAGCTCTGGCTCGAACGCAACAACTTGTCTGAGCTCCCCACAGGATTCAAAAGGTTACGAAGCCTTCGTCGGTTGACGCTTAACCACAACCGACTGACCGAACTGCCGACCGGGATGGGTCGGCTGGAGCACTTGGTCAGGATCGGCCTCGCAGGCAACTCCCTCACCACCCCACCCCCCGAGATCGTCGCCGCGGGCACACCCGCCGTACTCAGCTTCCTGCGGGACCTGGACGCGGACGCCGTCCGCCAGTGGTCGTCCAAGGTCGTCGTGGTCGGAGAGGGCAGGGTCGGGAAGACCTCCCTGCTCAAGGCGTTGCGCGGCGAGGACCACGACCCGCACGAGGACAGCACCCACGGACTGACCGTCGGCAGGCTCACGATGCCGCACCCGAGCCCGCCCGACCCGGACGAGCCCGTCACCATGCGCCTGGCGACCTGGGACTTCGGCGGGCAGGAGATCTACCACGCCACCCACCAGTTCTTCCTCACCGACCGGTCCCTGTTCCTGTTGCTCTGGGACGCGCAGATCGGCTGGGAGGCCAGCAAGCTGCACTACTGGCTGGACATGATCAAGGCCCGCGCCCCGCACGCCCCCGTGCTGCTGGTGGCCACCCACCTGGGCCCGCGCCCGCCGGACCTGCCGCTCAGCGAACTCCGGGAGACGTACCCGGGGCTGATCATCGGCAGCATGAGCGCGGACAGCGCGAGCGGCCAGGGAGTGGACGAGGTCCGGGAACGCGTCCGGCAGGAGGTGGCGCGGCTGCCGCTGATGGGTGCGTCCTGGCCCCGCACCTGGCTGCGCGCGGCGGACGCCGTACGGGCCCACCCCGAGAAGCACATCTCACCGGAGCAGCTGAACGACCTGCTCGCCGGGGCCGGTGTCCGGGACGCCTCGCACCAGGACTCCTTGGCCGCCGCCCTGCACAGCCTGGGCGACCTCCTCTCCTACCCCGACGACGAGGAGCTGTGCGACCTGGTGGTGCTGCGCCCCCAGTGGCTCACCGGGTACATCAGCCGGGTGCTCGACTCCGAGGAGGTGCTGAGGGAGGGCGGGCTGTTCCGGCACGCGTACGGGCACACCCTGTGGCGGGACGTGGACCGTTCGCTGCGCCGGCACTTCGTGCGGATGATGGAGAACTTCGACCTGTCGTACCGAACGGTGGACAAGACGGCGAGCCTGGTGGTGGAGCTGCTGCCCTGGGAGCCACCGGAGTACACGGCGGAGTGGGACCGCTACGGCGGCGGCCCGGGCCAGCGCGAACTACGGCTGCGCTACCGGCTGCACACCGTTCCGCCCGGCATCCCGACCTGGTTCATCGCCCGGGAACACCGCTTCTCGACGCCCGTGCGCTGGCGGTCCGGTGCGCTGTTGAAACACGCCGACGGCGAGCACGCGGCGCTGATCACGGTGGACCGGCACGCCAAGTCGGCGGAGCTACGGGTACGCGGACCGTACCCGTACGACTTCTTCGCGGTGCTCAAGGACGGGTTCGAGCAGACCCTGCTGCGCTATCCGGGGCTGGACATCACGCGGCTGGTGCCGTGTCCGCACCACGACGACCTGGGACGGCCCTGCACGCACGAGTTCCGGCCCGAACAGCTGGTGCACCGGTTGACGATGGACCCGCCGCGGGAACGCATCGAGTGCCCCGAGCACCTGTGGGACGTCGACGTGCCGTTCCTGCTCCAGGGCATCGAACGGCCGGGCGACCGCGAGTCGCACCGGATGCTGAGCGACCTCGTGGCCCGGGTGGACTCCCTCCAGCGCACCGACCGGACGCAGCACGCCGAGCTGACCGCGATGCTCGCCGAGCAGCAGCGCGGGTTCCTCCACTCGCTGCGCCGCGAGCAGTCCCGTCAGGAGGTGCTGTGCCCGAGCCCGGTGTGGGTGCGACGGCTGACCAGGCGGGAGGCCGGCCACGCGCTGCTGCCCGGCGAGGTGTTCCAGCTCCACCTGTGCTGCGAGGCGCCCGGCGAGTGGCACCTGCTGGAGGGCGTGGAGCCTTACGAACTCCCGGCGCACGGCGCGTTCACGGAGACGGTGTTGCCGTACGTCCACCGGACCTTGCAGGCGCTGAAGTTCGTGGTGCCGGTGTTCGGCGCTGCGCTGGGCGCGGTGTCCGAGGAACTGGGCAAGGCCATGAAGGACGACGTGGACGTGCTGAAGGCCCTTCTTGACGGGCTGCCGGAGGAACTGCGCCGCGGGCTGGGCGAGTCGGGGTCCCGCTCCACGGTGCAGGCCGTGGACCACGCCGAGCACCGCCGGATGCACGCCCTGCTGAGGGAGCTCGACCCCGCCGAGGAGTGGGGCGGCCTCAACAAGGTGACCACCCCGGAGGGCCCCACGTACTGGCTGTGCAAGGCCCATGCGCGCACCTACGAGCAGGGGTCCCGGGCCGTACCGGCGCCCGCCGTGCCGGTGCCGCTCCCCCGCGGCGCCCAGGAGCCGGAGTCCGGGAGGCGGTCCCACCGGGCCCGCCAGACACACCGGGCCCGCCAGACACACCGGCGGGTGACCGGCCCGTTCGTTCCCGTCCGCTCGCTGCGCTCCGCCGCCGGACCCGCGCGCTCAGAAGCGTTCGGTGGGTTCGTACGTCCCCCACACCTCGCGGAGGGCGCCGCAGACCTCGCCGATCGTGGCGCGGGCGCGCAGCGCGGTCCGCATCGGGTAGAGGGTGTTGGCCGACCCCCGGGCGGCCCCGCGGAGTTCGGCGAGGGCCCGGTCCACCGCGGACCGGTCCCGTTCGGCGCGCAGGGCGGCCAGCCGACGGGCCTGGCGGGCACCGATCTCGGGGTCGACGCGCAGCGGTTCGTAGGGGTCCTCGGCGTCCAGGGCGAAACGGTTGACCCCGACGACGATCCGGTCGCCGGATTCGGTCTCCCGGGCGATCCGGTAGGCGTTGCGTTCGATCTCGCCCTTCTGGAAGCCCTGTTCGATCGCGGCGACCGCGCCCCCCAGGTCCTCGACCCGTCGCATGAGGTCGGCGATCTCGTCCTCCAGGTCGTCGGTCATCCGTTCCACCGCGTAGGAGCCGGCGAAGGGGTCAACGGTGGCGGGGACGTCCGTCTCGTGGGCGAGGACCTGTTGGGTGCGCAGCGCGAGGCGCGCGGACTTCTCGGTGGGCAGGGCGATGGCCTCGTCGAACGCGTTGGTGTGCAGGGACTGGGTGCCGCCGAGGACGGCGGCCAGGGCCTGGACGGCGACCCGGACGAGGTTCACTTCGGGTTGCTGTGCGGTGAGTTGCACACCGGCGGTCTGGGTGTGGAAGCGGAGCATCAGCGACTTGGGGTCCCGGGCGCCGAACTCCTCGCGCATCAGTCGGGCCCACACCCGCCGGGCCGCCCGGAACTTCGCGACCTCTTCCAGGAGGGTGGTGCGCGCGACGAAGAAGAAGGACAGTCGGGGTGCGAGTTCGTCCACGGTCATCCCCGCGGCGAGCGCCGTGCGGACGTAGGCGACGCCGTCCGCGAGGGTGAACGCGACCTCCTGCGCGGGTGAGGCACCCGCCTCCGCCATGTGGTAGCCGGAGACGGAGATGGTGTTCCAGCGGGGCAGCTCCGTCCGGCAGTAGCGGAAGAGGTCGGCGGTCAGCCGCAGGGACGGGCCGGGCGGGAAGATGTACGTGCCCCGGGCAACGTACTCCTTCAGGACGTCGTTCTGCACCGTGCCCGTCAACTGCCCGCCGGGCACGCCCTGTTCCTCGGCGACCAGTTGGTACAGGAGCAGCAGCAGGGCCGCGGGGGCGTTGATCGTCATGGACGTGGAGACCCGGTCCAGCGGGATGCCGTCGAACAGCGCCCGCACGTCCTCGATCGAGTCGACGGCGACGCCGACCTTGCCGACCTCTCCGGCGGCGATCGGGGCGTCGCTGTCGTGGCCCATCTGGGTGGGCAGGTCGAAGGCGACGGAGAGCCCGGTGGTGCCGTGTTCGATGAGGCGCCGGTAGCGGGCGTTGGACTCGGCGGCGGTGCCGAAGCCCGCGTACTGGCGCATGGTCCAGGGTCGGCCGGTGTACATCGTGGGGTAGACGCCCCGGGTGTAGGGGTAGGCGCCGGGCCGGCCGAGTTGCCGGTCGGGGTCCCAGTGCGCGAGCGCCTCGGGGCCGTACACCGGTTCGATGGGTAGACCGGACTCCGACTCTCGCGCCGTCATTCCCGCACCTCCCGCAGGTCACCGGTCTGTTCCCGTCAGCATGCGGGCCGGAAACGGAATCCGCCCGCGTTCACGACCACCCGGCCGTGGGGAGCATCACCCTGAGGGCCGGCACCGGAACCGGAACCGGTGCGGGCGCGGGCACCGAAGGGGGAGGGGCATGCGACGACACCTGGTGGGGCCGGGCGGCGACACCGGCCGGAGCGCGGGGCCCGCGGGGGCGCGGCGGGTGGTGGTGCCGGTCCTCGCGGCCCTCGTGGCGGTGAGCGTGGCGGGCGGGTGCACGCCGCGGACGCCGGGTGCGGCCCGGACCGCGGGGCCCGGCGCGTCGACCTCCCGCGCCCCCTCCGTCCCGACGGCACCCGGCGGCCCGCCGTCCACCCGGCCCGCACCGTCCGTGCCGTCCGCTCGGCCCACGCCGTCCGCACCGTCCGCACCGTCCGCGCCCCGGACGTCCGCGCCGCCGCCGAAGGTGCTCTGGCGGGTGGGTGACTCCGGGGTCGCGGTGCGCGGGCTCCAGGCCCGGCTACGGGCGATCGGTTGGCTCGCCGCGGCGCCGACGGGGACGTACGGAGCGTTGACGGCCGCTGCGGTGCGCGGCTTCCAGGGCAAGCGGGGACTGCCCGGCACCGGCTCCGTGGACACGGTCACCTGGGCCCGGCTGACGGCGATGACGTCCCGGCCGGGGCCCGCGGAGCTCCATCCGGAACGGGTCCGTCCGACCGACGACCCGGACCGACCGGACCCGCGCTGTCTGACGGGCCGGGTGCTGTGCCTCAGCAAGACCTCACGCACCCTGCGCTGGATGGTCGACGGGAAGGTGCGGACCACCCTGGACGTCCGCTTCGGCGGGTCGGTGACCCCGACCCGCGAGGGGGCCTTCCGGGTGACCCTGAAGTCCCGCGACCACCGGTCGACGCTGTACGACACCCCGATGCCGTACGCGATGTTCTTCAGCGGCGGGCAGGCGGTCCACTACTCGGCGGACTTCGCGGCGAACGGGTACGGCGGCGCCTCGCACGGGTGCGTGAACGTACGGGACCGGGGCGGGATCGCGGCGCTCTTCGACGAGGTCCGCGTCGGTGACGGGGTCGTCGTCCACTGGTGAGCGGCGGGCGATCGCAGGGGGTCGGGGGATCCACAGTGGCGCGGGCGGGACCGGGGGAACAAGAAACCCCCCACCCCACTTCACCCAACCCTGTTAAACATCGATAACAACAACAAAGAAAATAAAAAAAAAAAAAAAAACAACA